>VRUE01000064.1 GCA_019456285.1 Solirubrobacterales bacterium | reverse complement strand
GGCCAGCTCGGCCTCGGCCCGCTCGGCGCGGCGGCGCAGCTCGGTGGCGGTCAGGCCGGCCTCCTCGGCGGAGGGGCCGATCAGCGTCGCGCCCTGCGGCTGCCGCTGCGGCGCCGCGGCGTCCGCGAGGCGGAAGGCGAGCGCGGTGATGTTGTCGCGGCCGCCCGCCCGGTTGGCCTCGTCGACCAGAGCGCGGACCGCAGCGTCGATCGAGGGCGCGTCGGTGAGGACGCGGGCGATCCGGTCCTCGTCGAGCATCGTCGTCAGCCCGTCGGAGCAGAGCAGGAAGACGTCGCCGGGGCTGGCCGGCACCGTTTGCACGTCGACCTCGACCTCGGGCTCGGGGCCGAGCGCCCGGGTGATGATCGAGCGCTGCGGGTGGTCCTCGGCCTGGGCGTCGGTGATCTGGCCCTTGCGGCGCATCTCCTCGACCAGCGAGTGATCGCGGGTGAGGCGTTCGAGCTTGCCGTCGCGGAGGCGGTAGGCGCGGCTGTCGCCGACGTGGCCGACCCCGACCTCTTCGCTCTGGGCGTTGACGATCGCCGCGGTGACCGTCGTCCCCATCCCTGTCCGCGAGGGGTCGGCGCGGGCGAGGTCGTGGATCTCCCGGTTCGCCGCCTCGATCGTCTCCCGCAGGACCCGCTCGGGAGGAGCGTCGGGGAGGTCGCGGTCGAAGGCCAAGGCCGCGGCCTTGGAGGCGACCTCGCCCGCCTGGGCGCCCCCCATCCCGTCGGCGACGACGAAGATCGGGCTACGAACGAAGAACGAGTCCTCGTTGGCGTTGCGCTGGCGGCCGGCGTCGGTGCGGAACGCCTGCTCGTCGACGCGCAGCATCAGCCGGCCTCGAAACGGAGCTCGGTGTCGCCGATCCGCACCAGGTCGCCGTCGATCAGCTCCGCCTCGCCCTTCAGGGTCGCGTCGTTGAGCAGGGTGCCGTTGGTCGAGCCCATGTCTTCGATGTAGGAACGGCCGTCACGGGAGAAGATCCTTGCGTGCAGGCCGGAGGCGTAACGGTCCTGGATCTGCACGTCGGCCTCCTTGGAGCGGCCGATCGAGAGCCCGCCGATCAGGTCGAAGCGCTCGCCCGCCTCCAGTCCCCCACCGCGCTCGGCGATCAGCCAGGCGTCGGGGCCGGCGGGCGCGTCGCCGAAGACTGGCGCGTGATGGAACCCGGTCGCGTCCGGCGCCGGCGCCACCGTGCCGCGCAGGTCCTTCAAGGCGCTGCGGGCGATCCAGAGCAGGAACAGGTAGAGGACGGCGAGGAAGCCGAACTTGAGGGCAACGGAGATCGGGTCGTAGTCCATGTACCTACTACCTACTGCTCGATGTCGAACAGGAAGGTCGTGGCGCCGACGGTCACCTGGTCGCCGGGGCTGAGCCGGGTCGAGGACACCCGGCGGCCGTTGACCTTGACCCCGTTGGTGGAGCCGAGGTCGGCGATCGTCCAGTCCCCGGACTCGGAGCGGCGCAGCTCGGCGTGGCGGCGGGACACATTGGGGTCGCGCAGCACGCACTCGACCTGCTTGGAGCGGCCGATCGTCGCCCGGGGCCCCTCCAGCACGTAGCGGCGGTCGTCGAGGGCGACGACCGCTCGTGTCGCGACCATGGCTTTGGCGCGCCGCTGCGGGCTTCCGCCGGGCGCCGGGTCCCGCTCACGCACCGCCGAGTAGACCATCGTGTGGCCCTCCTCGCCCTGGCGCGGACCCTCCCCCTCGTGGGCGGGCGGCTTGACGAGGCGCGTCTGGATCCCGAACTCGCCGAGCCGCAGCCGCTCGTCGGTTTTGAACTCGACCCCGGGCCGGGTCAGCAGGTCATAGCCGCGGCGCCGCGCGTGCTCCAGCAGGTAGCCGGACAGCTCCTGCTCCAGCGAGCGCTCGTACCCTTCCAGCTTGGCGCGATCCTGCTCGGAGAGGTAGACCGTGTACTCGTTCGGGACGTAGACCCGCGCCACGCCCGCGGTCTTGTGCGCGTCCATCTCCTTGGCCAGCTTGCGGGCCAGCTCGACCGGCTGCACCTCGGAGCTGAAGGCGCGGCTGAAGACCCCCTCGACGAGGCCTTCGATCCGACTCTCGAGGTTGCGTAGAACGCTGATCGGGGAGCTCCTTTTGCAGCGAGGCACTTAGAGCCTATCCCGGTAGGGAGCGTGCCCCTGGGGCGGGAAACCGGCTGAGAGCCTACGGCAGAACGACCCCGTGGCCGAACGCGAGCCAGGCGCCGAGCACCGCGGCCGCTGCCGCCGCGCTGAGGCGCACGCCCAGCGGGCGGGTGGAGTGACGGGGATGCTCGGCAAGCAGGTCGAGCGAGTCCTCGATCGCCGTCCCCAGCTCCTCCAGCTGCGGACGCCTGGTCGGCCGGGCCTGGAGGCAGGCGTCGATCGCCTCGCTCAGCTGGTGCGGCAGGCCGGGGCGGAGGCGCCGCAGCGACCGTGGGCGGTCGCCAATCGCCCGTGCGGTCGCGGCCGGGGTGGAGCGCAGGTTCGGGTTCTCGCCGCTCCAGCACTCGTACAGCGTCAGGGCCAGCGAGTAGACATCGGCCTCGGGCCCGGCGACGCGGCCGTCGGCCTGCTCCGGGGACATGTAGGCGAGGGTGCCGACGACGTCGCCGGGCGCGGTCAGGGCGGCGGCGTCGGCGAGGCGGGCGATCCCGAAGTCCATCAGCTTGGCGCGCGGCTCCCCGTCCTCGGTGACGAGGACGTTCTGCGGCTTGATGTCGCGGTGCACGACGGCGCGCGAGTGGGCGTGGTCGAGCGCCTCGCAGAGGTCGGCGCCGATCTCGCCGATCTCGCGGTCGCTCAGCGTCCCATCGCGGCTCAGCCGTGCCAGGGTCGAGCCGCCGACCAGCTCGGTGACCAGCAGCGCGTTGCCGTCCTCCTCGCCCATCTCGTAGAGGGTGACGATGCCGGGGTGGTTGAGGCGGGCCGCGGCCCGCGCCTCGCGCAGCACGCGACGGCGGGACTCGCCGCGAGACTCGATCGCCTTGACGGCGACCGGGCGTTCGAGCCGGCCGTCCCAGGCCTCGTAGACGACGCCGAAGCCGCCGCTGCCAATCCGGCGCTCGATCAGGAAGCGGTTGAGCACGAGTGAGCCAACCAAAGCTCCTTCGACTTCGCCGCGCGGCGCCGGGCTCCTGCGCACCGCGACGCCTAAATGCAACGTTTGCTGCGGGTCTTGACGCGACGACCCCGCCAGCGTTCATACTTCCCGCCCAGCCAACGAGCTTCGGAGGGCCATTTCCTTGGAAGAGTCCCCAGCACCACGGCCGGGACGCAGACCACGGCCGCCCCGCCGCCCAGAGCGGCAGCAGATCCTGATGCGTCGCGGTCTGGCGCTCGGCGCCGGCCTGCTCGTCCTGATTCTGCTCGTGCTCAGTGTGAAGGGGTGCCTCAACGTCCGCAAGGACCGGGCGCTGAGCGACTACGCGGGCAACGTCATCCAGATCGTCGACGAGACGGCGCAGACCAGCGAAGCCTTCTTCGGCAAGCTCTCGGACCCGGGCGGCCTCTCGGTCACCGAGTTCGTCGCCGAGGTGAACGCCGACCGCGGCGCCATGGACAATTACGCCCGGCGCGTCGACAGCCTCGACGCGCCGGGCGACATAAGCCGGGCGCAGGGCACGCTGGAGCTGGTCTACGAGCTGCGGAGCAGCGCGATGGCGACGATCGCGGACAGGATGAGCACCGCGCTGGGAGATGTCGGCTCCGAGAAAGCGACAGCGAAGATCACCAACCAGATGCGGGTGCTGATGGCGAGCAGCGTCCTCTACGCGGCCCTGGTGCGGCCGGAGATCAACAGCGTCCTGGCCGGCAACGGGATCGAAGGCAGTGACGTGCCGAAGAGCGTCTTCGTGCCGGACGGGATCGAGTGGCTCGACCAGAGCACGGTCAGCTCGGCGCTCGGCTCGGTCAGCGGCGCGACCGGGGCGACAATCCCGGGCGTGCACGGGCTGGGGCTGATCGGGACCAGCGTCAACGGCACCGAGCTGACCGCGGACTCGACCACCGCCGTGAGCGCCGAAGGCGCGCCGGAAGTCGAAGTGCAGGTCCAGAACCAGGGCGAATCGACCGAGAACGGGGTCACGGTCTCGGTCAAGGTGAACGGAGGCAACACGCTGCAGCAGGACATCGGCAGCATCGAGCCGGGCGAAACGCAGAGCGTGACGATCCCGCTGACCCCGGCGCCGGAAGGGCGGGCCACTCTCGACGTCGATGTCAAGCCAGTCCCCGGCGAGCAGGTTTCCGACAACAACAAGGCCAGCTACACGGTTGAATTCCAGTAGGTGGCCCGATGAGGATCGCCTACCTCGGGCCGGCCGGCACCTTCACCGAGGACGCCCTGCGGGAGGCCGCCCCGGACGCCGGCTTCGAGCCGCTGCGGACGCCGACCGTCCACGACGCGATCCTCGCGGTCGAGCGGGGCGAGGCGGAGCGGGCGCTGGTTCCCTTCGAGAACTCGATCGAGGGCTCGGTGCGGAGCGCCCTCGACACCCTCGCCTTCGACACCGAGGCGGTGACGATCGTCGGCGAGCACGACTACGCGGTGCGCGCCCATCTGATCGCCCGCGAGCCGATCGAGCCGGCCCGGATCGCCGCGGTGCTCTCCCACCCCCAGCCGCTCGCCCAGTGCGCCCGCTTCCTGCGCGAGAAGCTGCCCGGGGCGGAGCGGCGGAGCGTCAGCAGCACCGCCGAAGCTGTCCGCATCGTCAGCGACTCCGCCGAGCCGTGGGCGGCGATCGGCGCTCGCTCTGCGGCCGACCTCTACGGCTGCACGATCCTGGGCGCGGGTATCGAGGACGAGGCGAACAACGTGACCCGCTTCGTCTGGATCGCCCCGGCGGGCACCGAGCCCGTCGGCGAGGGGCCCTGGAAGACCTCCCTCGTCTTCGCCGAGCTGGGCGAGGATCACCCCGGCGCCCTGGTCGAGGCCCTGCAGGAGTTCTCCAGCCGCGACGTCAACCTCACCCGGATCGAGTCCCGCCCCCTCCGCCAGGGCCTCGGCCGCTACATGTTCTTCTGCGACCTCGAAGGAGCCCTCACCGACCAAGCTGTCTCCGAGGCGATCGCGTCGCTTCGCACGAAGGCAGAATCCGTGCGGATTCTGGGCTCCTACCCCGTCGGCTAAGCACTGAGGTGCCTGGAGGGTGCCCCCTCGCCGGACTCGCGGGCTTCGCCCGCTCTGAGTATCCGCCCGTCGAGCGGGCGCTCTCCAGGCGCCTACCCGGTCGCGTAGGGGCGTCCCGGGGGGGCTCACCCTGAGCATGCGTAGAATTCCGCAGCAACATGGCGCGAGTACTCGTACTCAACGCAACCCATGAGCCGATCAACGTTTGCACGCTGAGGCGGGCTGCCGTGCTGCTGCTGAAGGAAAAGGCCGAGTTGCTGGAGAGGCGCGAGGGGGCGATCCGCTCCGAGCACGTGACGATGCAGTGCCCCGACGTGATCCGCCTGGTCAGCTACGTCCGCATCCCTCGCGAGGCGCACCGGCGCAAGATCACGCGGCGCGCCGTCCTGGCGCGGGACTCGTGGACCTGCCAGTACTGCGGCTCCAGGAAGTCCAGGCTCACGGTCGACCACGTGGTCCCGCGCAGCCGCGGCGGCAAGTCCGTCTGGGAGAACATCGTCGCCGCCTGCACGACCTGCAACCGCCGCAAGGGAAACCGCCTGCCCCGCGAGGTCCAGATGCACCCGAAGAGTAACCCGAAGGCGCCCGGGCCGACGGTCTTCATCCAGGTCGCCAGCCCGTCAATCCCCGCAGCCTGGCAGCAGTACTTACCAGCGGCAGCCTGACCGGTCCTGACCCTGGAAAAGGGAGGGGGGTGTCCCCCGAACGGGCGGATACTCGGAGCGGGCGAAGCCCGCGAGTCCGGGCGGGGGACACCCCCCTCCTCCCTTTAAGGCCTATCCCGGTAGGCCCCTACTCGCTGAGCTCGTCCTGCGACGGCCCGTCCGTGTCCGGCGCCGACTCGGTGGACTCGACGACGAGGGCGACGGCGCTGACCCGGTCGTCGTCCTTGATGTTCATCACCCTGACCCCCTGGGTCGGCCGACCCATCCGCGAGATGCCGCTGACGGAGGTCCGCTGCACCATGCCGTTCTGGGAGATGAAGAGCAGCTCCTGGTGCTCGCGGACGATCAGCGCGCCGGCCAGGCCGCCCTTCTTCTCGGTCAGATTCGCGGTCTGCACGCCCTTGGTCCCACGGCCCTTCACCGGGTACTCGGGGACCGGGGTGCGCTTGCCGTAGCCGTTCTCGGTCACCACGAACAGCTCGGTGTCGTCGCGGGCGATGTCCATCGCGAGGACCCGGTTGCCCTTCTCGGCGACGTTCATCCCCTTGACCCCGGTGGTGTCACGGCCCATCGGCCGCGCCAGCTCCTCGGAGAAGCGCGAGGCGTGGGCGGAGCGGGAGACCATCAGGATGTCGTCCTCGCCCGAGGTCAGCCGCACCTGAACCAGCTCGTCGCCGTCGCGGACCTTGATCGCGATGATCCCGTCGGCCCGGATCGGCGTGTTGTAGGCGAGGAACTCGGTCTTCTTGATCTGGCCCTTGGCGGTCGCGAAGGCCAGGTACCTGTTCTCCTTGAAGTCCCGGGTGGGGATCACCGCCATCACCTTCTCCCCGTCGCGCAGCGGCAACAGGTTGACCAGAGCGCTGCCTTTCGCGGTCCGCGAGCCCTCCGGCAGCTCGTAGACCTTGAGCCGGTAGACCTTGCCGCGGTTGGTGAAGAAGAGCAGGTAGTCGTGGGTCGAGCAGATGTGGAGGTGGGCGATGTAGTCGTCTTCCTTCATGTTCATCCCCATCACCCCGACCCCGCCGCGGTGCTGCTGCCGGTAGGTGGCCAGCGGCAGCCGCTTCACGTAGCCGGAGGCGGTCAGCGAGATCACCATCTGCTGGTCGGCGATCATGTCCTCGATCCCGACGTCACCCTCGAAGTGGGCGATCTCGGTGCGCCGCTCGTCGCCGTGGGACTCGACGATCTCCGCCAGCTCCTCCTTGACCAGGCCCAGCACCTTCGTCTCGTCGCCGAGGATGACGCGCAGCTCGCCGATCCGCTCGATCAGGTCGGCGTGCTCGACGCGCGCCTTGTCGGCCTCCAGCGCCGTGAGGCGCTGCAGGCGCATGTCGAGGATCGCCTGCGCCTGCTCTTTCGAGAGCTCGAACTTGGAGGTCAGGCCCTGGCGCGCCGCGTCGGGGTCGGCGGAGCCGCGAATCAGCTTGATCACCGCGTCGAGGTTGTCGAGCGCGATCAGCAGCCCCTCGAGGATGTGGGCGCGGGCCTCGGCCCGGCGCAGCTCGTACTGGGTGCGGCGGGTGACGACCTCGCGCTGGTGCTGGACGTAGTGGTGGATCAGTTCGAGCAGGCTCAGGGTGCGCGGCACGCCGTCGACCAGCGCCACCATGTTGATGCCGAAGCTGGTCTGCATCGTCGTTTTCTTGCGGAGGTTGTTGAGCACGACCTTGGCCGGCTGGCCGCCGCGCTTCAGCTCGATCACCAGGCGCATCCCCGAGCGGTCGGACTCGTCGCGCAGGTCGGAGATCCCCTCCAGCTTCTTGTCGCGGACGAGGTCGGCGATCTTCGTGACCAGGCCGCTGTCGCCGCCCTTCTTGACCATGAAGGGCAGCTCGGTGACGACGATCGCGTCCTTGCCGCCCTTCAACGGCTCGACGTGGGCGCGGGCTCGGACCTTGACCGTGCCGCGCCCGGACGCGTAGGCGTCGCGGATCCCCTCCATGCTCATGATCCCGCCGCCCGGGAAGTCGGGGCCTTTGACGTGCTCCATCAGCCCGGCGAGGTCGATGTCCGGGTCATCGATGTAGGCGCTGACCGCCGCCGCCACCTCGCGCAGGTTGTGGGGCGGGATGTTGGTCGCCATCCCGACCGCGATCCCCGCGGCGCCGTTGACCAGCAGGTTGGGGAAGCGGGCCGGTAGGACCAGCGGTTCCCGGGTCGATTCGTCGTAGTTGGGGCCGAACTCGACCGTGTCGGCATCGATGTCGCGCAGCAGCTCGGTCGCCAGCCGCCCCAGCCGCGCCTCGGTATATCTCATCGCGGCGGCCGGGTCGTCGTCGATCGAGCCGAAGTTGCCCTGGCCGTCGACCAGCGTGTAGCGCAGCGAGAACTCCTGCGCCATCCGCACCAGGGTGTCGTAGATGGCCGAGTCGCCGTGGGGGTGGTACTTGCCCATCACCTCGCCGACGATGAACGCGCACTTGCGGTAGGCGCGGGTCGGCTGCAGGCCGATGTCGTGCATCGCGTAGAGCACCCGGCGGTGCACCGGCTTCAACCCGTCGCGCACATCCGGCAGGGCCCGTCCGACGATCACGCTCATCGCGTAGTCGAGGTAGGAGGAGCGCATCTCCTTCTCAAGCTCTCGCTCCTCGATCCGCCCGGTCAAGGCATCTAATGCCACTAGGCGCGGCCCCTGCAAACCGGCGCATCTCGGCGTCCTCGGTCGGGCGGCTCGCTCACGCACATAACAGGTGCGTTCGCTTCACCCCCCTCCCTGCGTCCACCGACCTGCTTGGTTTTCGGACCCGATCTAGACATCCAAGAACTGGACCTCTTTAGCGTTGCGCTCAATGAACTCGCGCCTGGGGCCGACTTGATCCCCCATCAGCATCGAGAAGATCCGGTCGGCCGCGGTGTCGTCCTCGAGGGTGACGCGAGCCAGGGTCCGGGTCGCCGGATCCATCGTCGTCTCGCGAAGCTGGTCGGCGTTCATCTCACCGAGGCCCTTGAAGCGGGTCAGCTGAGTCCCGTGCCGGGCCAGCTCCAGCACCGCTCCGTGCAGCGCCTGGAAGGAGAGCGCCTCGCAGCTACGCCCCCCGAGCCGGACCTCGAACGGCGGCCGCCCGACCTGCTTCAGCAGCGCCCCGTGCACCTCGACGAACTTGCGGTAGCCGTGGTGCTCGAACAGCTCCCGTGGCAGCCGGTGCGTGCGGGCCAGGCCGCTCTTGCGTTCGATCGCCTTCACCGTCAGCGCCTCACCGGACTCGTCGAGCACCTCGCTGTCGAGCGGCTTCCCCTCAGGCGCTTTGCGCCCCAGCACCTTGCGCGCGGCGGCGATCGTCGCCACCTCCTCGTCGAGCAGGCTCGACTCCTCCAGGAAACGCACCGTCTGGTGGCCGAACTCGGCCCGCAGCGACGACCCCCACCCCTCGTACTCCCTGGCGCGGCGCACGTAGCTCTGCCAGCGGCTCTTGGTCAGCTTCCTCGAGTCGCCGTTGGCGTCGAGGAGCTCGAAGTCCTCCAGTTTGTCGCGCAGCAGCAGCTCCTCCAGCTCGGACTCGCGCTCCAGGTAGGTCTCCTGGTTGCCCTGCTTGACGCGGTACAGCGGCGGTTTGGCGATGTAGACGTAGCCGGCGTCGATCAGCTCCGGCATCTGCCGGTAGAGGAAGGTGAGGACCAGGGTGCGGATGTGGGCGCCGTCGACGTCGGCGTCGGTCGCCATCACGATCTTGTGGTAACGGGTGTCCTCGAGGTTGAACTCGTCGTGGACGCCGGTCCCGATCGCCGTGATCAGCGCCTGCACCTCGTTGTTGGTCAGCACCTTGTCGATGCGGTTCTTCTCGACGTTGATGATCTTGCCGCGCAGCGGCAGCACCGCCTGGGTGGAGCGGTCGCGCGCCTGCTTCGCCGAGCCGCCGGCGGAGTCGCCCTCGACCACGAACAGCTCCGCGTCGCGCGGGTCCTTGACCGTGCAGTCGGCCAGCTTGCCGGGCAGGGTCGAGTTTCCCAGCGCCGACTTGCGCCGGGTCAGGTCGCGAGCCTTGCGCGCCGCGTCGCGCGCCCGCGAGGCGTCGAGCGCCTTGGTGATGATCCGCCGCGCGTCGCCAGGGTTCTCCTCGAGGAACTCGCCCAGCTTGCGGTTGACCGTCTCCTCGACCAGCCCGCGGATCGGCGGGTTGCCGAGCTTGGTCTTCGTCTGTCCCTCGAACTGAGGGTCGTGAAGCTTCACCGAGATCACCGCGGTCAGCCCCTCGCGGACGTCTTCGCCGCCCAGGTTCTCGTCCTTCTCCTTCAGCAGCCCCTTGCCGCGCGCGTAGGCGTTCATGGTCCGGGTCAGCGCGGCGCGGAAGCCGGAGAGGTGGGTGCCTCCCTCGTGGGTGTTGATGTTGTTGGCGAAGCTGAAGATCGACTCCTGGTAGGAGGAGTTCCACTGCATCGCCACCTCGACCTGGCCCTCCTCCTCCTCCTCGCCCTCGAGGAAGATCGTCCTGCGGTGCAGCGGGTCCTTGTTCTCGTTGAGGTGACGGACGAAGTCCTCGATCCCGCCGTCGTACTGGAAGGTGACGCTGTCGGTCTGCCCGCGCTCGTCGACCAGCTCGATCTTCAGGCCGCGGGTCAGGAAGGCCGTCTCCCGCAACCGCTCTGCCAGAGTCTGGAAGTCGAACTCGATCTCCTCGAAGATCTCGGCGTCCGGCAGGAAGGTCAGCACCGTCCCGGTCGCCTTCGTCGCGTCGCCCTTCGCCAGCGGGCCCTGCGGCCTGCCGCGCTCGTAGTCCTGGGCCCAGACGTGCCCGTCGCGGCTGATCTCCAGGTGCAGCCGCTCCGAGAGCGCGTTGACCACCGAGACGCCGACCCCGTGCAGCCCCCCCGAGACTTTGTAGCCGCCGCCGCCGAACTTGCCGCCCGCGTGCAGCGTCGTCAGCACCACCTCGGCGGCGGGGCGCCTCTCCTTCTTCAACTCATCGACCGGGATGCCGCGGCCGTCGTCGAAGACGGTGCAGCTGTTGTCGGGGTGCAGGACGACGCGGACGCTGTCGCAGTGTCCGGCGAGCGCCTCGTCGACCGAGTTGTCGACCACCTCGTAGACGAGATGGTGCAGGCCGCGCAGGCCGGTCGTGCCGATGTACATGGCGGGCCGCTTGCGGACCGCTTCCAGCCCCTCGAGGACGGTGATGTCCTTGGCGCCGTAGGAGTCGGAGCCTCCCCTTTTCTTTTCGGCAGTCTTCGTTTTCTCAGGCAACTGGTCCCTTCCGGATCCGAATAGAAAGCCCCGACCGCCTGGCACCTGCGCCACTCGGGGTCGGGGCAAAACGCGAGTTGCCATAAGGATACCAGTTCGACCCCCCTGAACGCCCCCTCAGATGTCCGAAAAGCCCTGCAAATCTGGGAAAAATGGTAAGCGTTCAGTCCCCCCCGTCACGCGGGCGCGACCTCGGCGATGACCGGCGGGGAGCTGTGGCTTCAGGCAAGCAGGGGAGCGGGATCGCCGCGAACCCGCGCTCCGAGTACGTCGGCCAGGTAGGCGAAGAGCGACCGCCCCTGCAGCCGGCAGGTGACCGAAGCGGAGAGCAACCTCTCGATCGTGCGCTCGCCGCGCTCGGACTGGCTGCCGAGCGAGAGCTTGCGGTAGATCACCGGCCCGCGCAGGGCGCGCTCGGCGACGTTATTGGTGGGGTCGATCCCGTCTTGCCCGATAAAGGTCCAAAGCGCCGGCCAGACCTTGAGCAGGTTCTTGGAAAAGCCCCAGGTGAGCTTGTTGGGGCGTCCCTTCGAGCCGCGCCGAAGTAGCGCCTTCAGCTCTCGTTTGAGAGGCGCCACCTCTCGCTTCAGGCGGCGGCGGTCGCCGTGCTCTTGAAACCGATCCCAGGCGTAGAACAGCTGCTTGGCGATCTCCAGCCCCGCCTCTCCGAACTCCTTCTGGGCGGCGAGCCCTTCGGCGTGGGCGGTCAGATCTCTGATCAGGTGCGACCAGCAAACTTGACGCTTCGCGGGATCGAAGCCGCGGTAGGCCCACCAGCGATCGGAGCCGACGATGCCCTCGAACTCCTCGCCCAGCAGCGCGATCGCCTCACGCTCGTGGCGGTCGGGGGCAATGCGGAAGACGGCGGCGCTCGGGGTGACGGCGCCCCACAGGGTGCGCCGCTTGCC
>VRUE01000063.1 GCA_019456285.1 Solirubrobacterales bacterium | reverse complement strand
CGCAGATCCGCGAGCCGCATCGGCCCGTCCGCCAGGGCCCGCAGAATGAGGGCGTTGAGCGGGGCGGAGAAGAGCAGGAGCACCCGCCCGCCGGCTCGGAGCTGCCGCCCCGCCGCTCCGTCGGCGACGGTCGCCCGGCCGGCGGCCTGCGCGGCTGCACTCCTGCTGGATCTGGCGTCGAGAGCAGTCAAATATCTCTGACCGGGGTATCGGGAGGCTCCATCTTAAACACCCGACTTTCGTGACTGCGCGGCTGCCCTCTCCCCCACCCATGCGAGCCGCTCGACACCGTAACGCCGCCGGAGAGCGCTACCGACCGCGCTCCGGCGGTCGAAGCGAGGCGCGGCGCGAGTGAGCGGGCGGCTCGCCGCCGCTCTCGCAAGGCGTCCGTTCAGATGGTTACCTCACCCACGGGAACGTCAGGAGAGCGCCATTTTGTTCGGGGCTCTACGGCGCCGCACGTGCTCCGCTTTGCGTCCGCGCGTGCGGCGGTGGTGCCCACCCTGTGGAGGTTGCGTTGCGCAGCACCCGCAGCTTGCATCGGCAACCGCTCAGCCGGGCGACAGGCCCAGGAGGTCGGCCGCCTCCAACACGCCCGGGTCATCGACCTCCAGCTTCGTCGTCCGCTCCAGCTCGAGCTCCCCGATGGCGCGGTCGAACACCGTCCAGTTGATCCAGCTCGCCTCCAGGGTCGACCACCAGCGAATCGCGACCGCGTCGGGATGAGCGGCGTGGATCTCGGCAGCATGGGCCTGAGTGACGCTGCGCCGGCGCGTCGCGACCTGCGACGGGCGCAGGCCCTCGGCCGTCAGGGCGACGGGGTCGTCGAGGTCGACGACCGTCGCCTCGTCGGGCAACTCCAGCGATGCGAGGGCCAGCGGGAGACCGAATCGGACGAGCATCGAGGGCAGCAGCGCACCGGTGCCCCGAAACGGGGCGAACTGCTCGGCGATCGCGGAGATCGGCTCCTCGGAGACATACAGGCAGCCGTAGAGCTCGGGGTTGTCGTGCCTGCCAGCCCCCTGCTGGTGGCGGGGAAACCAAAGTGAGCCGCCCGGCTCATCGGGGCTCGCACGCCGATCCAGCGGCAGGACCCGCCAAAGCCTCACGCAAAGCCGCCGGAGCGCTCGGCCGCGATGGCGCCGAGCAGCTCCTGCGCCCTGCCGGCGCGAACCAGGTCAATGGGGCGGCGATCGCCCAGGTGGGGATTGAATCCCTGAAGCCATTGCTCGGCCGCTTCGGCCGGGTAGAGCCGCAAGAGGCTCGCGACGACCAGCTCGAGCAGATCGACCCGCTCCGCATTGGCGAGATCGATCCCGCCCCCGCGGCGCCAGCGGGTGATCTGTGCCGGGCTGACTCCCAGCAGGTCGGCCAGGCGGCGCTGCGAGCCCAGGTCATGGCTCAACGCCGTGATCTTCTCCGCGGTCGCTACCGGCATCAGCGGCCAGTATAGCGCAACGATATTCGTTGCGACCCAGGGTCGGCAGCACCGACGGCCGCGATCCGGTGCGCTCACCCCGACCGCGCCCTCTGCCGTGATTTCGGTCATGGAGCAGCGCCACGTCAAGCTCAGCGGTGACATCGAGGGGGCCTACGTGATCGAGGAGGCCCTAGCCGATGGCCGGTCGGTACCTGTCAACGCGAATGAGACACTCGGCAGTCGAATTTAGTGAGCAACCTCCTCGAGCGCGAGTGAGCAGGCGGCTCGCCGCCGCTCAGGCCGAGGGGCCGGCGATCCAGAGCGCTCGCACGTCGAGCCGCTCGCCGAGCCGCTCGAGATGGCGGTCGAAGTGCAGGACGTCGAGGCCGGCAGCTTGGGCCGCCACGGCGACTGTGAGATCGGTGAGCGGGAAGCGGTGGGCGCCGTGAGAGCCGCTGCTCGCCAGCTCGCGCATCGACGAGAGGACGCCCCGCTGGACGCTGCGATCGACCGCGATCTCACGCAGTCCCTCCAGCGTGCGCTCGACGGCGGCGATCCCCTCGGCGCCGCGCGCGTCGACCATCAGCTCGTAGCGCACCGGCCAGCACCAGGCGACCTCGCCGCGCCCGACGGCGGCGAGCAGCAGCTCACGCGCCTGCGGGGCGCGACGCGCCTGCATCCAGGCGGACGTATCGGCGAGGACTGGGCTCCGGCCGTCCCACAGGCGGGCGCTCACGCGTTCTTCGCCGGGGCGTTGAGGCGGTCGATCGCGCCCGGGTCGAGGTCGAACCCGCCGTCCTCCATCGCCTCGAACAGCGCCTCGGCTGCCGCGCGCCGGTTGCGGCCGGCCTCCAACTCGGCTGCCGCGCCCTTGACGGCGAGCCGCCGCAGCAGCGTCGCGTCGGCTTCCCGGGTGCCGGTGGCGGCGCGCACGCGCTCGAGCGCCTCCCCCAGCTCGGGGTCGGCGGTGACGGCGATTCGGGGGTGCTTGGAAGGCATCGCACCTGAAGTGTAGCTCGAACGAGTTACTCCGGCTCCAAGGCGTCCGTTCAGATGGTTACCTCACCCACGGGAACGTCAGGAGCGCCAGATAGTAGGCGCTCGCTCGGTTATCGCCCCGGGCACGTGCGGCTGTCTCAGCGAGCCAGGAAGTCGGCCGGGGAGTGAATCGGGGCCTCGCCGGCCAGGTCGAGAAGGTGGCTGTCGCCCGAGACGAGGACGGCATTCTGGCTGTGGGCGAGGGCGATCAGGTAATCGTCGTCGGGATCGGCCGAGCGCAAGGGCGGGCGGCCCTCGGGGTCGGGGGCGATGACCGCGTCGCCTCGCAGCAGGTCGAGGTAGTCGCGCACGGCGTCGAGATCTACGTAGCGGCGGAACTTCTCGCGGCGAAGCACGCCCTCCAGCTCGGCGAGCAGAAGCGGCGAGGCGATCAGCTCCAGCCCGCTGGCGCGCGCCTCGGCCAGCAGCTTCGCGGGGACGCCGGCGGGGGTGATCAGGGCGGAGACAAGGACGCCGGGGTCAAGGACCGCTCGCCGCACGCCCCTCCCTGCGCATCGCGCGGAGCTCGGAGGCGGCGAGCTCTGCGCCCTCCGCCTCGGGCGCCGGCCGGACCCGCGCCCAGATCTCCTCGAGGGCGTCGAGGCCGAGGTCACGACGCAGCGACTCCTCGATCACCTCCGAGTCGCGCCTGCCGCTGCGGGCCGCCTTGATCTTGACGGCGCGGATCACATCCTCATCGAGGGTGACGGTCGTTCGCGTCTTCGACATAAACGCATCATAGCATCGTGATGCAGCCGAATGGCCCGGTGGGCATCGCGGATGGCGCGGTGGCGCATCAGCGGGGTCGCGCCGTTGAGCAGGACGAGTGAGTGTCGACGGGCGCCAGCCTCGATCGAACTAGAAATAGCGCTAAGAGGCAAATAATCGAGCTAATCGTCTGCTCAATTAGCGCCTTTATGAGACGATTAGCGCTATGCGGAGCTTCGTCGACCTCGATAGAACCTTTGGATCGCAGCCCCGCCCCCTCGGGGCCGTGCTAGCGCGGATCGACACCGGGAGGGGCCGGGAGCGCCTCTTTGAGGATCAGCGGCCTGAGCTTTTGAAGCAACTCGCCGAGCACGCCCGGATCGCCTCGATCAAAGCTTCCAATGCGATCGAGGGAGTGGTGGTCGGTAGCGACCGTGCCGAGCGGATCGTGGAGGGCTCACATCGCTATCGCAATCGAAACGAGCGCGAGTTCGCCGGCTATCGGGACGCGATCGACATGCTGATGCGGCTGGAGACATACGAGGAGCTGGGCGTTCCATCTGTCTTGCACCTGCACCGGCTGCTCTTCGAGTACACCGACGGCGATGGTGGACACCTGAAGATCGATCAGAACCTGATCGTTTCCCATGAGAGCGGCCGCAAAGAGGTTGTCTTCACGCCGACCCCGCCCGAGGAGACGGAGTTCATGCTGAGCGAGCTCCTTGTCCGCTATGAAGAGGCAAAGGCCGAGGGGCGAACGCATCCGCTCATCCTGATCGGGGCCCTGGTCCTCGATTTCCTCGCAATTCACCCGGTCGCCGACGGCAACGGCCGCCTCGCCCGGCTACTCACCACCTACGAGCTGCTGGCCCAGGGCTACAGGGTCGCCCGCTACGTCAGCCTCGAGCAGCGCATCTTCGAGTCAAAGAACACCTACTACAAGACCCTCTATGACTCTCAGCGCAACTGGCACGAGGGCGAGCACGACGTCTGGCCGTGGATCACCTACCTATCGCGCATGCTCGCCTCCTCCTACGACGACTTCGAGAAAAGAGTCGTCGCCGCCGGCGAGCAATCCGGCAGCAAGCAGGACAGGGTTCGCGAGTACATCCTGCGCCAGGCGCCCGCTCGGTTCCGTCGCCGCGACGTCGAGCGAGCGCTTCCCGGAATCAGCCTTGCGACCATTCGGCTCGTCCTCACCGAGCTCCGCGACTCCGGGCAGATTAAGCCCGAAGGCTCGGGGGCCGGCGCCCGCTGGAATCGGGTCTGAGCAACCTCCTCGAGCGCGAGTGAGCAGGCGCGGGGCAAGTCCCAGGCACTCAAGGAATCGCTCGAACTCTCGGAAGCCGAGCACGGACCGATTGGCAAGGAGGCGGAAGAATGGGCGCTCAGGGAACTGGAAAGGGCTTTCCGGGAGATCGCCAGCTCGGATCCAGATGACATCGAGGCGCTCACCGAGGCCGGCGAGCGCCTGACGCTGATCTCGCTCTGATCCGGCCGGGCCTCAGCCGTAGCGCTCGCCGATGATCTGGCGCAGCTTGGCGCGGTCGTGGCGGGCGTGGATGCGGCGCACGGTGCCGGAGCGGGAGCGCATCACCAGCGACTCGGTGGTGGCGCCGGGGCCGTTGCGAAGTTGGCACATGAGCGCGCCACCTGTGCGCTTTCCCTCTCTAGGGTGGGCGACGAAGGCTTTGGCGACTCTCAAGGCGAGGGGTATGATGCTGCATATGAAAGAACGGGTTACGATCTCCGTGGAGCCGGACGCGCTTGCCATCGCCCGGGCCGAAGTAGACGCCGGGAAAGCGCCCAGCCTCTCGGCCGCGGTCGAGCAGGCCTTGAGGGCGCGTGGCAAGTCCCAGGCACTCAAGGAATCGCTCGAACTCTCGGAAGCCGAGCACGGACCGATTGGCAAGGAGGCGGAAGAATGGGCACTCAGGGAACTGGAAAGGGCTTTCCGGGAGATCTCGTCCTCGACGCCGGAGCGCTGATCGCCTTCGAACGCGGCGACCGACAGATGCGGGCGATTCTCAAAGGCGCATTCGTCCTGGGTTCTCGTCCGATCGTCCCCGCCAGCGCGCTCGCGCAAACCTGGCGCGGCGGGCCGCGATCGGCTCCGCTTGCCCACCTGATCGACGGATGCGACGTCGACTCTCTCGACGAAGATCGCGCCAAGCAGGTCGGGGTGCGGCTCGGGGCACGGGATGCCAGCGACGTCGCCGACGCCCACGTGGTCTGCTGCGCGCTCGAGCACCGAGCCGTCGTCGCCAGCTCGGATCCAGGTGACATCGAGGCGCTCACCGAGGCCGGCGAGCGCCTGACGCTGATCTCGCTCTGATCCGGCCGGGCCTCAGCCGTAGCGCTCGCCGATGATCTGGCGCAGCTTGGCGCGGTCGTGGCGGGCGTGGATGCGGCGCACGGTGCCGGAGCGGGAGCGCATCACCAGCGACTCGGTGGTAGCGCCGGGGCCGCGGTAGCGGACGCCCTGCAGGACGTCGCCGTCGGTGACCCCGGTGGCGGAGAAGAAGACGTCCTCGCCCGAGCAGAGCTCGTCGCAGGTGAGGATGCGGTCGAGGTCGTAGCCGGCGTCGAGCGCCGCCCGGCGCTCCCCGTCGTCGCGCGGCCAGAGGCGGCCGAGCAGCTGGCCGCCCATCGACTTCAGCGCCGCGGCGGAGATCACGCCCTCGGGGGTGCCGCCGATTCCCCAGAGCAGGTCGACCGGAGAGCGGTCGCTAACCGCGAGCAGGGCAGCGGAGACATCGCCGTCGGTGATCAGGCGGATGCGGCCGCCGGCCTCGCGCACCTGGCGCATCGCCTCCTCGTGGCGGGGGCGGTCGAGCATCACGACGGTGACGTCGCCGACGCTGCCGCCCTTGCGCTCGGCGATCAGCTTCAGGGTCTCGAGCAGGGGGCGGTCGAGGTCGAGCAGGTCGGCGATCTCCTCGCCGCCGGCGATCTTCTCCATGTAGACGCAGGGGCCGGGGTCGAACATGGTGCCGCGCTCGGCGAGCGCGATCACGGCGAGGGCGCTGGGCATGCCGAGCGCGCAGAGGCGGGTCCCCTCGAGCGGGTCGACGGCGATGTCGACGACCGGCGTGCTGCCGTCGCCGATCCGCTCGCCGTTGTAGAGCATCGGCGCCTCGTCCTTCTCGCCCTCGCCGATCACCACCATGCCGTCCATCGAGACCGAGTCGAGCACGAAGCGCATCGCGTCGACCGCGGCCTGGTCGGCGGCGATCTTGTCGCCGCGGCCGACCCAGCGCGCCGCGGCCAGCGCCGCCGCCTCGGTAACGCGGACCAGCTCCAGCGCCAGGTTGCGGTCGGGCCTGGGGCTGCCCCCGGCGTCCTGCGAAGTCGCTGCCATGCGCGCTGCAGGCTAAACGTCTGCGAGAAGGCGCGCGTCGACGGGCTCGCTCTGGAGGCGACTGGCCTACCCGCACTCCAGAAGCCCGGTAGGCACCCACGAAGCTACACAGCTAAATCAACCTACGAAAGGTTCCCATCCGCTCGCAGCTAAAGCTGCGTGGCAACCAGGCCAATCAAAGCGGCGTAGCCGGCGAGAATGGCCGCGGACATGCCAACGGCGGCGTGAACCATCGTGCGCTGCATCCCGTCGAGCCGATCGCTGACCCGATGCAGCTCCGTGTCCACCCGATCGAAGCGCCGGTCGACTCCGCCCAGGCGCCTATCGACTTCGCCCAGGCGCCTATCGACTTCGTCGAAGCGCCTATCGATGGTGTCGAAGCGCCGATCGACGGTGTCGAAACGCCGATCGACGTGGTCGCCGAAATCGTCCAGCCGCTCATCGGTCCAGGTCTTCCTCATCGCCTCCATATTGTATTGCCATGTTAGGAGACAACACGTTTCGCGTGGTGCGCGGAATGAAAAATCTCTGCGAACATCCTGAGCCCTGAGCGAGAAAAGTTCTCCCCCCTATAGAGTCGCGGCGTGACTCAGCGCTGGGGACTGACGTTGCCGCTGCCGGGGCTGCCGCTCGCCGACCACGAGGAGCTGGTGAGGCGCGCCGAGGCCGCCGGCTACACCGACCTCTGGAGCGGCGAGACGAACGGGGCGGACGGGTTCACGCCGCTGGCGCTGAGCGCCGCCTGGACCGAGCGGGCGCGGCTGGGGACCGGGATCGTCGGCGTCTTCCAGCGCGGCCCGGCGCTGCTGGCCCAGGAGGCGGCGGCGCTGGCCGACGCCTCGCGGGGGCGCTTCGTGCTCGGGATCGGCTCCTCCTCGGACCGCATCGTCGAAGGCTGGAACGGGATCCCCTTCGAGCGCCCGCTGAGCAGGGTGCGCGAGACCCTCGACTTCCTGAGCACAGCGCTCGAAGGCGAGCGGACGGCGAGCGGGTTCAAGCTGGAGACGGCGCCGGCGCAGCGGGTGCCGATCGTGCTGGCGGCGCTGCGCGGCGGGATGCTCGACCTCGCGGTGGAGCGCGCCGACGGCGCCTTCACCAACTTCCTGCCGCTCGGCGGCCTGTCCAGGGTGACCGCCCGCCTGGAGGGCGCGCACGAGGGCTTCGAGCTGCTCTGCCGCTTCTTCTGCCTGCCCGGCGAGCGCCAGGCGGTCGAGCCGCTGGCCCGCTTCATGTTCTCCTCCTACATCACCGTCCCCGTCTACGCCGCCTTCTACCGCTGGCTCGGCTACGGCGACGAGATCGACGCGATGGTCGCCGCCTGGGAGGCCGGCGACCGCCAGGCCGCCGCCGCGGCGGCGCCGTGGGAGCTGATCGAGGACACCTTCGTCTTCGGTGAGCCGGAGCGGATCAAGGAGCGCATCGCGGCCTTCGTCGCGGGCGGCATAACCCTGCCGATCCTGACCCCGATCACGACGCCCGACAAGATGGGCGAGACGATCGCGGCGCTCGCGCCCTAGATCATCCAGGAGCGGCCAGGCTCAGCGCGTAGTCCTCGGCCTGGTCGGTGAACCAACCGGCCAGCGTCAGGCCCGCCTCCTCGTAGACCGCCTCCAGCCGCTCGCGGGTGAACTTGGAGGAGATCTCGGTCCGCATCTCCTCGCCGGCGGCGAACTCGATCTCCAGCTCGAGGCCGTCGAGGCGGACGGTCTGGTCGGCGAGCGAGCGCAGGCGGATGTCCATGCGGGCCTCGCCCGCGTCGTAGCGGGCGACGTGCTCGAAGGCGTCGGGGTCGAAGTCGCCCCCCAGCTTCCGGTTCAGCACCCGCAGCACGTTCTTGTTGAACTCGGCGGTGACGCCGCTGGAGTCGTTGTAGGCGGCCTCGAGCCGGGCCGGCTCCTTGACCAGGTCAGTGCCGAGCAGGATCCGGTCCTCCGGCCCCAGCAGCGCCGCCAGCCGGGCGAGGAACTCGCGGCGCGCGTCCGGGTAGAGGTTGCCGATCGTCCCCCCCAGGAAGGCGACGAGCCGTCCGCCGCCGCCGTCGGGGATCCGCTCCAGGTCGTGCTCGAAGTCGCAGACCAGGCCGCGGATCGCGAGGCCGGGGTACTCCTCGACCAGGCACTCGGCGGTTTCGTGGGTGATCTCCTCGGAGATGTCGACCGGGACGTAGGTGTCGAGGCAGCCGGCGTCGCGCATCGCGCTCAGCAGGTGGCGGGTCTTGGCGGCCGAGCCGGAGCCGAGCTCGACCAGCGTCCCCGGCTCGCCGGCGGCGGCGAGGATCTCGGCGGAGCGGTCGGCGAGGATGGCGCGCTCGGCGCGGGTCGGGTAGTACTCAGGCAGCTCGGTGATCCGCTCGAAGAGCTGCCAGCCGCGCTCGTCGTAGAAGTACTTCGGCGCCAGCTCCTTGGGGTCGGTCGAGAGGCCAAGGCGGACCTCGCGCGCCATCGTCGCGCCGCCGTTGGCGGCGAGGTGGACCTCGATCTCGATCTGGGGCTCGGTGGTGGTCACGCGTCCCTCGCGCAGCGGAGGCCGGCGAAGATCTGGCGGCGCTGCGGCAGGTCCCAGTTGCGGAAGCTGGGCCGGATCGTGTCGCGGCGGGTCGCCCAGGCGCCGCCCCGCAGCACCTTGTAGGCGCCGCCGAAGAAGACCTGGGAGTACTCGGGGTAGGGGAACGGCTCGAAGCCCGGGTAGGCGAGGAAGTCCGAGGCCGTCCACTCCCAGACGTCGCCGAGCATCTGCACGGCGCCGCACCGCGCCGCGCCGTCGGCGAAGGCGCCTGCGGGGGAGGCGCCGAAGGCGAGCTGGTCGAGGTTGGCGCGCTCGGCGCCGGCGCCGGCGCAGGCCGCCTCCCACTCCTGCTCGGTCGGCAGCCGCTTGCCGGCCCAGCGGGCGAAGGCGTCGGCCTCGTCCCAGGAGACGTGGACGACCGGGCGACCGGGGTCGACGGGCTCGCGACGACCCATCGCGGCGCTCAGCCATCCCCCCTCCCCGTCGCGCTCCCAGTACATCGGCGGCTCGGCGCCGGTGTCGGCGAGGAAGAGCGCGAAGGCGCCGTTGGCGACGGGGGTGCGGTCGATCTCGAACGGGGCCAGCTCGACCGGATGGCGACCGCGCTCGTTGTCGTAGGCGAAGCCCTCGGCGGGGGCGCCGACCGGGTGCTCTCCCCCCTCCACCGCGACCATCTCGGGGCCCCGGGGGGCGGGCTCGGCGCCGGGGGCGGCGTCGACCCGCACCGGCTCGTAGCCCTCGACCATCTGCAGGAGCTGCAGCATCGTCTCGTTGTGCTGGTGCTCGTGGGCGAGCAGCATCTCGTAGACGAATCCGCCCCTCAGCAGCGGGTCCTCGGCGTCGCCGTCGACATCGACCTCGTCGAGCACCTCGAGGGTGCGCTCGCGGATGTCGGCGAGGTAGGCGCGCAGCTCGGCGTCGCGGAGGATCGGCAGCTCGCCGCGGATCCTGCGCGGGTTCTCGATCGCGTCGTAGACGCGGCCGAGCGCACCGTGCAGCGGCTCGCGGCCGCCGACCGTCCGCACCAGCCACAGCTCCTCGAGGTTGGCGATGTGGCCGAGGTCCCAGGCGAGCGGGCTGAGGAGCGGCGAGTAGACGCGGTTGAGCTGCTCCTCGTCGAGCGGCTCGACCAGCTCCAGCGTGCGCTCGCGCGCCTCCGCGAGCCGGTCCGCGATCGCATCCTTGGGGCTGGAGTTTGCCGTCACCTCGGTGGCGATCCGAAAACCCTAGCGCGGTCCGCCCTTCGGGTGTGAAATTCGACGAGTGCCCCGTTGACCGTTCATACAACGGTCAACGGGGCACTCGTCGCCGCTCCGCTTGGTCATCGGCCCCCCGGCTCGCGCTCATTTTGTTCGGGGCTCTAATCGGTGCCGCCGGCCTCGGGGTCGCGCCAGACCCGCTTGCGCCACGGTGGGACGATCGCGAAGCGGTAGCGGTCGGCGGCGGCGATCGGCTCCAGGGGGATCAGGCGGACGCGGCGGCCGGGGGTGAGGCGGTCGACGCGGAGGACGCCGGCGGCGTTGCCGGCGTGGCTGCCGCCGGAGACGAGCAGCAGGCGGGTCTCCGGGCCCCAGCCGTTGCGGGGGCGGACGCCGAGCGCCTCGGCCAGGCCCCGGAGCGGGTCGAGGCCGGCGTCCGAGCCCCAGTTGGCGACCCCCCTCGCGTGGTTGTAGCCGTGGTGGGAGGAGGCGCGCTGGTCGACCCGGCCGCCGGGCCCGATCCGGATCTGGACGCTCTCCCAGTCGTCGCGGTGATAGCCCCTGGCGGCGGCGACCGGGACGCCGCGCAGGGTGGCGCTGTCGGCGTAGTAGGTCCAGTACTGGACGTAGAGGCGGCCGGCGCGGGCGCCCGAGCACTCGGCGCCCGCCGCCCCGGACCCGGCGGCCGCGCCGGGCCGGCAGTCGACGACGTGGACGAAGGCGGTGACCGGGAGGCCGCGGTCGGTGCGGTGGACGAGGCCGCGCGCCGAGCCGTCGCCGCAGGCCGGCCGGCGGCAGCGGCGGAAGTCGACCGGAAGGGCGCGCGAGCCGCGCTCGAAGGCGATCGTCGGCATCCGGCGGCGGACCAGCCCGCCGACCTCGGTCCCGTAGGCGGCGATCAGCGCCGGCTGGTCGCCGCAGGAGTCGGCCAGGGAGGCGGCGCAGAGCATCCGCGAGGCGATCGCCCGGGCCAGCGAGGCGCCGGGAACCCGCACGCCCGCAGCGACCAACCCGACGAGAAGCAGGGCGACGACCAGCAGCAGCGCCACCCACTCGACCGTCCCCTGCCCCCGCTCGCCCATACAGGGTTAAGTCTCAGCCGGCCGATTCCTTCCCCCTCCCGCTTTGAGCCTGACAGGAAGACAGGCGCCAGTCTGTCGCAAACTGCGTATTTTCATCAGCCCGCGAGGGCGGTGCGGCAACTATCCCGGTGGGGAGCGTGCCACTGGGGCGGTCCGGGGGCGAGGACGGGAGGCCGAATGGTGGTCACTATTCGGCCGACCGAGGACGCAGCCCTGCGCCGTGTCCGCCGCCGCCAGGCGTGCGCGCGGGTTTTCGGATAGTCACTTACGAATCTGGGCATGGGGGCGCGTTGAGGAGACGGCGAAGCTCGGCCGCCACCGCCGCTGCTCCGTTCTCGAGCCGCCGGTGCGTGAGACGGACGACCCGGTAGCCCGCGGCCTGCATGGCAGCGTCGCGGGCGCGATCGCGCTCGAAGGCGGCGCGATGCCCGTGATAGGCGAAGCTGTCCGCCTCGACCATCAACCGCTCCCGCGACCAGAAGGCGTCGACCTCGCGGCCAAGGACCGTAACGTTGGTCGCCGGCGGGGGAAGGTCATGCTCGCGGCAGAGGGCAACGACTCGGTCCTCCAGCGGCGAGCGCGTCTCCTTCGGCGCCCGCGCAGCCTCGACCAGGCGGTTGACCGGGCGTAGCGCGCGGCGTCCGCGACCCCGGGCGCAGACCGCTTCGAGCGCCCGCATACGCAACAGCCCCAGCCGGTCCGCCTCCTCGAAGGCGCGCTCGAGCCGTCGCTCGTCGACCACTTCGGCCAGGTCGAAGAGGGTGCGGGCGACCGAGGTGACCGGGATCCCCGCGACTTCCGCCCGGTCCTCGCGGTCGATCCGGCCCTTGCGCACGACCACACCGCGCCTGTTCCGCCCGCGCTGCGACGCGACTTCGATCGGGGCTCGCTGTGACCGCATCAGACTCAGATCCGTGAGTAACGCCGGATTGGAGTGAAATCGCCGGTTGGAGGAGTGTGCGGACACCTTGGGCGCC
>VRUE01000062.1:11431-12351 GCA_019456285.1 Solirubrobacterales bacterium | reverse complement strand
CCTTCGCCCCCGCGCAGAGCGGCTGGCCCTTCGAGCCCGCCGGCTCGAGGCCAGTCGCCGTGCGCGGCCGCTGAGCCTCTAGCTACCGCGGGCGCATGAACACGATTCTGTGCTTCGTCCGCGGAGTTCCGCTTTCTGGGGTGAAGGTGACCGCAACGCGGACGCGCAATCGGCCATATCTGTGCATCATCCGGACATCCGCTCGTCTCGGCTGAATCGTCAGCCGCACAGCACCGGCCGCATGCACCATCGCCGACCCTGACCCGTAGCGGAAGCCACGGCGGGGGCCGTAGTTTCCTCGGCCTCGAGGTCGCCGGCGGTGGCCGCCGGCGCGATGATTGTCGAGGCGACGGCTGTGGCGGCTCACGCGACAGACGTTGTGGTGGTGCTTCGGAGCGCCGTGGGCGGGCGCCGCCTTGGCATGCGCGACAACGATGGCCCTCGCTTTCGCCGTGAACGCGCCAGGGCCGGGGGCGTGGAGCGAGAGCGCGATGCGCCCGTTGCAACGACTTATCCTCCGTCGGATACCGAATGCATTGGATGCGCGCTGCCTGATCGCAATCGCTCGCTGCATACTGGCGCTCAGCCCGCCGTCGTCGGTGACCGTGAGCGTGACGGCGTAGCTGCCCGCGTGGGCGTAGGTGTGGGAAGGAGTAGCGCCGGCGCCGTGTCCGCCGTCGCCGAAGTCCCAGCTGTAACTCGAGATCGTGCCGTCGGGATCGCTGGAAGACGAAGCATCGAAGGCGACGGGCCGGGTTGCGATTGGGGAGGCGGTCGTCACGGAGAAGAAGGCGGTCGGCGGGTCGGACAGGGTGCTGAATTCCTCGTCGGGCGTTGCTTCGCTGCTGCCGCCTTCGTTCTCGGCTAGGACCCGGTAGACGTATTTCGTGTTGGCGCCCAGAGAGCTGGCCGTCGCTTCC
>VRUE01000062.1:0-11331 GCA_019456285.1 Solirubrobacterales bacterium | reverse complement strand
CAGGCCGGTTCGGCGAGCGGGGTGCCGGGGGCGCTTTGGAGAGCGATCACGAACTTGCACGAGGAGCCGGCTTCGGCTCCCTCGTTGTTGACGTGGCCGTTCAGCACGGCGGTGGTCTGGACGATCGAGCTGGGCGGATCGTTGGTGACGGAGGGCGCGTTGGGCAGGGTCGCGAACTTCTGATCGGGCGTGCCCGTGGTGCTGCCGCCTTCGTTCTCGGCTAGGACCCGGTAGACGTATTTCGTGTTGGCGCCCAGAGAGCTGGCCGTCGCTTCCACCGCAGTCGACGTGCTGCCGGTCACCGGGTTGTGGTCGCAGGCCGGTTCGGCGAGCGGGGTGCCGGGGGCGCTTTGGAGAGCGATCACGAACTTGCACGAGGAGCCGGCTTCGGCCCCGTGGTTGTTGACGTGGCCCTTGAGCACGGCGGTGGTCTGGGTGACCCTGCCCACTGGGTCGTTTTCGACGCTTGGCGGGTCGGGCACCAGCGAGCGGCTCAGGCGCTCCGCAAGCGGCTGCGAGCCCCAAGAGTAGTACCAGCCCACGGCGGTGCAGCCGCTCGACGTGCAGGAAACGTCCTCCATTTCCATTGAATCGTCGGAGGCGTCTGCGGGAAGAACAGGATTCTCCGCGGTCCATTCGGCACCGTTCCACACCTCGGCATACGCTCTGTCGGCGCTGCGGTCGCCGCCGACTGCGACACACCAGCCTGCCCCAAGGCACGAGACGCCTCGCATTGGCTGATGGAGCGCCGAAATGCTCCAGTCGCTTCCGTTCCATACCTCGGCACGACCGGCCCCGCCAGAATGCCCGGCAGTACCGCCGACCGCCATGCATGCGTTCTCCGAACTGCACGACACATCTTGAAGGCCGCCTGAGAGGCTCGGGCTGGTCTCGATCGACCATTTCGCCCCATCCCATCTCTCAATCAGCGTACTCATCGCACCCCCAACACCACGACTTTCTCCCACCGCAACGCACGATGCGGCTGAGAGGCATGACACACCCCAGAGGAGATTCTTCTTGCCTCCCGGCGGGTTAGGCGACGGTTGAACGGTCCAACTGCTTCCGTCCCACCTCTCTACCAGCGTTCCAATTTCGTTTGGGCTGAGACTGTTCCAGCTTTTGGTGAACTCGCCCACCAAGACACAGGACGTCGCCGACACACACGAAACCCCATGCAACCGAACTTCATGGGTGCCATTTTCACTCACCGCTGCCTCGCTGGGGATCGGTGCAGGGACAATCGACCATTCCTCGCCGTCCCAGCTCTCGACGAGAGGCCCATATCCCACATGAATTTCGTAGTTTTCCCCCACCGCCATGCACGCGTCGGGTGAGCTGCAGGAAACGTCTTCCAGACGACTGGCGTAACCGGAAGCCGGCTCGTGGAGCACCGGCACGGATTCCCTCACCCATTCGCTGCCGTCCCAGCGCTCGACCAGAGGCGCCTCGTTTGCGAAAACTCCTTCGAAGTTCACGAGCTGAGCCCCAACCGACATACAGGCGTTCGTCGAGGTGCATGACACCCCGAACATTTCTTCCCGGCGTGGTTCCCGGGGCATGTACTGCACCGACCACGTTGAGGTGGCGAACGTGTGCTCCCCACCATAGGTCGTACCGAAACCGTTCGTGGCGACTAGGCGATAATGGTAGGTGGTATTTCCCGTCAACCCCGTCAACTGCCGTGCCACATCGACGGGGTCCGTGCTAGAGCCGGCACTCCCATATGGGGCCGGAATGCTCGTGCCGTAGGAGGTCGTGAGGCCGTATTCGAAGCGATAGGTCGTTTCACCGCCATTCGGGTTGATCGCGCCGTTGAGCGTGGCCCCGTTCGTGTTCACGGCCGATGCGTCGTAGGTACCGACGACGGGCGGCCCCGGGCGCGAGCCGCCCGGGGTGCCCCAACCGGTCGGGCCGTCGTAACCGAGCTTGGCGAGGCACAGGTATCCGGCTTCGGGAGAACAGCTGCCGTTGCGGCCTTCGCCGATGTCGAACAGCTTGCCTTCGGGGCCTACCTCCCAGAAGAGCGCGGCGCCCTTCGCTCGGTCGACCGCATTAGAGAGAGCCTCGACCCCCGCAAGAAGCGGCGTGGCCACGCTCGTTCCGCCGAAGAGATGCCAACCGTTGTAGGCGCCGTAGGTGTCGTAGACGGATACGGGCGTCTGCGGGTCGGCGACGGCGGCGACATCGGCCACCGTGCGCTTGGCACAGCCTGCGTCGCTCTGCCAGGTGGGCTTTTCCTCGTACGCGCTGCAGCCGCTGCCGGCTCCCGCCCACGCGCTCTCCCTCCAGCCGCGGGCGCTTTCGTCTTTGCGCAGGCTGGTCCCGCCCACAGCGATCACGTCCGGGGAGGCGGCTGGGTAGGAGACTCCGTAGCCCGAGTCTCCCGAGGAGAACAGAACTGGAACGCCGGGGTGATCGAAATATGGATTTAGTGAGGTCTCTTCGGAGAACTCCCCGGCGCCCCAGCTATCGCTGATCACGTCCGCGCCGAGTTCGGCGGCCGTGTCCACCGCGAGAGGCAGGTTTTCGGTCGTGTTGTCATCCGCCTCAACCAGGAGAAGCTTGCATTCGGGGCAGACCGCCGAGGCCATGTCGAGGTCGAGCGCTGCCTCCGCGGACCATCCGCTTCTGGCTTCGGGATAGTTTTCGGCTTCGCCTTCCTGGTTCACCTTTTCAAAACAGCCACCTTCGCTGGTGCAGGGTGGCAGACCGTAGGTTTCGCGGTAAACGGCCAAGTCCGATTCTGCCTTGGGATAGTCGTAGGCGATCGTGATCGCGATCGTCAGCCCTTCGCCTCCTTCGCTGGGCAGGTTGTAGGCGGAGCGCAGATCGGCAGGTGAATAGCCTCCCCTTCTGCCGCCGCCTTCGAGGCGCGGACCGGTAAGCGAGCTCTTCTGGCGCGAGGCCAGGTTTTCGGGAACGACCGCGGACAGACAGGTGAATCGTTCCGCGGTCGGAGGCGGACAAACGGCATACGGCTTTGAGCCGGAGGGGTTGCTGGAGTGCGGCTCGATACCCGCCCGCTCAAGTGCTTCCTTGTACGTATTTTGTGCTTCGGCCAACCGCGGCAGCTCCGCAGCGCCAGCCGAGGGCGCGATGATCGCTGCCAGAGAAAAGATCAAGGCGGCAAGCGGAGCCAGGCGGTTGACCGTCGACGGTCGGGCTGATTGGTTCTCGGGAAGGCAGCGAAGCAACATACTCAGTATCGACCTGATGCTAACAGCCATCCGTTTCTCCCCAGGACGGACCCTGCTTATGTCAACCGACCCCCTGAACGCCTACGAGCGCCCCTGCCGACGCCAGCAGCGCCCACGCCGGCCGATACCGTGTTTGTGCAAGCCCGGGACGAGGGGGCGACGGCCCGGAGGCTATCAGCGCGTCCACCCCTGCACCCGGTTGTTGGAGCTGTCCGTCACCCACATGTTGCCTTCTTTGCTGATCGCGATCCCGGAGGGGGCCATGAACTGGCCTTCGCCGCTGCCTTCGGAGCCGAGCCGGCGAATGAATTCGCCGCTGGGGGAGAACTTCTGGACGCGGCCGTTCCAGCGATTGGCCACCCACACGTTGCCTTCGGTGTCGATCGCGATCCCGGCGGGGAATTCGAACTGGCCGTCGCCGCTGCCTTCGGAACCGAACTGGCTGATGTACTGGCCGGTTGGGGAGAACTTCTGGACGCGGTTGACCCAGCGATCGGTCACCCATATGTTGCCTCCGGGGTCGATCGCGATCCCGGAGGGGAATTTGAACTGGCCGTCGCCGCTGCCTTCGGAACCGAACTGGCGGATGTATTCGCCGCTGGGGGAGAACTCCTGGACGCGGCGGTTGTAGGTATCGGTCACCCATATGTTGCCTTCGGGGTCGATCGCGATGCTGATCGGGGTTTTGAACTGGCCGTTGCCGCTGCCTTTGGAACCGAACTGGCGGATGTATTCACCGCTGGGGGAGAACTCCTGGACGCGGTTGTTGAAGGCGTCGACGACCCAGACGTTGCCTCCGGGGTCGACCGCGGTTCCAGAGGGGAATTCGAACTGGCCGTTGCCGCTGCCTTTGGAGCCGAACTGGCGGATGTATTTGTATTCGCTGGGGGAGAACTCCTGGACGCGGTTGTTGGAGCTGTCCGTCACCCACATGTTGCCTTCTTTGCTGATCGCGATCCCGGAGGGGGCCATGAACTGGCCTTCGCCGCTGCCTTCGGAGCCGAGCCGGCGAATGAATTCGCCGCTGGGGGAGAACTTCTGGACGCGGCCGTTCCAGCGATTGGCCACCCACACGTTGCCTTCGGTGTCGATCGCGATCCCGGCGGGGAATTCGAACTGGCCGTCGCCGCTGCCTTCGGAACCGAACTGGCTGATGTACTGGCCGGTTGGGGAGAACTTCTGGACGCGGTTGACCCAGCGATCGGTCACCCATATGTTGCCTCCGGGGTCGATCGCGATCCCGGAGGGGAATTTGAACTGGCCGTCGCCGCTGCCTTCGGAACCGAACTGGCGGATGTATTCGCCGCTGGGGGAGAACTCCTGGACGCGGCGGTTGTAGGTATCGGTCACCCATATGTTGCCTTCGGGGTCGATCGCGATGCTGATCGGGGTTTTGAACTGGCCGTTGCCGCTGCCTTTGGAACCGAACTGGCGGATGTATTCACCGCTGGGGGAGAACTCCTGGACGCGGTTGTTGAAGGCGTCGACGACCCAGACGTTGCCTCCGGGGTCGACCGCGGTTCCAGAGGGGAATTCGAACTGGCCGTTGCCGCTGCCTTTGGAGCCGAACTGGCGGATGTATTCGCCGCTGGGGGAGAACTCCTGGACACGGTTGTTTTCGGAATCGGCGACCCAGACGTTGCCTTCGGGGTCGACCGCGCTCCCGGAGGGGAATTCGAACTGGCCATCGCCGCTGCCTTTGGAGCCGAACTTGCGGATGTATTTGTATTCGCTGGGGGAGAACTCCTGGACACGGTTGTTTTCGGAATCGGCGACCCAGACGTTGCCTTCGGGGTCGGCGGCGATACCGCTGGGAAAGCTGAACTGGCCGTTGCCCGATCCGGCTTCTCCGAAGGCGAAGGAGAAGCAGAACGAGAAGCAGGTCGTGAAAGTTTCGTCTTCGCCGTGGGTCGTGCCTTCGGCGTTGCTGGCCACCACCCGGAAGTGGTAGGTCTTGCCTTCTTCGAGTCCTTCGATCGTCTCGCTGACTTCGATGTCTTCTGTGCCCGAGCCGATGTCTTTGGCGGGCACCGGGACGCTGGTACCGTGAGGGCCTTCTCCTTTTTTGTATTCGGTGGTGTCGTATTCGAACTGGTAGGTGGTCGAGAGCCCTTCGGGGTTGACGGTTCCGTTCAGGGTGGCTTTGTGCTGGGAGACTTCGGTTGCTGCTTCGGTGGTGGCGGTGGGGGGAGCTTTACCCTGCAACGCGATGCTGTGGAAGAACACCTTCTGCACCGGTCCGGCTGGTTCGATCGAGACGCGTCCGTCCGTCCAGGTGTCGAAACCCGTGTTGGCGTTCGCAGTTGTGTAGTTGTAGTCGCCTGCGAAGCACGCCACGACGTTCGGATCCGGCTGTGTCGGCTGGGGGATCAGCACGGTCGAGAGCGCTTCGTCCGCGCCCCAGCTCGCGCCGTTGTCGGGCGAGATCCGCGCGAAGCGTTCGTAGTTTTCGCCGTTGGTGGTGTTGCGACGGTCATACCAACTCGCCTCGACAACTCCGCTGGGTGTGACCCGCAGCGAAGGCATCCACTGCGCCTGGCCCGAGCTATCTGTGTTCAAGCGCAGCGGCGCGCTCCACGTCGCGCCGTTGTCCGTCGAGCGAACGTAGAAGATGTCGGATTCATCAGAACCCGCTCCATGCGCCGCATAGACGTATTGGACGACGCCGCCCGGCCCGACGGCCGGCTGTCCGAAGCCCGTTTGGCGCCAGATCGGGGGGATCGCCGGGAAGTAGCCACAGCTTTTGCTGCCGGGAATCGTAAACGTCGGCCCCATCGTCGTTGAGGTCCACGTCACCCCGCCGTTGGTCGAGCGGTACATGTGGTTCTGCTGGCCCGTGTTGCCGACACCTCCGCCGTTCTCGTGCTGCCCGACGGAGAACACGGCTCCGTCCGAGCCGGGGCTGCCGGTCAGCTGCACGTTGCGCCTGAAGCTTGAGAACAGCGTCACCGGCGCGCTCCACGTCGTACCGTTGTCGGAGTGGGTGACCTTGAGGGCGCCGCTGGCACTGAAGTCGTTGAACGAGATGTACATCCGCCCGTAAAAGGGGCTCGCGGGGTTGTTGTCCACCCACATCGACTCGCGATCGTCGCCGCTGCCCACGTGCGCGCAGGCGCCGACGGTCCACGTGTCCCCGGTCGTCGAGGTCCACAGGCCAATGCCCTGGCCTCCGCAATCCCCCCCCGCGGCGAGAAAGCCGGCGAACCACTTGCCGAGCTTCTCGTTGTAGACGACGACCGGGTCGCCGTAGTTGCTGGCATGCCCGGTGAAGGGCGACGACGAACCTAGCCGAGTGAAGGTGGCGCCGTCGTCGTGCGAAACCGACACCCCGGAGTAGTTCCTTGGGCTTTCCGAGGAACCCCTCGAATCGTTGTAGGTGACGACGATCGTGCTCCCACGGCTCCAAACGAAGCTCTCGGCCTGGGTGACATGAGGATACGTTTCGGTGCCCGTGATCACGTTGATGTCGCTACCCGCGAAGGAAGCGCCCGGCGCGCTCGGAGACGATGTTGACCTCCCGGTGGCAGAGCCAGCCGGCATGACCCCACAGTTCACGAGGATTTCCGACGCATGCAAGTTCATCTGCATGCCGATGCGTTGCGCAGAGATGCTCGCGCATTCCGCACTCACCGACCCGCCGCCTTCTTCGGCCTGCGCTCCCGCCGGCCAGCTCGCGAGCGCCGCCACGATGATGATAATCGACGTGATCGCGTTCCGCGCACCTGCACCCCGAAGAGGCATCCGCGAAACGGCCAGGGCGACAAGCAGCCCGACCCGACAGAGCTTGTTGCCTACGCTTCCCTCTACAGCGCTGCCTGCCATGCCTGTCTCCTCTCGTTGTGAGCTGGCCCTACCGCTTGATCACCGGCGAGCCTCTCACCTGGCGGTGGCCGGCCGCTTTGTCAATTGTCAAGCGGCGCCTGCCGAGATTTAACAATTGTCAAAAAGGTGGGGCATTATTGGCCGCTTCCGCGCCGGGGCGGCTCAGCTACTCGGGCGGAGCGGCGAGATCGCCGAGGTCCTCGAGGCGCAACGCGGCCTCGATCTCGGCCGCGCAGCTGCTGAACGAGCGGCCGAGCCTGGCCTCGATCGCGCCCAGATGGTTGCCGACCGTCTGCCGGCTGACTCCCAGCGCGGCGGCGGCGGAGGCGGCGTTGCGCCCCGCCAGCCTGAACGGCGATCCCGTCGATCGACCATGGCGTCAAGCCGTGCGGCCAGGCGGTGCAGGATGACCTACGGCGTTACTGCACTGAGATGGAGGACCCATTTGTCAAATGATGTAGATGACATCGGCTGAGGAGGATCAGGTGGCGATCCTCTCGTCCTCCTTCTCGTTGTCTTCTTCCAGCCTTACCCCGTCCTTGAAGGTGACTCCGTCGAGCACCTCGGCGACGAGCTCATGGCCGTTCACCCGCCGCCAGCGCTCCGAGAGGGAGTCCAGCAGCTTGTAGGCCATGACCAGGGCCGCTCGGGGGGAGCCGGCGCCCTTTCTGCACCCGGGTGCGAAGGCGGACCCCGGCGAACGCCTACCTGATCGACGCCGCGACGGCCGTCCACCACGGCCAGCCAGCGCCATCGCTCGTTCCACCGTGACCCTGACGCATCAGGCGCCAACCCCCTGAACGCATACAAACCCCCTGAATGCTTATAATGTCATCCCCTAGCCCAAGAAAGCAAATCGATGACTCACGATCTAGGGAGGGGAAATGACTAATAAGAACCTGCTTGAGCCAGAGCTGCCGTGGATCGGGGCGGCACAGGTTACCCGCCGACTGCTCACGATGGGCCTCCTAGCGCTGGCGGCGGCGCTGCTTATCAGTCCGCTTTCGGCCCAGGCAGCGCACACTGTCCCAATCGTCACCGCCACCGTCGGCGTGGGCTCCGTCCCCGAAGGCGTCGGCGTGAACCCGGCCACCGACCGCGTCTACGTGGCCAACAGCGGCAGCCACAGCGTCTCGGTGATCGACGGGGCGACCAACGCGGTGATCGCCACCGTCCCTGTGGGCATCTTCCCCGTTGGCGTCGGCGTGAACCCGGCCACCGACCGGGTCTACGTGGCCAACAGCGACGGCATCTCGGCCAACCCCGTCAGTGACAGCGTCTCGGTCATCGACGGGGCGACCAACGCGGTGATCGCCACCGTCCTCGTGGGCTCCGTCCCCGAAGGCGTCGGCGTGAACCCGGCCACCGACCGCGTCTACGTGGCCAACGCCGGCAGCCACAGCGTCTCGGTCATCGACGGGGCGACCAACCTGGTCACTGCCACCGTCGGCGTGGGCATCTCCCCCTTTGGCGTCGGCGTGAACCCGGCCGCCGAGAGGGTCTACGTGGCCAACGCCAACAGCGTCAGCGTCTCGGTCATACACGATGATGCCACCGACCCGGAAACCCAGATCGACTCCGGCCCCGCCGGCCCGACCAGCGACGCCACCCCGACCTTCGGCTTCTCCTCCAGCGAGGGCGGCTCCACGTTTGAGTGCCGCGTCGACTCGGGCTCCTTTGCGAGCTGCACCTCGCCCAAGACGCTGGCCGCGCTTGCCGACGGCGCCCACAGCTTCGAGGTGAGGGCGACCGATCCGGCCGGCCACACCGACCCGACGCCCGCCGACCGCTCGTTCACGGTCGACACCCAGGCGCCCCCGCCCACGCCTCCTCCTCCCCCGCCCACGATCACCAGCGGTACCGCCATAGCCGCGGCCGTCGCCCGGGTCAAGGGCGGCAAGGTGCTGTTGCGCATGCGCTGCCGCGGCCGGGGCGCCTGCCGAGGCGCGGCCCGGCTGGTCGTCCGGGTCAAGGCGGGCAAGCGCGCCAAGCGCCTCGGGAACCGAGTGCGCAACCTGGTGATCGGCAGAGGCCGCTTCTCGATCCCCGCCGGTGAGACCAAGGTGATCCGCCTGCGGCTCACCGGCAGGGGCAAGGCGCTGCTGCGCAAGGCCGGCAGGCGCGGCCTGCCGGCCAAGCTCCGGGGCAGTGGTCTGAAGAGCCGCACCGTGAGGCTCAGGGCCAGGGCCTAGTCAGCATGGACGCAGGCACGACCGGGCCTCATCCCCGCTCTTTTAGCGAGACCCCATTATTGGCCGCTTCCGCGCCGGGGCGGCTCGGGCGGAGCGGCGAGATCGCCGAGGTCCTCGAGGCGCAACGCGGCCTCGATCTCGGCCGCGCAGCTGCTGAACGAGCGGCCGAGCCTGGCCTCGATCGCGCCCAGATGGTTGCCGACCGTCTGCCGACTGACTCCCAGCGCGGCGGCGGCGGTGGCGGCGTTGCGCCCCGCCGCGAAGTAGGCGCGCAGCGTCTGCCGTAGCGCCGCGCCGCCGTCGCGCTCCTGCGCCAGCGGGGAGAGGTAGAGCTGGCGTAGCGAGCTGACCAAGAGGTCGTCCTGCAACATCGAGGCGGGGAGGGCGACGTCGGCGTAGCGGATGAGGCTCTGCGGGCCGCGCAGCGCGATCGGCAGGGCCGCCCTCGCCTGGCGGTGTGTGAGGCGCCAGCCGGCGATCCCCTGCGCCGGCTCGCCGAGAGCCAGCGCGACGTCGTCGGGCCAGCTCGGCGTCGCAAGGCGGGCGATCTCGGCGGTCGCGACTCTGCGCCGCCCGCCGAGCCACGCCCAGACCGTCCCCTCGTCGGGCTGCACGAGCAGGAGGCAGCGATCGAGCGCTGTCGTGAGGTCCCGGATCGCCGCCGCCGCACCGCGGCCGGCCGCGACCGCACCGAGGTGCCAGGCGTCGAGCTCGTATGCCAGCTCGGCCGGGTTGAGGAGCTCGCCGGCGAGCAGCCCTTTCACATGTTCGACGCGGCGCTGCTCAGGCGAGCGCACCCGGCCCTCCGTCTCGCGCGTGTGCTCGTCCGTGAGGACGAGGACGAGACGGTCGAACAGCGCCGCCTGGGCGCACTGCACACGGCGAAGCGCGGCGCCTCGCAGCAGGCCGCCGTCCTCGACCTCCTGCATCACGAAATCGCCAAGCAGGGTGTAGCCCGCGAAGTAGCGACGCAGCACGGTATCCAGGCCGATGCCGCTGTGTGCCGCCCGGCGCGTCTGGGCGATCAGCGCCGCCGGGATCGGCCCCGGCCGATCCTCACCCCGCGCGATGCCGGCGAGGCCGTAGTCCAGGGCGGCGGAAGTCGCCGCTCGCAGCCCTTGCACGTACTCGGGGTCCTCGACGCCGGCGGAATCGGAGACGGCGTAGACACGAGTGAGGATCGCCTCCTCGATCTCCGGGCGGCGTGCTTCCAACCGCGCGCACACGCCTGCGCAAGCCCTCTGTTTCGAACCCCCGGCGGTCCTTCTCTGCGCGGCTTCGCTCAAGCTCTGGGCAGCGAGGGCTCGCATGCGGTCAGGACGTCTGTGAGGCCGGGGGTCGATAACCCCTCCCTGCTATCGGGCGGTCCAGGCCTGTTGGGAGGCTGGAGCTGCTCATCGGGTCAAGGAGAACTCAGCGCCCCTGGCACTTGTGGCGGCAATCAACGATCTCAAGGACCTTGGCGTCGCTCAGATACCGGGCGGGGTCAGCGTTGAGCGTCGCCGGCTGCTGGGAGAAGACGTTGAGCAGCAGTTCCTGGGCTTCTGCGACCGAGAGGTCGGCGAACGCCTGGTCGGAGGGTTCGGATGGAGGGTCGGCCGCAAAGACCGGAACCGCCGAGCTGGCAGGCAGAAGAACCGCGAACACCGCGATCCAGCGCGCCCGGCCTGCAACAGCTCCCCTACTGCCCACTGGCAAGACCTCCTTGGCCATTCGGTACTAGGTAGTTATGACCTTGGTACTACTAGATAGTTATGACCTTAGTATGGGAAACGCTATCCGAGAGTGTCGGGTGGCCGCGTACTCAAAAGTGGGATTTTCTTGAAACTTGGTGGAAATAGTTCCACTGGTTCACATTCGTGGCAGTGCATCTGGTTCGGGCATGGACATGCAGTCAGTCCTATAGCTGAATGGGTTCGGGGCCAGACTCCGCGCCCACCGACACGGCTTGAGCCGGATCGAGGAAGAGCCCGTGCCCGCCCTCCACCACCACGCGGATCGCCGAGTGGTCGGGCGGCAGCGTCTGCACGCGGCCGCCGATGGCGCGATCCCGCCCGGCGGCAAGTCGGTGCAGCTCCAGTTCCGGCTGCCGGGCATCCCCTGGACCGAGTTCCGGA
>VRUE01000006.1:24770-52139 GCA_019456285.1 Solirubrobacterales bacterium | reverse complement strand
CCGAAACCCGCCGCTGTGCAGGGAGAGTTGAAATGGCGAGGGCCGGAATCGAACCGGCGACACCACGATTTTCAGTCATGTGCTCTACCGACTGAGCTACCTCGCCTTTGCTGAAGCGTGGCCGTAGCCGCGCAGACTGAAGGCTAGATGATCCCTGCCAACATCCGCTGACATGCGTGCGGGACTGAGGCTTCTCGCCTTGGTCGCAGCGGCGGCTGTGATCGTCTCCGGTGGCCCCTTGATCGCCCTGATCTATCTCTGCTACGGGGGATCGAGGTCGAGCTACCGCTTGTCTACACCCCCAAATGGAGAGGAGACCCCGATAGATGGGGAAACTCACCCACGTCCGGCCTCGAGGGCGGCGGCCACGGCCTCTTCGGGGGTCGCGGCGGGGATGACGCCCGGAGCGCTCTCCATCTCGCCCTGTCCCGAGAGACTCCAGCTTCGCAGCGCCACGACCGGCCGGCCCATGCTGCGCGCGTGGCCGATCTCCGACAGCGTCCCCCACTCGCCACCGACGGCGATCGTCACCTCGCCGGAGGCGACCACGGCGATGTTGCGTGCGTGGCCGATCCCGGCCGCGACGACGTGGGTGCAGTACGGGTTGGCGTCGCCCACGGAGGTCCACGGCACGATCCCGATCGCCGTCCCGCCGGCGCTCGCCGCGCCCCGGGCGACGGCCTCCATCACCCCGCCGAGGCCGCCGCAGACGACCGTCACCCCTGCTTCGGCCAGCCGCCCTCCGATCTCTTCCGCGAGGCGCCATGCCTCCGACCCCTCCTTGCAGCTCCCGTTGCCAATGACTGCAATCTGTTTCATCTCGAACTATTTCCTTTCATGAGCGCCGACCGACAATGAGCGCGAGGCTGGGGAGGTCGATGACCAAGCGGGACGGGCACGAGACGACTCCCGCGTAGCAGCGCTACGCGGGACGTCGGGAAGGGACCGTATCCGCGCAGTGTCATTCGGCCTCATCCGGACCGCGGTCATTTCGGGAGGCGCTCATCAGCGCCATCAGCTCCAGGGCGCCCGCCTTGTGCAGCGGCTCGTTGAGGTTGCCGCACTTGGGGCTCTGCACGCAGGAGGGGCAGCCGGACTCGCAGGGGCACTCGGCGAGCAGCCGCTCGGCGTCGTCGAGCAGCCGCTCGAACCGCTCGTAGCCGCGCAGGGTGAGCCCAACCCCGCCGGGATGGCCGTCGTAGACGAAGATCGTCGCACGGCCGGTCTGGAAGTGGACGTTGGTCGAGAGGCCGCCGATGTCCCAGCGATCGCACATCGCGATCAGCGGCAGCGCCGCGATCTGGCCGTGCTCGGTCGCGTGCAGGGCGCCGAGCAGGACCTCGGGCGGCAGCTTGCCGCTGAGGCGCTCCGGCAGCACGTACCAGAGCGCCTGGGTGACGAAGTGCTGCTCGGGCAGCTCCAGCGCCACCGTGTCGATCGGCTCCTGGTCGGAGATCGAGACCCGCTGGAAGGCGATCACCTGCTCGGTGACCGAGACCTCGCCGAAGTGCAGCTCGACACCGGCCACCTGACGCTGCTGGCGCTCGCGCTCGATGTAGATCTCGGTCTCCTTTTTCGGCCGCGTGTACCAATCGCCGTCGAAGCGGGAGACGACGGCGCGGCGCCCCTCCACGTCGAGCTGCTCGACCTCGTAGGAGCGGCCGAGGTGGAGGTAGATCGCGCCCGGGTGGATCGTCGTGAAGGCCCGCTCCGCCTCGACCAGGCCGAGCATCTCACCCGAGTCGCGCTCGATCACCGCCACCGAGTCGGCCGAGGCCGAGCGCAGCGGGATCTTCGAGGCGACGAACTCGCTGCTGCGCGGCAGCAGCCGCCCCCCGGCGCTGCGCAGCTCGCCCGCCGTCACCAGCCGCTCCGCCCGCTGCCGCCACGACGGCCCGAAGATCTCGTCGTCGGCCTCGCTGAGCGGCAGCTCGTAGGCCGCCGCGACCAGGTGCCGCGCGGCGATCTGCTCGTTGGCGTGGTCGAGGATCGCAGCCTCGACCGGCCGCCCGATGAACTCCTCCGGGTGGCGGCAGAAGAACTGGTCCAGCGCATCCTGCCCGGCGACGTAGACCGCCAGCCCGCGCCGCCGGCGCCCGGCCCGGCCCCACATCTGCCGTAGGCTGGCCACCGTCCCGGGGAAGGTGACGCAGATCGCCGCGTCCAGCTCGCCGATGTCGATCCCCAGCTCCAGCGCGTCGGTGGCGACCACGGCGAGCAGCTCCCCCGCCGCCAGCCGCGCCTCGATCTCGCGCCGCTGCTGCGACGTGTAGCCGCCGCGGTAGGGGGCGATCCGCTCCGCCAGCTCGGGCTTGCCGCGCGCCGTCAGGTTGTCGCGGGCGAAGCGCTGGATCAGCTCGATCCCCCGCCTGCTTTTCAGGAAGCAGATGGTCCGCACGTCGTGGGCAACCAGGTCGGCGAGCAGCTCCGCGGCCTCCGAGAGCGGCGAGCGCCGCGTCCCGCTCGCCCTGTCGATCAGCGGCGGATTCCAGATCGCGATCTCCCGCTCCGCCCGCGGCGCCCCGTCGTCGTCGATCAGCTCGAACGGCGCGCCGACCAGCCGCTCGGCCAGCTCGACCGGGTTGGCGATCGTGGCCGAGGCGAGCAGGAAGCGCGGCTCGGCGCCGTAGGCGCGCGCCACCCGCCGCAGCCGGCGCAGCACGTTGGCGACGTGGGAGCCGAAGACACCGCGGTAGGTGTGGGCCTCGTCGACGACGACCCAGCCGAGGTTGGCGAGGAAGTCACCCCAGCTCTTGTGGTGGGGGAGCAGCCCGACGTGGAGCATGTCGGGGTTGGTGAGGACGAGGTTGTTGCGGCGGCGAATCGCCGGGCGCTCCTGGCGCGGCGTGTCGCCGTCGTAGATCGCCTCGCGCAGCCCGGGCGGGCGCAGCTCGCCGAGCTTGCGCGCCTGGTCCTGGGCGAGCGCCTTGGTCGGGTAGAGGTAGAGGGCGCGGCGCTTGGGGTCGCGGGCGATGCCGTCGAGGACGGGCAGGTTGAAGGCGAGGCTCTTGCCCGAGGCGGTGCCGCTGGTGATCACCAGATTCGAGGAGGCGGCCGCCTTCAGCGCCTGGCGCTGGTGGGAATAGAGGCGCTCGATCCCAGCCGCGCGCAGGGTCTCGGCAAAGCCGGGGTCGAGCGAGCCGGGCATCGCCACCCGCTTCGCCCTGTGCTCCTCCTCGGTGCTCTCGGCGACCACGCGGCCGTCGCGTCGGGCCGGGTCGATCGCGACCGCCCAGGGGGTCTCGAGAAGGCTCTTGGCCATCAGATAGTGCTCCGGATGGGACGGGCAATGCGGCCCGCTACTCGCACCGCCTGCAGCGAGCTGCGGTCGTGAATGCGGAGGACGTCGGCGCCTCCGCGCACCGCCAGCGAGACCGCGGCGACCGTCCCCCACTCGCGCTCGCTCGCCGGCAACCGCCCCTCCCAGGACCCCGCCAGCACCGCGCCGATGAAGTCCTTGCGCGAGAGCGACACGTACAACGGTAGCCCGAGCGCCCGCAGCTCGCCGAGCCGCCGCAGGACCTCCAGATCCTGGTCGGTGGTCAGGTCGAAGTCGAATCCGGGATCGATGGCGATCTGCTCCTCACTCACCCCAAGTCCCCGGGCCACCTCGACTCTCCCCCCGAACCACGACTTCAGGTGGTCGACGACGTCGTCGTAGTCGCGCGGCGGCCGGCCGACCCGCGGCGGCCCCTCGATGTGCATCAACACGTACCCGCACCCGGCCTCGGCGACCAGCTCGAAGATCTCCTCCGAGCCGCCGGAGACATCGTTGACGGCGACCGCGCCCGCCGCCAGCGCCCGGCGGGCGACCTCGACCGAGAAGGTGTCCGCCGAAACCGGCAGCCCGGCCCCGGCCAGCCCCTCGATCGCGGGAACCAGCGCCGCGGCCTCCTCCTCGACGTCCACCGGAGGCCCGCTCCGCGCCGCCACCGCCCCCACATCCAGCATCTCGAACCCCGCCTCGACCAGCTCCAGCCCGTCGGCGATCGCCTCCTCCGGCGTCCCGCTCCGCGCCCCCTCGAACATCGAATCCGACGTGACGTTGACGATCCCCGCGGCAAGCGGCCGCTCCAGGGAAAGCACGCGGTCGCGCAATCTCCAGCTGGTCACGCCGCCCCTTCCGCGTCGCGGTAGTCCATCGACGGCTACCGTAGCGACCGCACGATGGCACTGCGATGCGTCTACACCGATCTCGACGGGACCCTGCTCGGCAGGGGCAGCTCCCTCTTCCGCGACGCCGAGGGCGCCTTCTCGCTGGCCCAGGCGCGCGGCCTCGAGGCCTGCCACCGGGCCGGGGCCGAGGTGGTGATCATGTCGGGGCGGCGCGAGCCGCAGGTCCACGAGGCGGCCCGGCTGATGGGCCAGACCTCCTACATCTACGAGGCCGGCTGCGCCTTCGCGATCGACGGCGAGACGACGTTGCTGACCGGCGACCTGGTCCCGGACGAGGACGGCACCGTCTACGAGAAGATCGAGCAGCGCGGCATCCCGAAGCTGCTGTTCGAACGCTTCGAGGGGCGCCTCGAGTACCACTCCCCCTGGCACCACGGCCGCGTCCTCTCCCACCTCTTCCGCGGCAAGGTGGACGTAGGCGAGGCCAACGAGGTGCTGGTCGCCGCGGGCCACGACGACCTGCGCCTACTCGACAACGGTGCGATCGGCCGCGAGATGCCCGCCGTCGACGGCCCCACCCACGCCTATCACCTGGTCCCCCAGATGGTCAGCAAGGCGAACGCCGTCGCCGCCCACGCCCGCGCCCGCGGCTACGACCCGGCCGGGTGCATCGCGGTCGGGGACTCGGTCGAGGACATCGAGGTGGCGGCCGCGGTCGGCCGCCTCTTCGTCGTCGCCAACGGACCCGAACACGACCCCGGCCTGCGCGAAGCCCTGCCGGCCTGGGACAACGTCACGGTCACCGAGGGCTCCATGGGCGACGGCTTCTACGAGGCGGTCGTCTCCGCCCTGGTAGAGCGCCGCTGAAAGCCACCCCTGCGAGCTAGTATCGGCCTGCAACCGATTGTCGACCGTGGAGAGGAGCACCGCTTGTCGCAGGAGAGCACGACGGTCGCCGAGCAGGAGTACCTGGAGATCATCCTCTGGCTGGAGGAGGCCGGGCTGCCGATGACCGGCGCCAACATCGCCCGCGCGATGCAGCTCTCACCCCCCACGGTCCACGAGATGATCGGTCGCCTGGTCGAGGACGGCTACATCGAGCGCGGCCCCGACAAGTCGCTCGGCTTCACCGAGTCGGGGCGCGAGCACGCCAGCCACATCGTCCGCCGCCACCGGATGATCGAGCGCTTCCTCACCGACGTGCTCGACATGCCCTGGGACGAGGTCCACGAGGAGGCGGAGCGGATCGAGCACGCGATGTCGCCCGTGCTGGAGGAGCGGATGCGGGCGGCGATCGGCGACGCCACGACCTGCCCGCACGGGCACCCGATCGTCGAGGGGGCGCGCGAGCAGGGCTCGCTGCTGGCCGACGTCGAGGTCGGCGCCAAGGTCCACGTCCTGCGCTTCGAGAACGAGGCCGAGGAGCTACTGCACTACCTCATGGACGCCGGCCTGCACCCCGGGCTCGAGGGCACCGTCGAGAGCTCCGGCGAGGACAGCGTCACGATCGCCTCCGAGGACGGCGCCCACCAGGTCTCCCGCAGCGTCGCCGAGACGGTCTCAGTGCGGGCCAACCCGGCGCCGCCGCCCCGCGCCGCGATCCCCGAGCAGCTGGTGCTGTCCTCGGATCGCTACGGGCGCTAGGCAGCCGCGCCTGCCCGGATCCTGTCCAGGGCGCGGGCAATGCGGGAGACACCTTCGGCGATCCGCCCCGGGGGCACGCTGGCGAAGGAGAGGCGGAGGCTGCTCTCGCCGCCGTCGAGCATGAAGTCGGGGGCGGCGACGAAGGCGACGCCCTCGCTCTTCGCCTCGGCCAGCAGCGCCGTGGCGTCGGTGCCCGCCGCGAGGTCGAGCCAGAGGAAGTAGCCGCCGTCAGGGACGACGAACTCGGCCTCGGGGATCTGCTCGCGCAGCGCCTCGACCAGCGCGTCGCGGCGTTCGCGCAGGGCGCCCTTGACGAACTCGATGTTGCGGTCCAGCGCCCCGGAGCGACACAGCTCCAGCACCACCGCCTCGGCGAGCATGTTCGGCGAGATGTAGGTTTCGTTGGCCCGCTTGGCGAGCTGGGCGATCTCCCCGACCGGCCCGGCCAGGTAACCAACCCGGACCCCGGGGCTGATCGTCTTCGAGAAGGACGACGCGTGGATTACCCGGTCGGCCCGGTCGATCGAGAGCATCGTCTCCAGCGCCTCGCCTTCGAAGGGAAGCTCCCGGTAGGGGTCGTCCTCGAAGATCCGGAAACCGTGCTCGGCGGCGAGCTCGACCAGCCGCACCCGCTTCTCGGCCGAGAGCGTACAGCCGGCGGGGTTGTGGAAGTTGGGGATGACGTGGGCGAGCTTGAGCGGCCCCTCGGCCAGGGCCGCCTCCAGCGCCCCGATGTCGAGCCCATCCGCCTCCAACGGCACCGGCACCAGCTCGACCCCCAACCGACGAAGCATCAGCAGGGTGCGGTCGTAGGTGGGCTGCTCGACAACGACCCGGTCGCCGGGCTCCAGCAGGTGCTCGAAGAGCATCGCCCCCGCCTCCAGCGACCCGTTCGTGATCATCACCTGCCCTGCCTCAAGCCATCCATGCCTCTCGGCGATCCACTCGCAGAGGCCCGGATGCCCGATCCCGGTCCCGTAGGACAGCGCCCGCTCCCAATCCGTGGCGAGCGCCGCCGCAGCCGCATCGGCCACAGCCTGGCGCGGAAGGATGTCGGCGCTGGGCGCCCCGCGGGCGAATGAAATCGTGTCTCCGGCCATCGCCGCGAGCCTAGCAACGGCCCCGAGCCACCGGAACGCGGGGGGAGAACCGGGACGTGCCTGAACTTAACCCCCTATATGGGTGGACAAACTCAGGCACGTCCCGATCGCAACGGTTGGAAGCGAGCCTCGCAGCGCGATCGAGCGCCGGCTCGAGGCCGGGAGGCTCCACAGCCTGCATCGCGGCGTATACGCGCTGGGGCACAAGAGGCTGAGCCGGCGAGGGCATTGGCTCGCCGCCGTATTTGCCTGCGGAGATGGGGCGCTGCTGAGCCATCGCAGCGCCGCGGCCTTGTGGGGCCTGGTACGCCCTCGGGCATCTCCCGTAGACGTGACGTCCCCGCATGGCCGGCCCGGACGCGACGGGATCGACCTTCACGAGGGCCGCATCCATCCCGAGGAGCGGCGAGGTCGACGCCCTATGGCCCGGGCAGCGGCTGATCGTCGAGCTGGACGGCTTCGCCTTCCACCGCCACCGCGCCGCCTTCGAGCGCGACCGGGCCCGCGACGCCGCGCTCCAAGCCACCGGCTACCGAGTGGTTCGCCTCACCCACCGGCGACTCGAGCAGGAGGACGCCGTAGCTACCCAACTACGCGACTTGCTCCACGTCGCGCACGATGCGCAGACCCTTCCCAACGCTGGAAGCGGGTCCGGGTAGGAATGGAGCGTGTACTTTTTCGCCGCTCCATCGGCGGACAGCCGCCCACGCCCCACCGAAAAAGTTAAGCGGAACCCCTACCCGGACCCGCTTGCCCTCAGGACTACGAGCCGCGCAGCGTCTCCACCGCGATCGCGGCGGCCTCGGTCGGGCTCTCGCCGACCCGCACGCCCTTCGCCTCGAGCGCTTCCTTCTTCGCCCGGGCGGTCCCGGAGGAGCCGGAGATGATCGCCCCGGCGTGGCCCATCTGCCTGCCCGGCGGCGCCGTGAAGCCGGCGATGTAGGCGACGACGGGCTTGGAGACCTTGGCCTCGATGAACTCGGCCGCCCGCTCCTCGGCGTCGCCGCCGATCTCGCCCACCATCACGATCAGCTCGGTTTCGGGATCAGCCTCGAACAGGGTGAGGACGTCGATGAAGTCGGAGCCGACGATCGGGTCGCCGCCGATCCCGACGATCGAGGAGTTGCCCTCGCCCGCCTGCTTCAGCTCGTTGCCGATCTGGTAGGTCAGCGTGCCCGACTTGGAGACGACGCCGATCTTGCCCGGGTCGAAGAACTGGGCCGGGATGATCCCGACGTTGGCCTTGCCGGGAGAGAGCACACCCGGGCAGTTGGGGCCGATCAGCCGAACCCCGGCCTCTTTGGCCTTCCAGTAGGTCATCAGCATGTCGAGCACCGGGATCCCCTCGGTGATCGCGATCACCGTGTGGACGCCGGACTCGATCGCCTCGTCGATCGCCGCGGCGGCGAAGCGGGCCGGGACGAAGATCATCGAGGTGTTGGCGCCCGCTTCCTCGACCGACTCCTCGATGGTGTCGAAGACCGGTGCCCCGGCGACATCCTGCCCGCCCTTGCCGGGAGTCACCCCGGCGACCAGGTCGGTGCCGTAATCGCGGTTGCGCAGGCTGTGGAAGGAGCCCTCGCGGCCGGTCAGGCCGGAGACGACCAGCTTCGTGTCGTTGTCGACGACGATCGACATCAGCCGCTCCCCCTCGCCAGCTCAACCACCCGCTCTGCGGCGCTCAGCATCGTCCCCTCGACCTCCAGGCCGGGGATCCCGGCCTGCTCGAGCAGCCGCAGCCCCTGCTCGGAGTTGGTCCCGTCCAGCCGCACCACCAGCGGCACGTCGAGGTCGATCTGCTTGGACGCCTCGATGATCCCCTTCGCCACCTCGTCGCAGCGGGTGATCCCGCCGAAGATGTTGAACAGCACCGCGTTGACCTTGGGGTCGGAGGTGATCACCTCGAGCGCGTCGACGATCGCCTCCGCCTTCGAGCCCCCGCCCGCATCGAGGAAGTTGGCCGGGGCGCCGCCCGCCTGCGCGACGACGTCCAGGGTCGACATGCAGAGCCCGGCGCCGTTGCCGAGGATCCCCACGTCGCCGTCCAGTTTCACGTAGATGAGGTCCCTCTCCCTGGCCATCGCCTCCTGCGGGTCCTCGCCGGCGTCGGCCTCGATCTCGGCCAGGTCCTGGTGGCGGAATAGGGCGTTGCCGTCGATCGTCACCTTGGCGTCGAGCGCGACGATTTGGCGCTCCCCGGTGACGATCAGCGGGTTGACCTCGATCAGCGTCGCGTCCTCGGCGCTCGTCACCTCGGCCAGCTTCGCGAGCGCCTCAGCCGCATCGTCGCGCACGTCCTCGTCGAACCCGGCCGCGTCGACGATCGGCCGCGCCGCGGCGGCATCGAAGGGGCGGGTCGGGTCGATGTGGCGCTTTACCAGGGCGCCGGGGTCCTCCTCGGCGACCGCCTCGATGTCCATCCCGCCCCTGGCGGAGGCGATCACCAGCAGCTTCTTCTCGGAGCGATCAAGGATCACCGAGGCGTAGTACTCGGAGGCGATCTCCGAGCCAGCCTCGACCCAGACCCGGCGGACCTTGAACGGCCCCTCGCCGCGCGGCCCACGAATGTCCATGCCGAGGATCGCTCCCGCGTGCTGCTCGGCCTCGGAGCGATCGGCCGCGATCTTGATCCCGCCGGCCTTGCCCCGACCCCCGATCAGCACCTGCGCCTTGATCGCACAGGGATAGCCGACCCGCTCCGCCGCATCCACGGCCTCCACCACGGTCGAGGCGACCTCACCGCTCGGCACGGCGACGCCGTGCTTGGCGAACAGCTGCTTGCCCTGATACTCGAGGAGGTCCATTTTCGGCGCGCGGCGCTCCGGCGCGAGCGGCAGCCTATCCAAGATCGCAAGCGCGAAACCCCGAGGCGAGGTCTCTTGGCATAATGCCGCGCCCTGTGCCGTTGCCCGGTCTGAAAACCATCAAGTGGGTGACCACCGACTGCTATGGCACCCTGATCGATTGGGAGAAGGGGCTCGTCAACGCCTGCAAGAAAGAGGCGGAGAAGGACGGCTTCAGCTTCGAGGAGGGTTCCTTCCTCGCCCGCTTCTTCGAGGTCCAAGCCGAGATCATGGCCGGCTCCTACGAACTCTACGCGGAGGTGCTCCGCCGCACGATCGTCAAGGTCGCCGGCGAGATCGGCTGGGAGATCGAGCCCTCGCGGGCCCAGTTCCTTCCCACCAGCGTCGCCCGCTGGCTGCCCTTTCGCGAGGCCAACGCGGCGATGGACCGGCTCGGCAAACGCTACGAGATCGGGATCATCTCCAACGTCGACGACAAACTGCTCGGGATCTCGCGGCGCCACCTTCGCACCGAACTCGACCTCGTCGTCACCGCCCAGCAGGTCCGCAGCTACAAGCCCGACCCCGTCCACTTCAAAGAGTGCGCGCGGCGGATCGGCGGCAAGAAAGGCTGGATCCACATCGGCTCCAACTACACCAACGACGTCGCCCCGCTGCTGAAGATGAACGTCCCGGTGATCTGGGTCAACCGCCACGGCGAGAAGCTGGAGGGCCGCAAAGCGCCCAGCGCCACCACGAAAAACTTCCGCGAGGCGGCGAAGAGGCTCGGCGCGTCCTGAGCGTCCTCCAGCGTCTTTGCGAAACTTCGCCCCGGGCATTGGTTTTCGGCCCTAGGCCGTCTGGCCAACGCTTTATGGATCGCCCCAGACAAACTCGTGCGCCTGCCGGCGCCCGCCTGCTCGTCGCGGCGAGCGCCCTGGCGCTGCTCACCGCGCTGGCCTTGGCCGGCGGTCAGCCGCGCGCCTCCGCGGCCGCGAACCCGCGCCCGAGCTTCGTCGTGATCCAGACCGACGACCAGACGCTCGACGGCCTCTACGCGACGTTCCGCTCCTCCTTCGGCGCCGCGGTGACGCGCGCGATGCCCAACACACTCGACCTGATCGCCAAACGCGGCATGACGCTCAACCGCTACTACGTCTCCTACCCGCTCTGCTGCCCTGCCCGGGTCAGCGTCCTCACCGGCCGCTACGCCCACAACCACAACGTCCGCGGCAACGTCCCCCCCAACGGCGGCTACACCGGCTTCTCCTTCCGCGGCGCCGCCAACCACAACCTCGCCACCTGGCTTCAGGGAGCCGGGTACCGCACGATCCATGCGGGCAAGTTCCTCAACGGCTATGGCAGAGAGCCCTTCGACGACGGGACGACGGTCCCGACTGGCTGGAGCGCCTGGCACTCGGTGCTGAAGGCCGACACCGAGCACTTCTTCTACGGCTACACGCTGAACGACAACGGCGTCATCAATGGCCCCCAGGGTGACTCCGGGAGCTGGGACACCCGCGAATACGGCATCCGCGACGACATCGGCTGCCCGTTCGCGCCGATCAACGGGCTGCCCTGCTACCACATCACCGACACCCTGACGAGAATCGCGACGGAAGAGATGCTGGCCACGCCGCCCACCAAGCCCTTCTACCTGCAGCTCGACTACACGGCGCCGCATGGCGATTTCCGCCGCCCCGCCGGCCCCGAGCCGGCGCCGCGCCACTACGACTGGTTCAAGGGCGCACGGCTGCCGCACAACCGCTCCGAGGGGCTCGACGAGGGCAACGTCCGCGACAAGCCGCGCTTCATCCGCGACGCCCCCCACCTCCCCCCGAGCGACAAGCGCACCTACCGCGTCTACTACCAGAAGCAGCTCGACTCGCTGCGCTCTATCGACGACGGCGTGAAGCTGATCCTCGACACGCTGGGCTCGATGCGCCGCCTCCGCAACACCTACGTCATCTTCACCTCCGACAACGGATTCTTCTTCGGCGAGCACCGCCTGATCGGCGGCAAGTTCCTCGCCTACGAGCCGGCGACGCACCTGCCCTTCCTGATCCGTGGGCCCGGGATCCGCCCGGGCTCCGAAACGGGAGAGCTCGCCGCGAACATCGACATCGCGCCGACCATCCTCGAGCTGGCGCGGGCAAAAGCCGACAAGAGCACCGACGGCCGCTCGCTGGTCCCCTTCCTGCGCGACCCCGACCTGCGCAGCCGCCGGCCGATCCTCTTCGAGTCGTTCGTCGAGACCGCCGACGTGGAAGCGAACGGGGGCATCTCCCGCGCCCGCCGAGGCGGGGGCGCAAGCGCCTCGATCCTGGCGCCGCCCAAGGACTACGAGGGAATCCGGCTCGGCCCCTACAAGTACATCGCCTGGCCGACCGGAGAGAAGGAGCTCTACGACATCACCAGGGATCCCGATGAGCTCAACTCGCTACACAAGATCCCCAACTTCTTCCCGATCCGCAACTTCCTGCACAGGCAGCTGCGGCGGCTGGAGGGCTGCGTCGGAAGGGAGTGCCGGGAGGTGACGCCGAAACTGCCGCTGACCCGCAAGGAGCAGCAGCGTCTGCAGCGGAAGAAGCAGAAGGAAAGGCGCCAGCGGCAGCAGGAGAAGAGGCGGAGGGAGAAGGCGGCTACCTGATCACGGCGAGGACGTCGCCGCTGGAGACCGCGGCGCCCTCGGAGATCTTCAGCTCCTCGACCTTGCCGGAGCGGTGCGCGGCGATCTCGTTCTCCATCTTCATCGCCTCGATCACGCAGATCAGGTCGCCCTCGGCCACCTCGGCGCCCTGCTCGACCGCGACCTTCAGCACCGTGCCCTGCAGCGACGAGGGGAGGACCTCGCTGGAGGCGCCCGCCGCCGCGCCGCTCTTGCGCTCGCGTTTGGGCGGGCGTTTGCCGCCCGCCGCGGTCGCCGCGCCGCCCGCGGCGGTCTCGCCGATCACCTTGACGTCGAAGAGCTTGCCCGAGACCTCGACCTTGTAGTCGCGGGCGAGCGGCTCGGCGCCCTCCTCGGCCGGCGGCGGCGCCTGCTCGGGCGCGGTCGACCTCAGCCACTCGCGGTCCTCCATCAGCTCGCGGCAGGTCTCCCCACACGCCCACTGCTCGGTGGCGAGGATCGCGCTGTGGAAGGGGATCAGCGTGGTCAGGCCGCCGACCTCGTACTCGCCCAGCGCCCGCTGCATCCGCCGCGTCGCCAGCTCGCGGTCGGCGTCCCAGACGATCAGCTTGGCGACCATCGGGTCGTACATCGGCGTCACCTCGGAGCCGGCCTCGACACCGGAGTCGACCCGCACCCCCGGCCCGGCCGGCTCGCGGTAGGTGGAGATCGTCCCCGGCGCCGGAGCGAAGCTCTTGGCGGCGGCCTCGGCGTTGATCCGGCACTCGATCGCGTGGCCGCGCAGCTCGACTTCGTCCTGGGCGGGGACGGCCTCGCCGCCCGCCGCGATCCGGATCTGCTCGCGGACGATGTCGACGCCGGTGACCATCTCGGTCACGCAGTGCTCGACCTGAACGCGCGTGTTCATCTCGAGGAAGAAGTACTCGTCGCCGACCTGGAGGCCCTCGACCGTGCCGGCCGAGCGGTAGCCGACCGCAGCCGCGGCGTCGGTGGCGATCTTGCCGATCCGCTCCCGCATCTCGGCGTCGACGTGCGGCGCCGGCGCCTCCTCGATCAGCTTCTGGTGGCGGCGCTGGATCGAGCAGTCGCGCTCCCCGAGATGGATCACGGTACCGTCGGAATAGGCGAGGATCTGGACCTCGACGTGGCGCGGGTCCTCCAGGTAGCGCTCCACGTAGACACGGGGGTCGGAGAAGAACTTCTCACCCTCGCGGCCGGCGCCGTCGAAGGCCTCGGCGAGGTCGTCGGGCGTCATCGCAACGCGGAAGCCCTTGCCGCCGCCGCCGCCGGCCGCCTTGCAGGCGACCGGGTAGCCGGCCTCCTCGGCCTGCTGGCGCGCCTCGCCGAGGTCCGCAGCGGGCTTGGTCGCCCCGGGCACGATCGGCACCCCCGCCTCGGCCATGATCTCCCGCGCCCGGGTCTTCGATCCCATCGCCTCGATCGCCTCGGGCGGCGGGCCGATGAAGACGATCCCGGCCTCGGCGCAGGCCCGCGCGAAGTCGGCGTTCTCGGCGAGGAACCCGTAGCCGGGGTGGATCGCCTCGGCGCCGGCCTGCTTCGCCGTGTCGATGATCTTGAGGACGTTCAGATAGCTCTCGGCGGGCGCCGCCGGCCCGATCAGGAACGCTTCGTCGGCCTGCCGCACATGAGGGGCATCCCGGTCGATCTCCGAGTACACCGCCACGGGCCCGATCTCCATCTCCTTCAGCGTCCGTGCGACCCGGATCGCGATCTCGCCGCGGTTGGCTATCAGCACCTTCTCGAACACGGCGGCGCAGTCTATTTGTGCGCACGGCGGGGGCGGCATGACCGTCCCCTCCTCGGACTCGCAGCCCTTTGGGCTGCTCTGAGTATCCGCCCGCTGAGGGGACGGTCATGCCGCCCTACAGAGCGCGATATCTATACCTGCGCTGTGATCTCGGCGGCAGCTTGGGTTTATCCGCCCGTTGAGGGGGCGGCCCGCGCCGCCGTCACCCAGTCGAAGCTAGGGTCCCGCTCCGATGTTGATCGAGCTGCAGAGCCACTCGACGGTGTCCGACGGGCAGTTGGAGCCGGCAGGAGTCGTCGAGAAGGCCGCGGAGGCGGGAGTGACGACGCTGGCGCTCAGCGACCATGACGCGGTCGCGGGGGTGGCGGAGGCGGCGGCGGCGGCGGAGCGGCTGGGGATCGAGCTGGTGCCGGCGATCGAGGTGTCGTGCGTGCACGAGTTCGCGGACGACCTGCATGTCTGCGGGTACTGGGTCGATCTTGGGACGATTGCCCCGGCCTGCGAGCGGGCGCAGCACGAGCGAGTGGCGCGGGCCGGGGAGATCGTCGAGAACCTGCAAAGGGAGGGGTTCGACATCCACCTGGAGGACGCCGTCGAGGAGGCCAGCGGCGCGCTCTCCATCGGGCGGCCTCATATCGCCCGCGCCGCGGGGGCCGGCGAGGACATGGGGCCCTTCTTCGAGGAGTACCTGGTGCCCGGCGCCAAGGCCTTCGTGCCGCGCCGCTGGCCGACCGCAGCGCAGGCGGTCGAGCTGATCCACGGGGCCGGCGGCGTCGCCGTCGTCGCCCATCCCTACTGGGACATCTCCGAGCCGGCCAAGGTCGGGGAGCTGATCCGTGCCCTCGGAGTCGACGGGATCGAGGCCTTCTACCCCTCCCACACCAAGGAGCAGACCGCCCACCTGCTCTCGCTCTGCGACGAGCTCAACCTCGTCCCGACCGGCTCCTCCGACTACCACGGCCCCACCCACAAGACCTTCTCCCGCTTCGGCGCCTACGACACCTACGGCCTCGGCGAACCCCAGCTTCCGCCGCCGCCCCTTCCCTAGACGGTCGCCGCGACGCTGGCCGGAACCAGCTCCCGCTGCTCGAGGTAGGCGAGCAGCTTCTCCGCCGACTCCTCCGGCGTCTCGTCCTCGGTGTCGCAGACGACCTCGGGGTTCTCCGGCGCCTCGTAGGGGTCGGAGACGCCGGTGAATTCCTTGATCTCGCCCGCGAAGGCTTTCTTGTAGAGGCCCTTGACGTCGCGTTCGGCGCAGGTGTTGACCGAGGCCTTGACGTAGACCTCGACGAAGCGGTCACCCATCAGCTCGCGCGCCTCGCTGCGGATCTCCGCGTAGGGGGAGATCGCCGCGGCGATCACCGGCACGCCGTTGCGGCTGAGCAGGTCGGCGACGAAGGCGATGCGGCGGATGTTGGTGTCGCGGTCCTCCTTCGAGAAGCCGAGCCCCTTGGAGAGGTTCTCGCGCACCACGTCGCCGTCGAGGATCTCCAGCTTCGAGCCGCGCTCGCGCAGGTGGCCCTCCAGCAGCCGCGAGATCGTCGTCTTGCCGGCCCCGGAGAGCCCGGTGAACCAGAGGGTGAATCCCTTCTCGCCTGCCATGTCTGCTCAGTCCTCCTTGTAAGCGTCGATCAGGATCTCGGCGACCTCGTCGCGCGAGAACTCATGCGGCGGCTTCTCGCCCCGCCCCAGCATCTCCCGCACCTTGGTCCCGCTCAGGAACAGGTGCGCGTCGGCGTCGTGCGGGCAGGTCTTGCCGGAGGCGAGCCCCTCGCACTCGTTGCACCAGAAGGTGTGCTCGAACATCAGCGGCTCGATCCCGAGCTCCTCGATGTCGATCTGGTCGAAGATCTTCTGCGCGTCGTAGGTGCCGTAGTAGTCGCCGGCGCCGGCGTGGTCGCGCCCGACGATGAAGTGGGTGGCGCCGTAGTTGCGGCGGATGATCGCGTGCAGCACCGCCTCGCGCGGGCCTGCGTAGTGCATCTTCGCCGGCTTCACCCCGAGCACCACCCGGCCCTGCGGGTAGTACTTCTCCATCAGCACCTCGTAGCAGCGCATCCGCACGTCGGCGGGGATGTCGCCGGCCTTGGTCTTGCCGATCAGCGGGTGGATGAAGAGCCCGTCGCAGGTCTCCAGCGCCGCCTTGGTCAGGTACTCGTGGGCGCGGTGGATCGGGTTGCGGGTCTGGAAGGCGACGATCTTCTTCCAGCCGCGGTCGGCGAACTCCTGACGGGTCTCCGCCGGCGTCATGTAGCGCCGCATGAAGGCCTCCTCGTGATCGGGAAGCGCGTCGACCTCGATCGGGCCGGCGATGCAGCGGTTGCCCTCCTCGTAGATCGCCGCGACCCCGGGGTGGTCCTCGTCGGTGGTGCCGTAGACCTGCTCGGCCTCACGCTTCACATCGCGCTCGAAGACCTCCTCGACGGTGAGGCGGCCAAGCGGCTTACCCTCGTCGCTGGACAGCTCGACGACGTCGCCGACCTCGCACTCGAGGCCGGTCGCCAGGGTGATCGGGATCGGCCAGTACTCGCCGGCCGCGGTCCGCATCTCGGAGCAGACGCGCTCCCAGTCGGCGGAGCCCTGGAAGCCGGTCAGCGGCACGAAGCCGCCGTTGCCGATCATCTCGAAGTCCGCCGTGTGGCGCTCGGAAAGGGTCAGGGACAGCTCAGCCATCGTCTTGCTCACCGGGGAATCTCACCAATCGTGTCGGGGAAGGGGGCTGGGAGGTCTGCCGGAGCTAGTTGATCCCGCACTCGGTCTTGGCGATGCCCACCCAGCGGCCGTCGCGGGGCGAGCCGCCCGGGCCGACCGGTTTCGTGCAGTGGGTGCAGCCGATCGAGGGGTAGCCACGATCGTGGAGCGGGTTGTACGGGAGGTCGTGCTCACGGATGTAGTTCCAGACGTCGCCCTCGGTCCAGTCGGCGAGCGGGTTCAGCTTCCACAGGTCGAATCGCTTGTCCCAGCCGAACTTGGGGGTCTTGGCGCGCTTCGTGGAGTCCTCGCGGCGGACGCCGGCGAGCCAGCAGTCTACGGAAGAGAGCGCCCGCCGCATCGGCTCGACCTTGCGCAGGCCGCAGCAGGAGTCGGGATCGTGCTTCCACAGCTCCTCGCCGTGGCGAGCCGCCTGCTCCTCCAGGCTGAGGTTGTGGAAGCGGTCGAACTCGGCCCTGAGGTGCTCGGCGAGCCGGTCCCGCGTCTCGTAGGTCTCCGGGAAGAGGACGTCGGTGTCGAGGTAGAAGAAGCGGGCGTCGGGGTTGACCTGCTTCGCCATGTGGACGGTCACCGAGCTCGTCTTCTGGAACGAGCAGGCGATGTAGTGACGCTCGCCGAAGGCGTCGAACATCCACTCGACCGCCTCGCGGGCGGAGCGGCCCTCGAGGTCGGCGGCGACCCCCTCGTGATCGAGCTCGGCCACGGGCGGCGCGAAGCTGGGGAACGTTGCGGCGGGAGGCTGCATTAGATCGCGCACTCCCCCTCGCCGCGCTCCACCTTGTAGGGGCTGGCGCGGTCCCAGTCGATGAACTGCTGCATCGTCTCGAGGCTGAACTCGGCCGGCAGCGTCAGGTCCTTGGCCTCCTCTTCGAAGCGCGCCGCGCCGACCCGCTCGGCGAAGGCGTTGAACTCCTCGCTGTCGGCTCGCTCGGCCTCGTACAGCCGCACCCAGCGCTCCACCGCCTCGGGGACGCGCTTGGCCGGCAGCCGCGACTTCAGCCGCGTGCCGAAGATCACCTCGCCGCCCTCGTAGTTGCCGCCGATGTGCGGGATGTAGGCGGGCATCTGCCGCTCGCCCAATTTCAGCGAGGCGCCGTAGAAGCCGATGTTGGCGATGTGGTGCTGGCTGCACCCGTTCGGGCAGCCGCTGATCTTGATGTGGATGCGCCTGGTCAGCGCGTCGGAGATCTCCATCGCCTCGACCCGCTCTTTGATCGCCCGGTTGAGGCCCATCGAGCTGGTGATCCCGAGTTTGCAGCTGTCGGTGCCGGGGCAGCTGACCAGGTCGGTGATCTCGCGGGCGCCGGCCTCGTCGAGGCCCAGCTCGCCCAGCCTCTCCCAGACGTCGTAGAGCGCCCCGTCGCGCACCCAGCGCAGTACGAGGTTCTGCTGCACGGTGCTGCGCGCGTAGCCGCCGCCGAAGTCGCGCATGATCGCCGCCAGGCCGCGGAACTGCTCCGGGGTGAGGTCGCCGCTGGTGATCTTCACCTCGACGGTCGAGAAGCCGTCCTGGCGCTGCGCCTGCACGTTGCCCTCGCAGAAGCGGTCGAACTCGGTGCGATCCCCGTTCGGGGAGGCGGAGGCGGCGGGGACCTCGGGGGCGTTGGCCCCCTCGTCGGCGTCGAAGCGCAGCCGGTCGACGTCGAAGTCGCGCTCCTCGACCCAGTCGCCGCGCCGCTCCTCGTCGACCATCTCGCGGAATGCGTCGATCCCGATCTTGTCGACCAGGACCTTGATCCGGGCCCGGGCGCGGTTGACCCGCAGCCACTCCTGCCGGTCGAAGACCCGCAGCACCGCCTCGGAGACCTCCAGGTAATCGCCGTTGTCGGCCTCGACGAAGTCGTAGAGGGTCGGGGCGACGCGGGCCATGATCGAGGTGCCGCCGCCGACCCGGACCTCGAAGCCCTTGACCCCGTCGCGCTCACGGCTGAGAAAGGCGATGTCGTGGATGCCGGTGATCGCGCGATCCTCCTCGGAGCCGGTGAAGGCGGTCTTGATCTTGCGCGGCATCAGCTGCGTCGTCGGATGCCGGACGAAGTAGCGCACGTAGGCGCCGGCGTAGGGGGTCGGGTCGAACACCTCGTCGGCGGCGACACCGGCCCAGGGATCGCCGGTCACGTTGCGCACCGTGTTGCCACAGCCCTCGCGGGAGGAGAGGCCGACCGCGGAGATCTCGCGCAGCAGCGACTCCATGTCGCGCAGCGGCACGTGGTGGATCTGGATGTTCTGGCGGGTGGTGATGTGGCCCTTGTCGAGAGGCGCGTAGCGCTCGACCACGTCGGCGAAGGCCTCCATCTGCTCCGGGGTGACGCCGCCGAACGGCAGCTTCACCCGGGCCATCTGAACGTCGGGCTGGCGCTGACCGTAGACCCCCTGCTTGAGGCGGAAGCCGATGAACTGGTCTTCCGGCTTGTCGCCGGCGAGGAACTGCTCCGCCTGGTTGTCGAAGTCGTCGAGCTCGCGCTCGAGGATCGGGATCACGTGCCCGGGGACGTTCTCGTAGGCCTCCGGGTTTTCCAGCGAGCCGGTGCGCCCCTTGCCGCGCTGCTTCTTGTCCTGGTCGACGACGAGCTCCATGACCAGAAAATAGCAAAACCTGACAGGGATTCGGGTATTTACCTCCGGATGGGGGCTCGCGGACCCTGTCTCAGCCGCCGACCGCGCGTTTGCGCGCCTCGAGAATAGCCGCCGCCTCGCCCGACTCGGCGACGTAGCCGCCCTCCGGCTCGATCGGCAACCCGGCGTCGACCCAGGCCTGGATCCCGCCGGCGAGCGCCGCCGCCTCATAGCCGTCTTCAGCGAAGACAATCGCCGCCATATCGGAGCGGTTGTCGCCGCGGCAGTAGAAGACGACCGGGCGCTCCCGGTCGACCTCCCCGGCCCGCCCGCTCAGCTCGCCCAGCTCGACGTGCTCGGCGCCGACTATCCGCCCCGCCTCCCACTCATGATCCGTCCGCACGTCCACAAGCTGCGCCCCACCGGCAACCAGCTTCTGAACCTCGTCGGGGGCCAGTGCGGGGGTCTCGGAACCCATGGCAGGAATCTAGTGGACGTTGTCCGCGAGGTGGCGCCGGTACGGGGAGGGGCAGTAGTCCCCTCAGCGGGCGGATACTCAGAGCAGCCCGCAGGGCTGCGAGTCCGAGGAGGGGGCTACTGCCCCTCCCGCGCCCAGGGCCTAGTCGACCTCGGTCCCCTCGATCAGGAACGCGACCCGCACGTGCGCCCGGTACTCGTCGAGGTTCTCGCCCCGAATCCCGGTCGAGACGATGTCCACGGCACGGATGTTGCGCAGCGTTCCCTGCGCCTGGCTCAGCGCCTGTTTCGCCGCGTCGTCGGTTGACGTCTTCGAGCTGCCGACCAGCTCGATGATCTTCACGACGGCCATCTCACTCCTCCTTCCAGATCCTGGATCGTTCCCTTCGCGCCAACCCCCTCGACCAGCGCAGCCCGCTGCCACGGGCCGATCGCCTCCTGCTCCGCCCTGGCGACCGGGGTCGCCTCCGCGCGGAACCGCTCGATCGCCGCCGCGATAGCAGCCGCCTCGTCAGCGCTGGCACTCCGGACCATGCCGCAAGCCTAAGTGACTGACAGGAAAACCCGCACGCCCGAATGACGCGCCTGGCGCGTCGCAGTCAGCCGCTGTGCAATCCGGGGACGGGGCGGCCGCGCTTGCGCTTGGCGCAGGCGGTGGGGGCCGGGTCGAAGGCGTCGGTGAGCGCCCGGCCGGTGCGCCTCTTGCGGCCGCACCGGATGATCTCGTCGCGCACGTTGTCGCGGGCGTCGATCACGTCGTCGCCGCCGCCGCCGTAGAAGCGGTCGACGCCGGGCTGGCCGAGGATCGCGTTCCTGCGGCTGTCGCCGACCAGGATGTCGTTGTCGAAGGAGCCCTCCATATCCTCGTTGGAGCGGGCGAGGCGAACCGGGTTGCAACCGCGGACGACGTTGATCCAGGCTTTGCCGCGCGGGAAGGAGACGATCAGCAGGCCGGGGTGGGCCTGGGTCTCGGCGAAGGAGGCGTCGTCGCGGCCGGGGCCGCCGACGATCCGCCCACCGGCGCAGCCGCCGCCTGCCGCCAGCAGGTCGCCGTGGGCGCCGCCGTAGAGGGAGGTGGGGCCGGGGAGGCCGCCGATCAGCCCGTCGGAGCCGGCGCCGCCGTAGAGGCGGTCGCTGCCCGGGCCGGACTCGATCAGGTCGTCCTCGGGGCCGCCGCGGATCACGTCGTTGCCCCTTCCCCCGGCGATGCGGATGTTCTCGGCCCCGGCCAGCGAGCCTTCGACGCGGAGCCGGTCGTTGCCCGGGCCGAGGTCGGCCATCAGCCAGCGGGCGGGGCCGTCCGCCGAGCAGACAACCTGGTTCGGGGCGCCGCCGGGGCGGGCGCATCCCGCCCCGATCGCGATCCCCTTGGCGGCGCTGACGCCGAAGACGGCAGACTGCGGGTCGAAGGCGACGGTGAGGTCGTCGCGGCCGTCGCCGCCGACGATCGCGAGGCCGCCGCCGCCGCGGGTGCGATCGAGCTCGACGTAGGCGGAGGCATTGGGCGGGCGCTCGCGGCCGCAGGAGGAGGTGCGGCCCTTGGCGCCCCTGCAGCCGTCGCTCCCCTGGCCGCCGATCAGCCGATCGCGGCCCTTGCCGCCGCGGATCGTGTCGTCGCCGGCGCCGCCGTCGATGACGTTGGCGCGCTTGTCGCCGATCAGGGTGTCGGCGAAGGCGGAGCCCTCGATGTGCTCGAGGCGGAAGAGGCGGTCGTGGCCGTCGCCGCGCGCCCTGTGGGCGGCGAGCGAGACCCAGACGCCGCCGCCCCGCCCGGCCGCGACCGCTGTCGCGAAGGAGGCGACGTCGCCCTTGCCCGGGCCGCCGTCCATGCGGTCGTAGCCGTAGTCGCCATGGACGAGGTCCCAGCTGCCACGGCCGCCGTTGAGGGTGTCGATGCCGAGGCTGCCGGCGACCTCGTCGAACTCGCCGGGCCCACCCAGCACCTTGTCGTCGCCGAGGTCGCCGATCACCCGGTCGCGGCTCCCGGCGCCGCCGTCGACGACGTCGTTGCCGCGGCCGCCGTGGATCAGATCGGCGCCGGGCCCGCCGCAGACGAGGTCGTTGCCGAGGCCGCCGTGGATCTTGTCGTTGCCGCGCCCGCCCCAGATCACGTCGCGGCTCGGCGTCCCCCGCAGGTTGTCGGGGCCGTCGGTCCCGACGATCGTCGGGACCCGCCCGCGGCAACGCGGCCCGTCATCGGGCGCCCCAGAGATGAGAGCGACCGCGGCGACCGCCGCGGTCGTCAAAGCAGTCCTCATGTCGACTCAGTCTAGGTTGATCATGACGTGCTTGATCTGCGTGTAGTCCTCCAGCGCGTACACCGAGAGGTCCTTGCCGTAGCCGGACTCCTTGTAGCCGCCGTGGGGCATCTCGGAAACCAGCGGGATGTGGTCGTTGATCCAGACGCAGCCGAAGCGCAGCGCGTTGGCGACCCGCATCGCGCGGCCGACGTCGCGGGTCCAGACCGAGGCGGCGAGGCCGTAGCGGGTGCCGTTCGCCCACTCGATCGCCTTCTCCTCGTCGGAGAACGGCTGCACGGTGATCACCGGACCGAAGATCTCGTTCTGGACCATCTCGTCGCCCTGCTCGAGGCCGGCGACGACCGCCGGCTCGAGGAAGTAGCCGGGCAGGTCGGGCTCGACGCCGCCGGTGACGACCTCGGCGTTTGCGGGCTTCCGCTCCAGGAAGCCCTCGACCCGCTGGCGCTGGCGCTGCGAGTTGAGCGGGCCCAGGGTGGTGTCAGCCGAGAGCGTGTCGCCGAGCACCAGGGCCTTCGCTGCGGAGGCGAGGCCGTCGACGACGTCGTCGTAGACCCCGGTCGAGGCGAGCACCCGGCAGGCAGCGGTGCAGTCCTGGCCGGCGTTGTAGTAGCCAGTGCCGGCGATCGTCTCCAGGGCGGCCTCCATGCCGACGTCGTCGAAGACGACGACCGGCGCCTTGCCGCCGAGCTCGAGGTGGACGCGCTTGAGGCTGTCGGCGGCGGCTTTGGCGATCCACCTGCCGGTCGGCGGCGAGCCGGTCAGCGAGACCATCTCGACATCGGGGTGGGTGACCAGCTCGACGCCGGTCGGCTCGCCGTGGCCGCCGATCGCGTTGAAGACGCCGGGAGGCAGGATGTCGGCGCACCACTCGGCGAAGAGCAGCGTCGTGAGCGGGGTGGTCTCGGCCGGCTTCAGCACCACGGTGTTGCCGGCGGCCAGCGCCGGGCCGATCTTCCAGATCGCCATCATCAGCGGATAGTTCCAGGGGGTGATCTGGCCGACCACGCCGATTGGCTCGCGGCGGATGAAGGAGGTGTGGGCCTCCATGTACTCGCCCGCCGCACGACCCTCCAGGCAGCGGGCGGCGCCGGCGAAGAAGCGCAGGTTGTCGGCCATCGCCGGCACCTCGTCCTCGGCGACCGCGGCGCGCGGCTTGCCGGCGTCGGCAGCCTCGAGGTCGGCGATCTCGTCCCCCCGCTCCTCGATCAGGTCGGCGATCCGCAGCAGCGCCCTGGCGCGCTCGCCGGGGGGCGTCGCCGCCCAGCCGTCGAAGGCCTCCTTCGCAGCCTCGACCGCCGCGTCGACATCGGGTTTGGTCGAGAGCGGCGCCGCGGCGATCGGCTCGCCGGTGGCCGGGTTGACCACGTCCTCGGTCCCCCCCTCCACCGGATCGACCGCCTTGCCGCCGATCAGGTTCCTCAACCTCGTCTTGGTCGCCGCCGCCATCTCTCAGCTCACCTCCGCTCTGCGCTTTTCGGCTTCCGCGCGTTCCGGCCCCAGAGCCTCCTCGACCGGGACGCAGCTCATCCCCACTCCCTCCGCCACCGCCGGGTGGGTCACCTGGCCGCCCGCCACGTTGACGCCGGGCCGCAGCCCCGGATCGCGCCGGATCGCCCCGGTGACGCCGCCGTCGGCGAGGGCGATCTCGTAAGGGAGGGTCGCGTTGGTGAGGGCGTGGGTCGCGGTGATCGGGACCGCGCCGGGCATGTTGGCGACGCAGTAGTGGGTGATCCCGTCGACCTCGAAGGTGGGGTCCCGGTGGGTGGTGGGGCGGGAGGTCTCGAAGCAGCCGCCCTGGTCGATCGCCACGTCGATCAGAACCGCGCCCGGCTTCATCAGCGCCAGCTGCTCGCGGCGGACCACGAAGGGGGCGCGGGCGCCGTGGACGAGGACGGCGCCGATCACCAGGTCGGCGCGGGGCAGCATCTCCTCGATTGCCAGGGTGGTCGAGTAGACGGTCGAGCAGCCCCCGGCGAAGCCGATCTCCAGCTCGCGCAGGCGGTCGACCGACTTGTCGAAGACGAAGACGTCGGCGCCCATCCCGAGCGAGACGAAGGCGGCGTTCTGGCCCACCACCCCGCCGCCGATCACGATCACGTTCGCCGCCGCGACGCCGGGGACGCCGCCGAGCAGGATGCCGCGGCCGCCGAGCGGCTTCTCCAGCATGAAGGCGCCCGCCTGGGTGGCGATCTTGCCGGCGATCTCGCTCATCGGGGCGAGCAGCGGCAGGCGGCCGCGGGCGTCCTCGACGGTCTCGTAGGCGATGCAGGTGGCGCCGGAGCCGCAGAGCCCCCTGGTCAGCTCCGGGTCGGGAGCGAGGTGCAGGTAGGTGAAGAGGAGCTGCCCCGGGCGCAGCATCTCGATCTCGGCGGGCTGGGGCTCCTTCACCTTGAGCACCATCTCGGCCTCGCCGAAGACGGCGGCGGGGCCGGCGACGATGCGGGCGCCCTGCGACTCGTAGTCGGCGTCGGCGATCGCGCTGCCCTCGCCCGCGGCGGCCTCGACCAGCACCTCGTGGCCGTGCTCGACCATCTCGCGGACCCCGGCCGGGGTGATCGCGACGCGGTGCTCGTCGGGCTTCACCTCTCCGGGGACGCCCACCTTCACGATCCCACCAGCTCCCTCACCCGCAGCGCCAGCCAGAACTCGACCCGGACGTGGGCGCGCGAGAGGTCGCGCCCGGTCAGCTCTTCGACCTTGCGCATCCGGTAGCGCAGCGTGTGGCGGTGGCAGTAGACCTCGCGGGCGGCCCGCGCCCACTGGCCGTTCTGCTCGATGAAGGCCTCCAGCGAGCGAAGCAGCTCGCCCCCGTACTCCTCGTCGCCCTGCTCGATCGGGCCGAGGACGCTGTCGCAGTAGAGCTTCAGCGCCTCGTCGTCCTGAATCGAGAGCAGCAGCGTGAAGGCGCCGAGGTCGCGCCAGGAGGCGACCTCCGGGGAGTTGCCGTCGTCGAAGGCGGTGGCCTCGAGGGCGCAGCGCGCCTCGTGGAAGGAGCGGCGCAGGTCCTCGGGCGGGGCGGGGCGGCTGGCGGCGGCGCGGACCGCGCCGCGATCGACGGTGAGCGCCTTGCGGGCGTCGGCGGCGACATCGACCGGGTCGCGGTCGGCGGCGTCGACCACGGCGCAGAGCAGCTCGCGGCCGGCGCTGGCGTGGGGGGCGACGACGGCCGGGCAGGCGTCGGCGGCGAGGGCGCGCTCCAGCGCCGGCTCGGCGGCGGAGGGGTCGTCGAGGGCGAAGACCAGGACGGCGGCCTCGTCGCCGATCCCGAACGGCTCGAGGCGGCGGCGCAGCTCGGCGGGCTCGAGGCGACCGCCCAGCGCCCCGGCCAGCACGTCGCCGGCGAGCCGGCGCTCGGTTTCGCGGGCGACACGGCGGCGCATCAGCTCGAGGGCGACGATGGCGACCGCCTGCTGAAGGATCAGCCGCTCGAAGTCCCCCAGCTCGCCGGAGTCGCGGACGATCACGACCCATGCCTGCGGCGGGCCGCCGCCGGGCGAGATCACCGGGTGGGCGAGGGCGCGCCCGGCGATCGACGGGTGGGCGGGGACGAAGGGGTGGCCGTCGCCGGTGTGGGCGAGGGCTTCCTTGCGAATCGCGCCGACCGCCTCGGCGGACAGCTCGCGGCGGGAGCCGCGGCCCGCCAGCCGCTCGCCGCGGGCGCCGAGGATCGCCACGGTGCCGCCGACCGCCGAGGCGATCGTCGCGACAATCTCCTCCAGGCCGCGCTCTTCCAGCACCAGCTGCTCGAGGCGGCGCTGAACGGCGATCCCGCGCTGCAGCACCTCGTACTGCTCGTTGACGAGGCGGGTGAAGGCCTTCTCGGTGATCGCGATGAACGGGGTCAAGTAAGGAACCTCGAAGAGCGGGAAGTCCCGCTTGCGCGCCTCGTCCAGCAGCGCTTCCGGCATCTCCTTGTGGCTGAAGCCGGTGCCGAAGCCGATGCCGGCGAGGTTGTGGTCGGCGAGCAGGTCGACGAAGGCGCGCTGCTTGGCTGCGGTGTCGAGTGGGATGCCGGTGGTCAGCATCAGCTCGCCCCCGGAGAGCCAGGGGGTCGGGTCCTCCAGCTCGGAGATGTGCACCCACCGCATCGGCGCCTCGGCCGCGTGAGTCCCGGCCGCGAGGTCGAGGCCGAGCTCGTCGAGCAGGCTCTGGACGGTGAGCATCGGGGCGCCTATCTTCGGACCCGCTCCCAGGCCTCGGTGAGCACGCCGTGCAGCACGTCGTGGATCTCCTCGAACTGCTCGGTGTCGGCGATCAGCGGCGGGGCGAGCTGGACGACGGGCTCGCCGCGGTCGTCGGCGCGGCAGATCAGGCCGCGCCGGTAGAGCTCGTCGGAGAGGAAGCCGCGCAGCAGGTCCTCGGCCTCCTCGTCATCGAAGCTCTCCTTCGTCTCCCTGTCCTTGACCAGCTCGATCGCCTGGAAGTAGCCGGCGCCGCGCACGTCGCCGACGATCGGGATCTCGTGCAGGGTCTCCAGCATCTGCCGGAACTCGCCCTCCTTGGCGAGGACGTGGCCGCAGAGGTCCTCGCGCTCGAAGACGTCGAGGTTGGCCATCGCGATCGCCGCGGCCAGCGGGTGGCCGCCGAAGGTGAAGCCGTGGGCGAAGCAGGCGTCGCCCTCGAGGAACGGCTCGGCGATCCGGTCGGAGGCGATCATCGCCCCCATCGGCGCGTAGGCGGAGGTGAGCGCCTTCGCCACGGTGACGATGTCGGGGACATAGCCGAAGCGGTCGCAGCCGAAATAGTGGCCGAGGCGGCCCCAGGCGCAGATCACCTCGTCGGAGATCATCAGCACGTCGTAGCGGTCGCAGATCTCGCGCACCCGCTTGAAGTAGCCGTCCGGCGGCACGAAGCAGCCGCCGGCGTTCTGGACCGGCTCGAGGATGACGGCGGCGACGGTCTCGGGGCCCTCGAACCGGATCCGCTCCTCGATCGCGGTCGCCGCCCAGAGCGGGTGGCGGTCCTCCGGCCAGCGGTAGATGTTGGTGTTGGGGACGTGGCAGCCGCCGGGGAGGAGCGGCTCGAACTGGGAGCGCATCTCGGTGATGCCGGTGGCGGCGAGGGCGCCGAGGGTGGTGCCGTGGTAGGCGATCTCGCGAGCGATCACCTTGTGCTTCTGGCCGTTGCCGCGCATCCGGTGGTAGTTGCGGGCCAGCTTCAGCGCCGACTCGACCGCCTCGGAGCCGCCGGAGGTGAAGAAGACGCGGTTGAGGTCACCGGGGGCAAGGGAGGCGATCCGCGCGGCGAGCTCGATCGCGCGGGGGTGGGCGTAGCTCCACAGGGTGTAGAAGCCGAGCTCCTCCACCTGGCGGGCCGCCGCCTC
>VRUE01000006.1:8159-24670 GCA_019456285.1 Solirubrobacterales bacterium | reverse complement strand
TCCTGCTACGACGATATGGACAAAGCTAGCTCCAAAATGATCCGAGTTCAAGTGGTCATCACTCAAGTTGTACCTCGTCTTTTATACAAGACGTACAAGGCCCACGGTGAGATTGGGCCCGCACGGCGTGATTCGCCCTCCCCGCCGATGCTATAGCGGTACGGTGCTGTAGCGGTGCCTTCTGCGCAGGCTCCAATCTGGCGCACGCACCTCGGAGGAGATGATGGAGAAAGGTATCCCGAGCGTCGAGCTGCGGAGCGTGACCAAGCGCTTCGAGGATCTGGTCGCCGTCGACGGGCTCAGCCTGGAGCTGGCCGGCGGCGAGTTCTTCACCCTGCTGGGGCCGAGCGGCTGCGGCAAGACGACGACGCTGCGGATGATCGCCGGGTTCGAGCAGCCGAGCGCGGGCGCGATCCGGATCGAGGGCGCCGACGTGGCGGGGCTGCCCCCGCACCGGCGGCCGACCAACACGGTCTTCCAGAGCTACGCGCTCTTCCCCCACCTCAGCGTCGAGGACAACGTCGCCTTCGGGCTGCGGCGCAAGCGGGTGGAGAAGCCGGAGATCACGCGGCGGGTCGCGGCGGAGCTTGAGCGAGTCGGGCTGTCCGCGGAGGCGAAGCGGCGCCCTGCACAGCTGTCCGGCGGGCAGCAGCAGCGGGTGGCGCTGGCGCGGGCGCTCGTCAACCTGCCGAAGGTGCTGCTGCTCGACGAGCCGTTGGGAGCGCTGGACCGGAAGCTGCGAAAGGGCCTGCAGATCGAGCTGAAGCGGATCCAGCGCGAGGTCGGGGTCACCTTCGTCTACGTCACCCACGACCAGGAGGAGGCGCTGACGATGAGCGACCGGATCGCGGTGATGAACCGCGGCCGGGTCGAGCAGGTGGCCGATCCCGAGCAGGTCTACGAGCGGCCGGCCACCACCTTCGTCGCCGGCTTCATCGGCGTCTCGAACCTGATGCCGGCGGTCGTCGCCGGGCCGGGCGAGGTGCGACTGGACCGCGGGCCGACGGTGCGGGCCGAGCTCGACGGGCTCTCCCGGGGGGAGCGCTGCCACGCTGTCGTGCGGCCGGAGAAGCTGCGGATCGAGCTGCTCGACGCGGCGGGGGCGCCGGCGTCGAACGGCCTACCGAGAGTCGAGGGAGTCGTCGAGAGCTCGCTCTACCTGGGAACGGCAACGCAGATCGTCGTCGACCTCGGCGACGGCGTGCGGATGGCCGTCCTCGTCCCCAACGCCAGCGAGGCGGAACGGCAGCGGCTGCCGGGAGGCGGGGCCAGGGTGGCGCTGAGCTGGGACCCGGAGCAGATGCACGTGGTACGCAAGTCGCCAGGCGGGTATTCGGGCTCCGACGAGGAGGGGCACGACGCCGCGAGGGGCGCAGAACCGAAAGCGACGAGGAGAGGGTGAGTGAGATGGGAGCTCGAGGAACGCGAGCGAGGGGTGCCTCGCTGACGATCGCAGCGGCGATTGCCGCGGTCGCTCTGGCGCTGGGCCTCGCCGCCTGCGGCGACGACACGGTCGGCGGCGGCGGCAACGGCGAGGTGACGACGGCGGAGGCCGGCAACGTCACCGGCAACCTGACGGTCTCCAACTGGCCCGGCTACATCGACCCGGGCGAGAACGGGACGGTCGCCGAGTTCGAAGACGAGACCGGCGTCAACGTCGACTACATCGAGGACATCAACGACAACGAGGCCTTCTTCGGCAAGCTGCAGCCGCAGCTCGAGCAGGGCCAGTCGGGCGGGCGCAGCATCTTCGTCCTCACCGACTGGATGGCGAAGCAGATGTATGACCTCGGCTACCTGCAGGAGATCGACCACGACGACCTGCCGGCGGTGTTCGAAAACCTCGCGCCGACCCTGCGGGGCCCGTCCTTCGACCCCGAGCGCAAGTTCTCGGTGCCGTGGCAGAGCGGGATGACCGGGATCTGGGTCGACACCGCGAAGGCGCCGGAGATCCGTTCGGTCAACGACCTCTTCGACCCGAGGTACAAGGGCAAGGTGACGATGCTGACCGAGATGCGCGACACCGTGCCGCTGGTGATGAAGGCCGCGGGAGTCGACCCCGAGGAGGCGACCAACCAGGACTGGTTCGACGCGATCGACAAAATCAAGTCGGCGGCCGACTCCGGGCAGATCCGCCGCTTCCCCGGCAACGACTACATCGTGGACCTGACCGCGGGCAACGTCGTCGCGGCGATCGGCTGGTCGGGCGACGCGTCGCTGATCGAAAACGACAACGCCGAGTGGCGGATGCCGACCCAGGGCTGCATGCTCTGGTCGGACAACATGGTGATCCCGGTCGGGGCGCCGAACACGGCCGCCGCGCTGGGCTGGATGGACTTCGTCTACCAGCCGGAGGTCGCGGCCGACATCACCGAAAAAGTCACCTACGTCTCGCCGGTCGACGGCGTCAGGGACCTGCTCGCCAACCGGGATCCGCAGCTGGCCAAAGACCAGCTGATCTTCCCGACCGAGGAGTTCCAGCGCAACTGCTCCACCCAGGACTCGCCGCCGGACATCGAGCCGGTCAACGAGGCCTGGCAGAGCGTGATCACCGGTTGACACCCGGATGAGCCTGCGGCAGCGCCTGGTCCCCTACTGGCTTCTGGGACCAGGCCTGCTCTGGCTCATCGTCTTCTTCGTCGTGCCGATGTACTTCATGGGCGAGCTGGCGCTGCGCTCGGGCTCGCTGACGACCGGCTTCACCTTCACCTGGGAGTGGTCGAACCTCCCCGCCTCGCTCTCCGGCCACACAGAGCAGATCGTCCGCTCCTTCTACTACGCCGGGGCGGCGACGGTGCTGGCGCTGCTGATCGCCTACCCGCTCGCCTACGCGATCGCCTTCCGGGCCGGCCGCTTCAAGCTGCTGCTGCTGTTCGCGGTGATCGCGCCCTTCTTCACCACCTACCTGATCCGGACGATCGCCTGGAAGACGATCCTCAGCGACTCGAGCCCGCTGGTCGGCGTGCTCCAGACCCTCACCCTGGTCCCTCCCGACGGGCGCGTGCTGGCGACCTCCGGCGCGGTGATCGCCGGCCTCACCTACAACTTCCTCCCCTTCATGATCCTGCCGCTCTACGCGAACCTGGAGCGGCTCGACCTGCGGCTGATCGAGGCGGCCAAAGACCTCTACTCCTCCTCCCGCCAGGCCTTCCTGAAGGTGACCCTGCCGCTGACCATGCCGGGGATCGTCGCCGGAGTGCTGCTCACCTTCATCCCGGCCTTCGGCGACTACATCAACGCGCAGCTGCTCGGCGGCACCCAGCAGGCGATGGTCGGCAACGTGATCCAGTCGCTCTACCTGACCCAGCGCGACTACCCGGAGGCAGCGGCGCTCTCCTTCCTGATGATGGCGCTGATCCTCGCCGTGGTCACCGTCTACATCCGCTTCGCCGGCACCGGCGCCTTCATGGGCGGCAAGGACGAGGGGACCACTGATGGTTGACTCCAAGTCCCCGGGCGGGCCACCGATGGCGGCTGCGGCGCGCGGATGGGCCTGGCTGCGGCGCAACGCGCTGCCGATCTACGCCGGCTTCGCCGTCGCCTACATGCTGGTCCCGATCGTCGTGATCGCCGTCTTCTCGTTCGGCGACACGCCCAGGGACAAACTCACCTTCGGCCTCAACGACGGCTTCACCTTGGAGTACTGGCGCACCGCCTTCTCGATCCCGGAGCTGAACGACGCGCTGTTCACAAGCCTGCGGCTGGCGGCCCTCTCGACCGCGATCTCGACCGCGATCGGGACGCTGATGGCGATCGCCCTGGTCCGCCACCGCTTCCGGGGGCGACGGGCGGCGAACCTGCTGATCGTGATCCCGATGGCGACGCCCGAGGTGGTGATCGGCGCCTCGCTGCTCTCGATGTTCATCTACTCCTCGTTCGCGCTCGGCTTCAGCACGCTGCTGATCGCCCACGTGATGTTCTCGATCAGCTTCGTGGTGGTCGTGGTGCGATCGCGATTGATCGGCTTCGACCGCAATCTGGAGGAGGCCGCGGCAGACCTCGGCGCAACACCGCTCGCCACCTTCCGCACCGTGACCCTGCCGCTGCTGGCGCCGGGGATCGTCGCCGCAGCGCTGCTCGCCTTCGCGCTCTCGATCGACGACTTCGTGATCTCGAACTTCAGCTCCGGGACGACCGTGACCTTCCCGCTCTACGTGTACGGGGTCAGCCTGCGCGGCATCCCGGTGCAGGTGAACGCGCTGGCGACGATGCTGTTCGCGGTTACGGTGATCGCGATCTCGCTGGTGCTGATCCAGCAGCGCCGGGCGGAGCGAATGGCGGCGGTGCGGCCGGAGGCGATCCGACCGGAGGCGGCGGCGGCAAGGGCGACGTGACCGACGGGCCTTACCTCGGTGGGGAGCTTCATCGGTCCGATCCAAGTCTGGCAGGCCGGTTAGATTCCTTCCGTGGCCACCTTCGACGCGCTCGCCGACCTGCCGCTCGCGATCGACGGGTACGAGCTGCAGGGGCTGGAGCACCAGGCGCCCGGGTTCGAGCGACTCTCGACCGTCATCCACCTCCGGGGAGGCGGCGAGGACGGGCTCGGCGAGGACGTCACCTACAACGCGCTCGACCAGATCGCGCTGCAGGACGCCGGTCCGACGCTCGACCTGACCGGGCGCGCGACCCTGGGCGAGTTCTGCGACTTCGCCGGCGAGCTCGACACCTTCCCGGCCGAGCCGCAGGCGGAGGTCTCGCGGCGCTACCGCCGCTGGGCCTTCGAGTCGGCGGCGCTGGACCTGGCGCTGCGGCAGTCCGGCATCGGAATCGCCGCCGCGCTCGGCCGCGAGCCGCGCCCGGTCGAGTTCGTCTGCTCGATGCGGCTCTCGCCGCCCAACTCGGGAGAGCCCTCCTCGCTGGCGCCGCTGCGGCGCAAGCTCGACCCCTACCCGACCCTGCGCTTCAAGCTCGACCCCACCAACGACTGGACCGACGAGCTGATCGCCGGCCTGGTCGCGACCGGCGCCGTCGACTCGCTCGACCTGAAGGGCTTCTACAGCGGCACCCCGGTCGACGTCGAGACCGACCCGGAGCTGTATCGCAAGCTGATCGAGGCCTTCCCGGAGGCATGGCTGGAGGACCCCGACGTCAACGAGGAGACGCGGCCGATCCTCGAGCCGGTCCGCGACCGGCTCACCTGGGACGCGCCGATCCACTCGATCGCCGACATCGAAGTGCTGCCGTGGCCAGCGAAGATGGTCAACCTGAAGCCGTCGCGGATCGGCGGCCTGCGCGAACTCTGCGAGACCTACGACTACTGCGCCGAGCGGGGGATCGGCGCCTACGGCGGCGGCCAGTGGGAGCTTGGGGTCGGGCGCGGCCAGATCCAGGTCCTCGCCTCGCTCTTCCACCCCGACACGGCCAACGACACCGCGCCGCGCGGCTACAACGAAGCCGATCCGCCGCCCGGACTGCCAACTCGCCCGCTGCAGCCACGGCTCACGGCGACCGGCTTTCGCTGGGAGTAAGGGGAGGGATCGGGTGTCCCTCGCCCGGACAAGTGCCGCCCTAATGAGGGCGGCACTTTGAGTATCCGCCCGTTCGAGGGACACCCGATCCCTCCCTTCGGCCAGCCGAATTGCACAATTCGGCTACGGTCCGCTCATCGAACCACAGACCGAGGAGAGATATGGCCGAGAAGAGCTTCGCCGACGCGCTGAACGAGCAGATCGCCAACGAGCTCGCCGCCTCGCAGCAGTACGTAGGGGCCGCCGTCTACTACGACGCCGAGACGCTGCCCCGCCTCGCCCAGTTCTTCTACCGGCAGGCGCTGGAGGAGCGCGAGCACGCGATGATGATGATCCAGCACCTGCTCGATGTCGAGGAGGAGGTGCGCATACCGGACATCAAGTCGCAGCAGACCAGCTATGAGGACGGAGGGGCGCCGGTGCGGATGGCGCTGGAGTGGGAGCGGCGGGTCGGCGAGGAGATCTGCGCGCTGTTCGAGCTCGCCCGCGAGGTGAAGGACTACCGCGCCGAGCAGTTCATGCAGTGGTTCGTCAAGGAGCAGGTCGAGGAGGTCGCGCTGATGGGGGACCTGCTCAACGTGGTCGAGCGCTCCAAGGACAACCTGCTACTGGCCGAGGACTACATCGCGCGGGAGAGCCCGGGCGAGGGGTCGGCCGATCCGACCGCTCCTCCTGCTGCGGGCGGCGCGGGCTAGTGGCCCGCCCGGCCCGCTCGCCCGCACATACAGTGAGCGCCGGATGACGATCCGCAAGGTCCACAGCGGGCCCGGCGAAGCCGGCCGGCTCACCAACACCACCTACAGCAGCCGCTACTTCACCGACCAGATCCCCGAGCACGAGATCCCGCCGGGCTCGATGCCCGCCCGGGCCGCCTACCAGCTGATCCACGACGAGCTGAACCTCGACGGCAACCCGGCCCTCAACCTCGCCTCCTTCGTCACCACCTGGATGGAGCCGGAGGCCCAGCAGCTCGCCACCGAGACGCTCAACCGCAACTTCGTCGATCAGGACGAGTACCCGCAGACCGAGCAGATCCACCACCGCGTGATCAGCATGATCGGCCGCCTCTTCAACGCGCCCGCCGAGGGGCAGCCCTGCGGGACCGCGACGATCGGCTCCTCGGAGGCGATCATGCTCGGCCTGCTCGCCCACAAGCAGAGCTGGCGCAAGCGGCGCGGCGACGAGAGCGCCAAGCCGAACATCGTCTTCGGCGGCGATGTCCACACCTGCTGGGAGAAGTTCACCCGCTACTTCGACGTCGAGCAGCGGACGATCCCGCTCACCACCGACCGCCACATCATCGGGCCCGAGGAAGTGGAGCCGCTGATCGACGAGAACACGATCGCGGTCGGGGCAATCCTCGGCACCACCTTCACCGGGCAGATCGACGAGATCGAGGGGATCGACAAGCTGCTGCGCCAGGTCAAGCAGGAGAAGGGCTGGGACATCCCGATCCACGTCGACGCCGCCAGCGGCGGCTTCATCGCGCCCTTCTCCTACCCCGACGTGAAGTGGGACTTCCGGCTCGAGCAGGTGCGCTCGATCAACGTCTCCAACCACAAGTTCGGGCTGGTCTACCCGGGCATGGGGTCGGTGGTCTTCCGCGACGTCTCGACCGTGCCCGAGGAGCTGGTCTTCAAGATCACCTACCTGGGCGGCGAGATGGCCAACTACAGCCTCAACTTCAGCCGTGCCAGCAACGCGGTGCTGCTCCAGTACTACAACTTCCTGCGGCTCGGCCGGGCCGGCTACGAGCGAATCGCCGGCAACCTGATGGAGAACGCCGGCAGGCTGGAGAAGATGCTGACCGCGTCGGGGCGCTTCGAGCTGCTCAACGACGCCCGCTACCTGCCTGTGGTCGTCGTCCGCCCCACCGAGAAGGACGGCGGCGTCGACGTCTTCGAGCTGTCCGAACGGCTGCGCACGCGCGGCTGGATCATCCCCGCCTACCCGCTGCCGCCGAACGCCGAGTCGGTCTCGGTCCTGAGGATGGTCGTCAAGGAGAACTTCAGCCGCGACATGGCCGAGATGCTGGGCGAGGACATCGAGGCGGCGCTGGCCAAGATGGGCGGCGGTCAGCCCTCCCCGCAGGCCGAGGCGGCGGCCGGCAAGCAGCGTCGGATCTGCTAGGGACCTAAGCGCCGTGGGCGGCAGGCCTTCACGCGAGGCCGATCGACCGGCGCAGCTTGTTGCGCACGCGGTGCAGCCGCACCTTGACCGTTCCTTCCGGTATCCGGAGCCGGTGAGCGATCGCGGCCTGGGTGAGATCCTCGCCGTAGCGGAGCCGGAGAAGCTGGCGGTCGCACTCGTCGAGACGCTTGAGGGCGGCGTGGAGGTCGGCCTGCTCGACCGTCGCGCTGACCCGCTCGTCTTCGACCCCCTCCTGGGACTCGATCGTCGCAACCGGGTCGGGGCGAATGCGGGCGTGCTGGCGGAAGGCCTCGTTGCGGACGATCGTCGCCAGCCACTGGTTGCGGCAGCCGCTGTCGCGCAGAGTCGAACGGCGGCGCCAGGCCCGAAGCAGGGCGTCCTGGGCGATGTCCTCGACCTCGCTTGGGTTGCTCGCGTAGCGGTAGGCCAGGCGCAGGCAGACCCGGCGCGCCTCGTCCCACTCCCAGCCGTCGTCGGAATTGTAATTCTTGATTACTGGACTGGCGATCCACTGACCGTACTACGTATCCGCCAAAAAATCTAACTTAAACGCTGAAACATCCCTGATCAACAACTGGTCTTCCCGACATGGAGGCAGCAGCTGCGGCAGCGCCGGGAGGCCAGTGGGCGGAGACCGCCTACGAGGCGATCGCGCCGGTCTACGACGACTTCACCGCCCACCACGACTACGAGCTGTGGCTGGGGAACCTGCTCCCTGAGCTGCAGCGTCACGGGCTGAGCGGGCGGCGCCTGCTCGATGTCGGCTGCGGGACCGGGAAGAGCTTCCTGCCGATGCTGGAGCGCGGCTGGGAGGTGACCGGCTGCGACATCTCGGCCTCGATGCTGGAGCTGGCGCGCTCGAAGGCCGGCGATGCCGCGCGGCTGACGGTGGCGGACATGCGGGAGCTGCCGGTGCTCGGGGAGTTCGACCTGGTCTGGGCACTGGACGACACCGTCAACTACCTGCTCAGCGGGGAGGAACTGGAGCGGGCGCTGGCCGGGATGCGGAGCAACCTCGCCCCCGGCGGCCTGCTGATGTTCGATGTCAACACCCTGCTCTCCTACCGCACTTTCTTCGCCGAAACCGAGGTGGTCGAGCGGCAGGGGCTGCGCCTGGTCTGGCGGGGGCAGGCGGCAGCCGACGCGCCGCCCGGATCGGTCTGCGAAGCCCGCTTCGAGGTCGAGGCGGAGGATGGCCGCGGGGCGGTCGAAACGCACCTGCACCGCCAGCGGCACTTCCCCGAAGAGGAGGTGCTGGCGATCCTGGAGCGGGCCGGCCTGGAGTGCCTGGACGTCTTCGGCCACGACTTCTCCGCGGTCCCGGAGCAGCCGCTCGACGAGTCCGTCCACACCAAGGCGGTCTTCATCGTCAAGCGCGGCTAGCACGGCCCGGGACCCGCGAGAAGCCGGGTGGGGGAGTGCGTCCGACGGGACTCGAACCCGTATCTGCGGCGCCAAAGGCCGCTGCTCTTCAGCTCGAAGGTCACAATGGCTTCCAACGCCGCGGCCGCAAAGCGGCAAAGAGCCACCGGCAGGCACACGAGATTCCCGCGGCCCCCGGCTGAGTGACTCGCACGGCGTCTTCCCTCATCGCTAATTCCCCAAGCCCTTGACCAGTTGAGCTACGGACGCGTGATGATGCAGATCAAGATTCGTCATCGGCCGGCCACGGTGTCGCGCTGAGGAGCGTCTCGTTGCCCGCCACGGCCCATAGCTCCTCCGCGATGTGCGGAGTGCAGGGCGCGAGCATCTGGACCAGGAGGAGCAGCGCCGCGGCGATCGCCTCGCGGTCGGCGTCGTCCAGCTCCCCTCGCTGATCCACGGCGCGCTTCTCGAAGCCCTGAATCCTGGTCAGAAGCAGCATCGTGTTGTGCGTCGCACGCTGCATCTCGAGCTGCTCCAGGTTGACCGTGATCTTGTCGCACGCCACCCGGCACCAGGTCGACAGCCGGCGCCGCAGCCGTCCCGAGGCGTCGATCTCCCCTCCGGGCGGCTGGTTCCATTCGCGCAGGCGCGGCTCGGCGTAGTCCCAGAGCGTCTCGAGGAAGGACTGGCAGTGGCGGACCGGCTGGTCGTTCCAGTTGAACGCCTTGCCCGGAGAGGCCGCGTTGAGCACGGCGAGGCGCACGACGTCGGCCCCGACGCGGCCGATCAGCTCGTTGGGATCGACCACGTTGCCCAGGTGCTTGCTCATCTTGCGCCCGTCCATGCGAATCATCTGGTGCATGAGCGCGTTGGCGAACGGCTCGCGTGCTTCGAGCGGCGGCAGCTCCTCGAGATCCTGGAGCACCTTGCCGATCAGGCGCTGGTCGAACATGTAGCCGCCGGCGTCGGCGCCCCAGACGATCTGCTTGGCGGGCAGCCACCGCTGGAATTCGGGGTGGCTGAACATCGATGTCGAGCGGTCCTCGGCGGGCACGCAGATCGGGACCCACATCCACATCCCGTCAACATGGCAGTCGATCGTGTCCGTCTCCCGCTTGGCGGGGCCCTGGCATTTCGGGCAGCTGCACTCGAGGAAGTCGGCGTGCTCGGCGAGCGGGTTGCCATCGCCGCTCACCTGGAGGTCGTCCGGCAGGCTCACGGGCAGCGCCTCGCGCGGCACAGGGACGGTGCCGCAGCCGGGGCAGTGGACCAGCGGGATCGGGGCGCCCCAGGCACGCTGACGCGAGATCGGGAAGTCCCGCGCCCGGTACCTGGCGGCTGGGCGCGGCGGCGCGTTCGACTTGGTCAGCTTCCATGCCGTCCCCGCCGACTTCTCCAGCCGCTCGGCGATTCCACGGTCCGTCTCGTCGCGCTCGGGGATGCCGAGCACGGCCGTCGGCCCGAAGCGAGCGTCGACCAGCGACGAGATCACGATCGGCAGCAGGCTCGACGCCCCCGGGACGCTCGCCTGCATCCCGGTCTGCACCACCTGCGCTCGCTCCACGCCGCGGTCGTCGCGCCGCCAGCCCGCCTCGCGCACCTGCTCGAGCTGCTCGGCGACCTCCGGCTGCGAGGTGAAGCTGTCCACCTCGAGGTGGGTGGGGGACACCGCGACGAATGCCGCGTCGGCGATCGAGTCGGCGTGCGGGGTGAAGACGGGCAGCTCGCCGCCTCCGAGCACGACCGCGTCCACCTCGACGCCGTCGATCCGTCCGAGCACCGCCCGCTGGGACCCGACCGCCGCCTTGTCCCAGCCCGGGAGGTCCTCGAGGCCGTTCTCGTTGTCCTCGATGTAGGCGCTGATTCGCATGAACCACTGCGGGCGCCGCACGAACCGGACCTCGCCGTGGCACCTCCAGCACTCCCCATCCTCGGACTGCAGAGCCGCCAAGACGGTCTGGCAGGAATCGCACCAGGTGACCTGGGCGTCGCGCTGATAGACCAAGCCCTTCTCCATCATGGCGAGGAACAGCCACTGCGTCCAGCGGTAGTGCTCGGGCTCCGAGGAGACGAACGTGCGATCCCAGTCGCACGAGTACCCGAGCTGCTCGAACTGCCCGCGCATCCGCGTGCAGCACTCCTCCACCCACGCCTGCGGTGAGACGTCGCGGCGGATCGCCTCGAGCTCCGCCGGCAAGCCGAAGGAGTCGAAGCCGAGCGAGAACAGGACGGCGTGGCCCCGGGCCCTCAGGAAGCGGGCGTGAGCGTCGCTGATCGTGTAGCTGCGGATGTGCCCGAGGTGGGCGTCGCCCGATGTGAACGGGCAGCCAGCGAACACATAGGAGGACGGGCGCTCGTCCTGCGGCGGCGTCGCGAACACGCTCGCCGAGCTCCACGCATCCTGCCAGCGAGCCTCGACGGCCACAGCGTCGTAGGCGCCGGCCTTCGCGGCGCCACCCTCCACTGCCTCCAACGACGTGCTGGACATCATCATCATCTCGATCCCACCGAATCTGGTTAGGTCGAACTTGGAAGTTCGATTGATAAGTCAAATTTGATTTTTATCAGATGACCTGACAAACTACCGCCAACCGGCCGCCCAGTCCAGGGCTCGCCCAGGGAATAGGCGTGGGGATCGAGGAGTTTTTCCACGCGGGGCGATTCGCGGAGACGGGCGTGGCGGCGAATGTCAACCAGTGTTCCCAGCCAGAGGGGAGGCGCCTTGTCGCGCTGTGCGATTTTGCTCAACGACCTGCAGTACGACCTCGTCAACAAGAACGAGGAGCGGAAGGCGGCGGTCGACGCCTTCATGCCGGGGATGACCGCTTTCCTGGCGCGGGCCCGCGAGCTGGACGCGCTAGTGGTGCACCTGCAGCTCATCAACGACGAGAACGACCCGCACGCCGAGCGCTACGACGGCTGGCTTCCCGCCACCAAAGGCTCGGAGGGAGCGCGAATCCTCGCGGAGCTGCTCGATCCGTCTGACCCCGTCGTCGAAAAGAACAAGGACAGCGGGTTCTTCGAGACCGACCTCCACGACAAGCTCCAGGAGCTGGACGTCGACACCGTCGCGATCGCCGGCATGCAGACCCAGATCTGCGTCCAGACGACCGCCGCCGATGCGTTCTTCCGCGGCTACAACGTGATCATTCCTTCCGACGCGGTGGTCTCCGCCCAGCCGGAGGACAAGGAGCGGGCGCTCGAGTGGCTGCGGTCCTACTGCGCGACGATCCTCAGCAGCGAGGAGCTGCTCGCCGCTATCGCCGCCGACAACCTGCCCGAGTTCAGCGTGGTGCCGATCCCATGACCTCGAGCGGCGAGCCGGCGGTGCTGAGCGGGGAGACGGCGCAGCCGGCGGCTGCGGGCGTCGGCGCGGGGAACGGCGCCGGCGGGGGGATCGCGCAGGACCTGATCGAGCTCGACCACGGAACCGGCGGGGGGATGAGCCGGGAGCTGATCTCGGAGCTGATCGCGCCCCGTCTCGGGAGCGTCCACCACGGTCGCATGGAAGACAGCGCGGTGCTGGGCATCGAGACGGCGCGGATCGCGATCACGACCGACTCGTTCGTGATCGACCCGATCTTCTTCGGAGGCGGCGACATCGGCAAGCTCGCCGTCTGCGGGACGGTCAACGACCTGGCGGTCAGCGGCGCCGTCCCTCGCTTCCTGACCCTTGCCCTGGTGCTGGAGGAGGGCTTCCCGATCGTCGACCTCGCCCGCGTGCTCGACTCGGTGCGCGAGGCCGCCGAACAGGCCGAGGTGTCGATCGTCGCCGGCGACACGAAGGTGGTCCGCGACGGGGAGATCGACAAGATCTTCATCAACACGGCCGGGGTCGGGGAGCTGGCCCCCGAGGTCGAGCTGGGCATGGCCCGCGTCTCGGAGGGAGACGCGGTGATCGTGACGAGCTACCTGGGCAACCACAGCATCCACATCCTCTCGCTGCGCGAGGGGCTGGGATTCGAGGAGCGCATTGCCAGCGACTGCGCGCCGCTGGCCGGGCTCGTGCAGGCCATGCTGGACGAGCACCCGGACCACGTGCACTGCATCCGGGACATCACGCGGGGCGGCTTCGGGACCGTCCTCAACGAGGTTGCGGACGACGTCGGCGTGTCGATCCAGATCGCCAAGGACCGGCTCCCGATTCAGCACGAGACCGCGATGGCGGCCGACATGCTGGGGGTCGATCCGCTCTATCTGGCCAACGAGGGATGCCTCTGCCTGTTCGTGGACGGGGACGCCGCGCCCGAGATTCTGGAGGCGGTGCGCTCGCACCCCTACGGCAGCGCGGCTGAGATCGTCGGCGCCGTTCACGGGCGAGCCGAGAGTCCTGTGAAGATGCAGAACGGCGACGGCACGGACTCGGTAGTCGAGGTCCTCTACGGGGCCGAGCTGCCGCGGCTCTGCTAGTGAGCGAGACGGCGATGCCCGAGACACGCCGCTACCAGATCCGCGGAGTTGTCCAGGGCGTGGGGTTCCGGCCCTTCGTCTTCCGCACCGCCGAGAGCCACTCGCTCGGAGGCTGGATTCGCAACGACTCCGACGGGGTGGTGCTGGAGATCCAGGGGAATCCATCCCAGCTCGAGGCCTTCATCGAGGAGGTGCGCACGAACGCGCCGACGCTGGCGCGGATCGAATCGGTGGCGCTGCTCGAGCAGCGCAGCAACGGGGAGGCCTTCGACGGCTTCGCGATCCAGACCAGCGAGCGCTCGGCGCAGGCGCGGACGCTCGTCTCGCCGGACATGGGCGTATGCGAGGACTGCCTCCGCGAGCTGTTCGACCCGGCCGACAGGCGGCACCTATACCCCTACATCAACTGCACCAACTGCGGCCCGCGCTACACGATCATCCGCGGAGTCCCGTACGACCGCAAGATGACGACGATGGCGGCGTTCCCGATGTGCGAGGCGTGCGAGCGCGAGTACAACGACCCCTACGACCGCCGCTTCCACGCTCAGCCGGTCGCCTGCTGGGACTGCGGCCCCCGGGTCTGGCTGCGGGACTCGCGCCGGCCCGAAGAGGACCCGGCCGATCCGATCGGCGAGACGGCCGGGCTGCTGCGGGACGGCGCGATCGTGGCGGTCAAGGGCCTCGGCGGCTACCACCTGATGGCCGACGCCCGCAACGAAGAGGCGGTGGCCGAGCTACGCCGCCGCAAGCGGCGCGAGGAAAAGCCCTTCGCGCTGATGTCCGCCTCGCTCGACGCGGCGCGCGAGTACGCGCAGGTCGACGAGGTCGAGGCGGAGCTGCTGAGCTCAATCGCCAGGCCGATCCTGCTGCTGCGCAAGCGCCGCGGCGGCGGGATCGCGGAGAGCGTGGCCCCGGGCAGCCGCAGCTGGGGCGTGGTGCTTGCCTACACGCCGACCCACCACCTGCTGCTCCGCGACGAGCTGGACACGGTGGTCGCCACCAGCGGCAACGTCTCGGACGAGCCGATCGCCTTCGAAGACGAGGACGCGCTCGAGCGCCTGCCGGAGATCGCGGACGCGTTCCTCCTCGGCAACCGGAAGATCTTCACCCGCGTCGACGACTCGATCGCGCGTGCCGTGACGCTGGGCGACCGGACCGAGGTGACGCCGCTCCGCCGCGCCCGCGGCTACACGCCGAGCCCGGTGAAGGCGCCGTTCAGGCCGCCGCCGCTGCTGGCGGTCGGGCCGGAGCTCAAGAACACGGTCTGCCTCTCACGCGGCGAGGACCTGTTCCTCAGCCACCACATCGGGGACCTCAAGAACGAGGCGACACGGCGGTCATTCGAGCACGCGATCGAGAGTCTCTCCAAGCTGCTCGAAGTGCAGCCCGGGCTGATCGCGCACGACTCGCACCCGGGCTATCTCAGCACTGCGTTCGCGCGTGAGCAGAAGGCGCTGCCGACGGTCGCGGTGCAGCACCACCACGCGCACATGGCGGCCTGCATGTGCGAGCACGGGCTGACCGATCCCGTCCTGGGTGTGATCTTCGACGGGACGGGGTACGGCACCGACGGGAAGATCTGGGGCGGCGAGTTCCTGGTCGGCGACTACGGCAGCTTCGAGCGGGTCGCGCAGCTCGAATACTGCCGCCTCCCCGGCGGCGACAGGGCCGTGGAAGAGCCGTTTCGCGTCGCGCTCTCGCTGCTCCAGCAGGCGCACGGCTCCTTCTCCGAGGTCGACGTGCCGGTTGTGAACGAGCGCTCAGAGCAGGAGCGGCAGGTGCTCGGGCGGATGATCGAGCAGGGCGTGAACTCGCCGCTCACCTCGAGCATGGGGCGGCTGTTCGACGGCATCGCCGCTCTGCTCGGCGTCCGCGAGCGCTGCCGCTACGACGCGCAGGCGGCGATCGAGCTCGAACAGCTGATCGAGCCGGGCGCCCGGGCCGATCGGCTGCTCGACTGGGAGCTTCATCGCGACGAGCAGCCGATGCGGGTCGACCCGCGGCCGCTGGTGCGGGAGCTCGCGGGAGAGGTGGAACGGGGCGCCGGAAGCGCTGCCGAGCTCAGCCTGCGCTTCCACAGCACGGTTCTCGACATGGTGCTGCGCACCTGCCTGGAGATCCGCGAGCGGACCGGCATCGCCACGGTCGTGCTGAGCGGCGGGGTGTTCCAGAACGAGTTCCTGCTGCGCGGCTCCTTCGAGACCCTCAGCGAGGCCGGCTTCCTCGTCCACGTTCACCGGCAGGTGCCGACCAACGACGGCGGCGTGTCGCTCGGCCAGGCCGCGGTGGCCGGATGGGGGGCGCGATGACACCGGGGGTCGTGGACGACGGGGGCCGGAACGGCGCCCTCCACGCCGTTCCGGCGGCAAGTGGAGAGACCGCTGAGCGGGACCGGTTCGAGGAGCTCCACTTCGCCCCCGCCCCTGCGGTCGCGGGCTCGCTGCCCGGCCCCCGCTCGCGCCAGATGCTGGCCGAACAGGCAGTCCTGGAGAGCCGCGCCCGCTCCTACCCGCGCGGCATCCCGGTCGCCTTCGAGGAGGGGCGCGGAGCGACGATGCGCGACGCCGACGGCAACACCTTCATCGACTTCTTCGCCGGCGCCGGCGTCCTCAACGTCGGTCATGGCAACCCGGTGGTCGCCGCAGCCGCAACGGAGCAACAGGGCCGCCTCGTACATGCGCTCGACTTCCCGACAACCGCGAAGCTGCGGCTGATTCGCACCCTGAAGCGGCTGCTCCCGGGTCGTCTGCGCCGCACCGCCCGCGTTCATTTCGGCGGGCCGACCGGCTCCGACGCCGTGGAGGCGGCGCTGAAGCTCGCCCGCGCCCACACCGGGCGCGACGCGGTGATCGCCTTCCAGGGCTCCTATCACGGGATGACCGCGGACGCGCTCTCGGTCACCGGCGACACCTCCCTCGGCGGGCCGGTGGCCAGCCCGGTCCACTTCCTGCCCTACCCGTACTGCTACCGCAGCCCGCTCGGCCTGAACGGCAAGTCGGGCTGGCGGGCCTGCGTCCGTCTGCTCGAGACTGCCCTCGAGGACCCGTCCAGCGGGGTTCCCAAGCCGGCGGCGGTGATCGTCGAGCCGATCCAGGGGGAGGGAGGAACGATCGTGCC
>VRUE01000006.1:0-8059 GCA_019456285.1 Solirubrobacterales bacterium | reverse complement strand
TCGTGCATCGCCTACGACGAACGGCTCGACAGCTGGGAGCCGGGGGCCCACATCGGCACCTTCCGCGGGCATCAGGTCGCGATGGCCGCCGGCGCCGCGGCGATCGAGTACATGGAGGAGGAGGACCTGGCCTCACATGCCGCCGAGCTCGGCGAGCTCACCCTGCGGACGCTGCACGACGCCAGCGCGGAGCTGCCCGCGGTCGGGGACGTGCGCGGGCGTGGCCTGATGATCGGGATCGAGCTGGTGCGCGACCGGGAGACCAAGGAGCCGTGGCCCGACCTTGCGGCCGAGGTGCGCCGGGCGTGCGCCGACAGGGGCCTGATCATCGAGGTGGGCGGCCACTTCGGCAACGTGGCCCGCTTCCTGCCTCCCCTCGTGATCTCCCGCCGCCTGCTCGAGCTGGGAGTCGAGATCTTCATCGAGTCGGTACGCGTCTCCGAACGCTCGGCCGACCCGGCAGAAGCCGCCGGCGTCGGCGGCTAACCTACCGTCTGCGAGCAGCGGAAGCGACGGCCTCCCTGCGGTCGGCCTCCTCATCCCAATTCCGGAAAGAGAGAGAGGGTTCTCCTATGAGCACACTGATCGGCGTCGCACCGGTTCTCGCCGACAGCAACGGGGGCGATCACATGAATTGGGGTGGAGGCTGGTGGATAATGATGGCGATCGGGATGGTGCTCTTCTGGGGCTTGGTGATTCTTGGCGTCGTCTGGCTGGTGCGGGAGCTTTCCGGTCTTCGAGGCCGCGCCAGGTCGGAGCCCGATGCCCTGGAGGTGCTCGATCGTCGCCTCGCCGAGGGCACGATCTCCCCTGAGGACTACCGCGAGCGCCGAGCGATCCTCACCGGGTCCCACCCGCCCGAAAGCGGAGCAGCGAGCGGGGAGGGCTGAGCGGCGGAGTCGGCGGCGGAGCCCGGCAGCACTCGCTCCAGGATCTGGGGCTGGCTCGACGATCGTCTCGGGATCGGCGGGCTTCGCTACCCGGTCCCCGAGCACGCCAACTCGCTCGCCTACACGCTGGGCGGGATCACCCTGGTCAGCTTCGTGCTGCTGGTGCTCACCGGCGTCTACCTGGCCCAGTTCTACGACCCCACGCCGGAGCGCGCGCACGCGAGCGTCGCCTACATCACCGACACGGTCTTCGCCGGAGAGCTGATCCGCAGCCTCCACTACTGGCTGACGAGCGCCTTCGTGGTGACCCTGGTCCTGCATATGGTCCGGGCCTTCGCGACGGCCTCCTTCAAGGCGCCGCGCGAGATGACCTGGATCACGGGGGTGCTGCTGTTCCTCCTCGCCGCCGGCCTGCTCTTCAGCGGCACCGTGCTGAGGGCCGACCAGGAGGCGGTCGAGGCGCTCGCGCACAACAACGAGATCGCCAACCTCTTCGGCGTCCTCGGCTTCTGGTTCTCCGCCGACTTCACCGACAACGTCTCCATCATCACCCGCCTCTACATCGCCCACGTCTCGATCCTCCCGGTGCTGGTCGGCGCCGTGCTGGCGGTCCACATGCTGCTGATCAAGCGCCACCGCATGTCTCCGCTTCCCCGGGGCAGCGCCGAGGAGGTCGCCGCCCGGGAGCGAGCCGAGCACGCCGAGCCGTTCACCAGCCACCTCAAGCACATCGGCAAGTGGGCTCTGGTCCTGCTCGGCGCGACGCTGCTGCTGGCCGGCCTCGCGCCGACAGGCCTCGGCCCGGCCGGGATCGAGGGGATCGAGATCACAAAGCCCCCCTGGTACTTCCTCTGGCTCTACCCGCTGGAGAACTGGGTCGGGCTCGACGCCCTCTGGGTTTTCCCCGGGATCCTGGCCCTGGGACTGCTCGCGATCCCCTTCCTCGAGCGCTCGCCCGAGCGCGACCCGCGCCGGCGCAGGGCCTGGATTGCGCTCGGCGCGGCGGTGCTGATCGCCTGGCTGGCGCTGACCGTCTACGGGGCGCTCACGGTTCCCGTCCCCCACATCGAGATGGGGGGCTGAGCGTGAACGGGCGCTTCGCAGCCGCGGTCATCGCCGTCAGCGGCGTCGGCGTGCTCGCCGTCGCGGCGCTCGCCGATGGGATCGGCGCCGGGAACACGTTCCCCCTCGTCGCTGGCGGCTTGGCCGCGGCGCTCTTCCTGGCCGGGCTCGCGGCCCTGGGCCGGATCGTCGTCCTCAGCGAGCGAAGGCGAGGCTCGCGATGAGCCGGCTCGCCGTCGCGGTTGCGCTTGTGCTCGGGCTCGCGGCCCTCGTCCCGGCCGGCGCCTCGGCTCACGGAGGGGATGAGCCCATACTCGGGGCCCCGGCGAGCGAGGGTCGCGCCCCCGAGGCCGAGGACCGCGCCGAGGAGGCGCCCGCGGCGAAGGACCACGCGGCCGAGGGCCACGGGGGCGAGACGAGCGCCGAGGAGGCCGAGGTGGCGGCGCTGGCCGCCCAGCCCGCGCGCGTCCTCGCCCAGCAGGCGCTCGCCACGCTCCAGGTCAACGGCGACGAGCACGAGGCGGCCCTGCGGCTCGACGCCGCCCTGGAGAGCGAGGACACCGGCGACGTGGATCTTGCCCTGCTGCGCAAGGCGGCCAAGACGCTCGACGAAGGCGACCCCGAGGGCGCCGTGCCCCTCCTCGACGAGGCGCTCTCGCGCCCGTTCGGGGCGGCGAGTGGCGAGGCGCTTCACGCCGCGGGCAGGGAGTTCCGGCCCGCGGCCAGCGCACAGGATGTTGTCGGCATCGTCGTGGGGGCCGTCCTGCTCCTGCTGGGCTTGCTGGCGCTGCGGCCGCGCAGGCTCGGGCAGCGGACGAGCGAAGGCTGAGCCGCCGCTCCACCGCCGCTGGGACTACGGGCAGAGAAGAGAGGGGCGGCGGCAAAGAAATCCCTCTCCTTTGGCTGGTAGGGATATCTAGGGTATATACTCAGATCTATGGCCAAGGTTCTGATCAGCGTCCCCGACGAGCTGCTGGAGCGCATCGACCGTGAGGCGCAGCGTCGGCATCACTCCCGTAGCGCCTTTCTTCAGGAGGCCGCGCGCCAGCAGCTCGGCTGGACTGAACCCGAGGCGATCGACGCCGCGGTGAAGCGAGCCCGGGCGGCGCTTGCCGGCGCCGGCGCGTTTGAGTCAGCGGATCTGATCCGCGCAGATCGCGAGGGCCGCGATGTCCGCGACAGACGTCGTTAGCGACGCCAACGTCGTCCTGAAGTGGTTTCACACGAAGGGCGAGGAGGGCGTCGAGACGGCCCACTCGCTGCTGGCCGCCCATCGGGCCAGGACGGTGGCGGTCTACATCCTTGACCTCACGCCGTATGAGGTCGCCAACGCGTTGCTGCGCGGACGCGCGCAGGTCAACGCGAAGCAAGCAAGCGTCGTGCTCAAGGCGCTGCGCGAGATCTGCCCGCTGATCGCCCCCGACGACGCTGACCTGAGTCTGGCGGCCGAATTGGCCGTCGAGCACAGCCTCACCTTCTATGACGCCGCCTACGCTGCCGTCGCCCGCCAGCGTGGGATCCCGCTGGCGAGCTTTGACGGCGAGCTTGTGGATGCCGGCCTGGCAGCACAGCCTGACGAGCTGATCGCACGCCTGGATCTGGGCGGATCGTGAGTTGAAAGAATCAGCCCGGCCAGACTTTGAACGAAGGTCGATTCTTGGCTCTAGCATTGAGCTTTCCCGATACGGGAGCGACGGGGCAGGAGTCCGCCAAGGACACCGGATCGAGATTCGGGGCTGATTACGCCGCTTCTGCAAGCGCCTCGCCTGCCCGCCCGGGATGCTCGCGCGCCGGCTCGTCCAGGAGCCCGCGGATGTCGTCGGCGGTAAGGCTGCCGGCGAACAGGTCGCCGTCGTCCATGACGCCGCTGAACAGTGCCGCCTTGCGACGGGCGAGGGCGACGACCTTCTCCTCGATCGTGTCGCGGGCGATGATCCGGTAGGCGATCACCGGGCGGGTCTGCCCGATCCGGTGAGCGCGGTCGATCGCCTGCGTCTCGGCTGCCGGATTCCACCACGGGTCAAGCAGGAAGCAGTAATCGGCCTCGGGCAGGTTGAGGCCGAAGCCGCCCGCCTTCAGGCTGATCAGGAAGACCGGGTCGGCGCCCTGCTTGAACCGCTCGATCACCTTGTCGCGCTTGCGCGTGCGCCCGTCGAGGTAGCAGTACTCGATCCCCTCACGGTCGAGACGGTCGCGGACCTTGGCCAGGAAGCCCGTGAACTGGCTGAAGACGAGCGCTCGGTGGCCGCCGGCGATCACCTCGCCGAGCTGCTCGACCAGCGCGGCGAGCTTCGCGCAGGGAACGTCGTCGTGACCATCGTCGACGAGGCTCGGATCGATGCTGAGCTGGCGCAGGAGCGTGATCGAGCGCAAGATCGTGAACCGGTTGCGGTCGAAGTCGTCGATCAGGCCGAGAATCTTCTGCCGCTCGCGCTGCAACCGAGTCTCGTAGAGCTTGCGGTGACGCGCGTGGAGATCGACTTCGAGCATCTGCTCCTGCTTCGGCGGCAGGTCGGCAGCGACGAGCTCCTTGGTGCGGCGCTTGACGAGGGGCTTGATCCTGCGCCGCAGGCGCGCGAGCCGCTCGGCGTCGCCGTCGCGTTCGATCGGCCGCGCGTACTGCTCGGCGAACCGCTTCGGGTCCGGGAAGAGCCCCGGCGCCGTGATCGAGAGCAGCGACCACAGCTCGGTCAGGTTGTTCTCCATCGGAGTTCCGGTGACGGCGAGCTTGAACGGCGCCGCCAGCTCACGGACGCACTTGTACGTCTTCGACTGGTGGTTCTTGACAGCCTGCGCCTCGTCGAGGACGAGGCCCGCCCACTCCACCTCGCGATAGGCCTCCGCGTCGAGCCGGAACAGCGTGTACGTCGTCACCACGACGTCGGCGGCCGCGAGGTCGTCGATCGATCGGCCGGACTTCCTCAGCGTGTCGGTGACCGCGCTGACCGCGAGCTCGGGGGTGAATCTCGCCGCCTCGCCGACCCAGTTCGAGACGACGCTCGTCGGCGCGACGACCAGGAACGGGCCGACGCCGGGATCGCGCTCGCGAGCGTGGCAGAGCAGCGCGAGCGTCTGCAGCGTCTTGCCGAGCCCCATGTCGTCGGCGAGGATGCCACCGAGCCCCAGCTCCCACAGCGACGCCAGCCAGCCGAACCCGTCGCGTTGGTAGGGACGCAGCTCGGCCTCCAGCGCAGCCGGCGGGTCGTGGCCGGCGACCTCGGTGAGCTCGAGCAGCGCGCCGGCCTGGCGCCGCCAGGCCTCGGCCTGCTCGGTGACGACGCCGAGCGCGGCGAGCTCGGCCCACAGCCCTGCCTGGTAGCGGCTGATCCGCAGCGGCGCCGATGGGGAGTCGGCGAGCGCCTGCGCCTCCACGATCAGCTGCCGCAACGACTCGAGGCGGGGATCCTCGAGCGAGAGGTAGCCGCCGTCGTCGAGCAGGAGGCGCGATTCGCCGCATGCCAAGGCGACGAACACGTCGGCGAGCGGCAGCTCGTGTCCCTCGACCCCGATCGTCACGCCGAGGTCGAACCAGTCGCTCTCGCCGGCGATCTCGGCGGTCGAGACACCGATCGTCAGCGAGTCGCCGACGTCGCGGTAGTCGGCCGGCTCTCCCACGACCTCGATGGCGACTCCGTGCTCCTCCAGCCGCGGCAGCACCTCGGTCGTCAGGCGCATCGTCTCGATCCCGGCGAGCGAGGCCGCGGGCACCTCCGCCGGCCGGGCCGCCGCATCGAGGAGGCCGAGGGGCTCGAGGCCGGTCTCGGTGAGCACGGTCTCAGCGAGGATCGCGCGCTCGGCGCGGCGATCGCGGAAGCCGGGGGCGGCTGTGCCGATCCCGAGCGGCACCTGTCGCGTCTGCGAGCCGATCCGGTAGACCCACGCCCAGTCGAGCTCGAGGGCGTGCCCGGCGCCGTAGCTTGCCCGCAGCACGAGCGCCGGCTCCGAGATCTCGGGCGGCGTGAACGACCCGTCTGACGAGGACACCGTGGCGACGTGGCGCAGCGCGGGGCAGATCTCCACGGCGAACCGGTCGAGCTCGCCCGCCGGGATCTCGAGCCGCTCGCCGTCGAGCACCATCCGCTGCAGCTGCGGCGGAGCGGGCCTTGCGAGGCGCACGAGCCGCAATCGCCGCTGCTCGAGATCGGGGTCCTCGGTGCCCTCGTCGCGCTCGGCGCAGACGACGCCGTGCCCGCCCGCGCCGAGGAAGAACAGCGGCTCGAGCCCGGCCGGGTCGTGGTCGCCGAGGCGAAGCACGGCGGTCACGAGCGAGCCCCGCTCGCCATCGCGGCCGACGTCGACGAGCAGCTCGCCGCTCTCGTAGGGCGGCAGCTCGCCGAGTCCCGGCAGGGTGTGGATGAGCCTCAGCTCGATCCGGGTAGCCTCGTCGAGCAGCGCCCACAGCCGCGGGCTGTCGCAGTCGCTCAGGTCGAGCATCCGCTCGCCGCTGTCGCCGTAGCCGTAGTAGTAGCCCACCCGTTGCTCGCGGGCGCGGTGGATTGCGTGAAGCTCGCGGACGAGCGCCAGGTGGTCGGAGCGGTACTCGCCGTCGCGGACCTGCCACGAGTCGAGTCCGCCCCAGGAGAGCGAGCCGTTGACCCAGCCCCCGCGCGCCCCCGGGCGCATCAGCCGCGCCATCAGCCGCGGCCGTCCGCGGCCCGGCCGCAGAGAGAGCTCGATCGCCAGCGGTCGCTCCCCGGCCGGCGCCGCCGGGGCGTCGATCAGCGCCCGCAGGGACCGTTCCCACGCCGGGCCATCCGTCGTCGCCGGGCGAGCCCGGGGCCGGCGCCGCGCGCCCTGAGCGCCGGCGCCCTCGCCGGCGGCCGCGATCGCGAGCGCAGCGACATGCTTGCAGTTGTATCCCACCGGGCACGTGCACTCACCGTCCTCGAACGCGAGGTTCCCGTCGGCGTCGGTGAAGTAGGCGGTGGTGGCGTAGAGCGCGGTGCCGACCACCGAGCCGGTCAGCGTCAGACCGCTCGGATCCCACTCGACCGCCGCTACCCGCCGGCCGCGCGCGTAGCTGCGCCCACGCTCGAACGACCTCGACCCGACCACTTCTCTGACCCCCGACAGATCGATCTCGCTCAACTCATCGATCGCCCCGTGCATGAAAGGTGCACACTAGCGGCGACACAGGACCGCAACGCTCGCCCGCCGCCAGTGCGCGGAGCACTCGATGACGTGCCGCTCCGTGAGAGCATGCTTCGATGAGCCGGCGGGGGCAAGGCCGAGCGGCATCCGAGAACTACTTGCGCAAGGCCAAGCGGCACGATCCGGACTGATTCCGGCACGCCATAGGCGCTCGGTCTGCCACGCCGGCGCGCCGGTACAAACCCTGATCGTCGAGCCGCAGTTCGGTGACAATTCGGGCTAATCGAGCGTTGCCGGCAGCGTCTTCATGCCCTGGTCGCGGGCGGCGCGGTGCAGGCGAGCGTCCCAGGTGGCGATGGTCAAGTCCTCCGAGGGCAGCACAAGCGCCGAAGCCAGATGTAGAGCGTCCAGGCTGCGCAGCTCGGTCGAGAGCGTCAGTTCCGCGGCATGCTCGGTGAGGGCCCGATCGACCTCGATCACGTCGAAGGAAAGCCAGTCCGCTTCGACCCCCTTGACGGCGTTGCGCCCTGCTGCCAAGGCGACAGCGCGCACGGTCTCCACGTAACCGATCCGGCACATCGACCAGGCGCGCGCGTCCTCCATCCCAGACAGCACCAACTCGCTGCCCTCCTCCTCGACGTAGCGCTTGACGAGCGCGCTCGCGTCGAGGTAGAGCATCAGCGCTCGTCGTCGCGCTCGGCCAGGACGATTGCCGAAGCCGAGCGTCCCGTATCCAGTGGGCGCGGTGAACGACCCGGACGGGGACGGGCGGCCGGGGTGATCCTGCCGTCGGCCACCAACTCCCGCAGGCGCTCGTCGCCGCGACGAGCGCCTGCGGGGACGATGTCGGCCACAGGACGACCGCGCATCGTCACCCGAATCTGCTCGCCCTCGTCGACCCGATGCAGCACCCTGCTCAGGCTGGCCTTCAGCTCCCGGACTCCGATCTCACGCATGTGACTACTTTAGCAGAGACGTGGCCACATTCGCCAGGTGACCCGAGCTCCAGATCCTCG
>VRUE01000061.1 GCA_019456285.1 Solirubrobacterales bacterium | reverse complement strand
GCGTTGCCGCCGCCGCTGCCGCTACGACGCCCGCTTCTACGCGGTCGGGGCGGCTGTGCTCGCCGCCGCGGTCGCGGCGAAGCTGCTCGGCGCCGGCGGCTTCAGCGCCTACCCGGCGGTCGAGGTCGAGGTCGGCCCGCCGGTCCTCGCCCTGGCGGCGCTGCTGATCCTCTCCGGCCTCGCGCCGGTGCGCCGGAAACCGCCCCGCCGCGCTCGGCCCGGCCCCGCCACGCCGGCCTCGACCCGCCCGCTGGGGGCCTCGCGTGCCTGAGCTGGCGACCCCCGCCCGCACCGTGCCCGCCCTGGCGATCGAGAGCCTCTCCTACACCTACCCGAACGCCGCCCGCCCGGCCCTCGACGGCGTCTCGCTGCAACTCGGCGCCGGCGAGTTCGCGGTCCTCGTCGGCCGCTCCGCCTCCGGCAAGTCGACCCTGCTTCGAGCGGCCTGCGGCCTCGTCCCGCACTTTCACGGCGGCGAGATCCGCGGCGGCGTCGCGGCGGCGGGCATCGACGCGATCGCCTCCGGACCGGGTGAGCTGGCGGGCGCGGTCGGCTACCTGGCCCAGGACCCCGAGACCCAGATCGTCTCGACCACGGTCGCGGCGGAGATCGAGCTGCCCCTGGAGATGCGCGGCGAGCCGCCGGCCTCGCGCGCCCGCGCCGTCGAGGAGGTGGCGCTGGCCCTCGCCATCCCGCACCTCCTGGACCGGACCGTCGACACTCTCTCGGGCGGGGAGCTGCAGCGCGCCGCGCTGGCGGCGGCTCTGGTCACCCGCCCCAGCCTGGTGCTCCTCGACGAGCCCACCTCGCAGCTCGACCCGGTGGCCGGCGACGAGCTGATCTGGCTCCTTCGCCGCCTCAACGAGGAGTGGGGCGTGGCCGTTCTCCTCGCCGAGCACCGCCTCGAGCGCTGCCTGGCCGCCGCCGACCGGGTCGTCGCCATGGACGCGGGCGCGATCCCCTTCGACGGCCCGGCGCGCGACTTCCTCGCCTGGGCCCAGCGGGCGGACCCCGCGCTGGAGACCCCCGCCGCCCGCCTCTTCTCCCTCGCCGGCATCGAGCCGCTCCCGGTCGGTGTCCGCGACGCGCGGCAGATCCTGGAGTCGACCGAGGGTTTGGGGAGGGGCGCCGGGCCCCCTCCTCCCTCAACTTTTTCGCGGCGAGCGGGGCGTCTCTCGCCGACGCGCTCGGGCGAAAAAGCAGAAGCCGTTCGGAGGGGGCCCGGCGCCCCTCCGACCACAGCGGTCGATCTGCGGGATCTCTGGGTCGAGCTGGACAGGGGGGACGCGATGCGCGATGTTCTCCGAGGAATCGATCTGGGGGTCCAGCGGGGGGAACGGGTGGCGCTTATGGGGCGCAACGGAGCGGGGAAGAGCACCTTGCTGAGGACGGTGGCGGGACTCGTCGAGCCGGCGAGGGGTAAGGTCGAGGCGCCGGGGGGGATGGCTTTGCTGACGCAGAACCCGAGCGACTACCTGGTCCGGGAGCGGGTCGGGGACGAGCTGCCCGGGGACGAGGGGCTGGCCGCTCTGCGGCTCGTCGGCCTGGAGCACGCCGCCGACTCCGACCCGCGGGACCTCTCCGGTGGGGAGCGGCAGCGGTTGGCGCTGGCGATCGCGCTGGCGGGGCAGATCGACGGCGAGGCGCTGCCCGGTCTCGTCGCCCTCGACGAGCCGACCCGCGGCATGGACCGCGCCCGCAAAGACGACCTGGTCGAGCTGATCGGGGATCTCGCCGCTCGCGGCGCCGGCGTCGTCGTCGCCACCCACGACGTCGAGTTCGCCGCCACCTTCGCCGAGCGCGTCGTCCTGCTCGGTGACGGCGTCACGATCGCCGACGGCCCCGCCGCCGAGGTCCTCTCGGGCGGTTGGTACTTCGCCACCGAGGTGGCCCGCGTGCTCGACCTGCCCGGGGTGATCGTCCCCGAGCAGGGCGCGGCCGCGCTGGCGGGGGGGAGCTGATGTCCTGGGAGACGGCCAGCTTCCTGATCCTCGGCGCTGTGCTGCTCGGCGGCTTCGTTTGGTACGAGCGCTCGCGCCCCCCCTCACAGGTGGTGGCGCTGGTCGCCGCCCTCGCCGCCCTCGCGGTCGCCGGCCGCGTCGCCTTCGCGGCGCTGCCCAACGTCGTCGCGACCACCGATATCGTCGTCTTCGCCGGCTTCGCGCTCGGCCCGGCGCCCGGCTTCGCGGTCGGCGCCCTGGGCGGGCTGGTCTCCAACTTCTGGCTCGGCCAGGGGCCGTGGACGCCGTGGCAGATGGCCGGCTGGGGGATGTGCGGGATTTTCGGCGCGGCGCTGGCGCTGGGCGGTCGCAACGTCGGCCGCCTCACCCTGGCCGCGGCCTGCGGCTTCGCCGGCATCGCCTACGGCGCTCTGCTCAACTTCTCGCTGATGGCGACCTACGGCGGCGACCTCTCGTTGGAGCGTTTCCTGGCGCTGGAGTCCCGCGCCGTGCCCTTCGACGCCGCCCACGCGATCGGCAACGTCGCCCTCGCCCTCCTCGCCGGGCCGGCGATGGTGCGGATGCTGATCCGCTTCCGCGAGCGGTTCGAGTGGCGCACCCCGGCCGTCGTCACCGGCCTGCTCCTGACCCTGGTGCTGGCGGCGGCCGTTCCCGCCGGCGCCCAGGCCTCCGACACCGGCCGCGCCGCCCTCTGGCTGCAGTCGGTCCAGAACCCCGACGGGGGATGGGGCTCCTCTCCCGACCGCGACTCGAGCGCCGATATCACCTCCTGGGCGATGCTCGGCCTGGAGGCCGCCGGTCGCAACCCGCTCGACGTCAGGCGCCGCGGCCGCAGCCCGGTCGGCTTCCTGCGCGCCAAGGTGAGCGAGCTGACCAGCAGCGGCGACTTCGCCCGCACGATCCTCGCCCTGAAGGGAGCCGGGGTCGACCCGCGCTCCTTCGGCGGCCGCAACCTGGTCGCGGCGCTGGCCAAGCGCCGGCGCGACAATGGCTCCTACGAAGGCTGGCCCAGCTCGACCGCGTTCGCCGTCATCGCCCTGCGCTCGGCGGGGGCGAAGGGCGGCCTCGACCGCTCGCTGTCCTGGCTGGCCCGGGCCCAGAACGGCAACGGGGGGTGGGGCGACGTGCCCGGCTCGCCCAGCACCGCCGACGGGACCGGCGCGGCGATGCAGGCGATGCCGGGCTCGAAGGTCGCTCGCCGCGGCCTCGCCTACCTGCGCAAGGCGCAGCGCCCGGGGGGCGGCTACATGCTCGGCGGCTCCGGCGGGGTCAACTCGCAGTCGACCGCCTGGGCGGTGCAGGGGATGCTCGCCGTCGGCGCCGACCCCGCCAAGATCCGCGCGGGCGGCAAGAGCGCCCTCGCCCACCTCGCCGCCCGTCAGGCCAAGGACGGCCACTACACCTACTCGGCCTCGAGCGACCAGACGCCGGTCTGGGTGACCGGCCAGGCCCTGGCCGCGACCGCCGGCAAGCCCTTCCCGATTTCCACCGTGCCGAGGAAGCCGCAGGCCTCGCCGCCGCCGGCATTCGCGGCGCCGCCGTCGACCTCCGGCTCGTCCTCGACCCCCGGATCGCCGTCGCTGCCGGAGGTCCCGAAGAGGTCGCTGTCGGAGGGCGGGGCAGGCTCCACCGGCGGCACCCCCGGGAATCGCGGCTCCTCGGGCCTGCCGCCCGCGGCCGGAGGCGCCGCGCCTCCCCCGGGGGGGCTGGGCGGGGGTGGTCAGGAGGGAGAGGAGCCCCTCCCCGTCGAGCGGGCTCCGGCGCCGGCATCCGCGCGGTCGGCCGGCGACGCTCGCCCCGGCCCCTCGCCCTGGGCGCCGCTCGGCATCGGCCTCGCAACCGGCGGCCTCGCCCTCGGCGGCGTCCTCTTCCTCGGCCGCCGCTACGGCTGGTAGCCGCCGACGGGCCGATTCCGTCCGACATAAGGACGTTTTAGGCCCGTCGGCGGGGAGGTGAGAGGGCGGGCGGCTATGTTTCCGGCATGGATGCGGAGACCGCGATCCGGACTCGCCGCGCCGCTCCCCGGCGCGTCCGGGTGGTGGGGCCGGCGCCGCCGCAGCGGCCGCCGGTCGAGCAGACGACCGTCCTCCCCGGCTGATGCTCTCGCGCTCCGCAGCCATCGAGGCGATTGCCGGGCAGCGCTTCGAGGTCGTCGTGATCGGCGGCGGGATCACCGGCGCCGGGGTGGCGCTCGACGCCGCCTCGCGCGGCTACTCGGTGGCGCTGCTGGAGCGCGACGACTACGCGGTCGGCACCTCCAGCCGCTCCTCGAAGATGGTCCACGGCGGGCTGCGCTACCTGCGGAGCTTCGACCTCGGGCTGGTTCGCGAGGCGCTGGTGGAGCGCCAGCTGATGGTCCAGCTCGCCCCGCACCTCGTCTACCCGACCCCGTTCCTGGTCCCCTCCCTGGGCGAGGAGCGCCGCGACCGCCGGATCGGGATCGGCCTCAACATGTACGACGTGATGGCGACCACGCGGGTGGGGCGCGGCCGCCGCGAGATCCGCGCCTCGAAGGAGGAGGACGAGGACTTCTACTGGTCACCGGACCGCCACCGCACGATTGGCCGCGACGAGGTCTTGGAGATGGTCCCGGCGCTGGCCCCGCGCGACCCCAAGGACGCCTACCTCTTCTACGACTGCCAGACCGACGACGTCCGCCTCGTCCTCACCGTGCTGGGGGAGGCGGAGCGCTTCGGCGCGGCGATGCTGAACGGGGCGGAGGTGACCGAGGTGCTCTCCAGCGGCGGCCGCGCCTCCGGGGCCGCCTTCGTCGAGGCCGAGTCGGGCGAGCGCTTCGAGGTCGGGGCCGACAACGTCGTCAACGCGACCGGCGTCTGGGCCGACCGCATCCGCCCCGAGGAGGTGGTCGAGGAGGAGGACGTGCCGCGGATCTCTCCCAGCCGCGGCACCCATCTGATCCTCGACCGGGCCGACCTCTCGACCGGCAGCGCCGCCTGCATCGTCCCGGCCGGCGAGGGGCGGGAGATCTTCGCCCTGCCCTGGTACGGCCGCACCCTGGTCGGCACAACGGACAATGACTACGAGGGGGACATCGCCCACCCCAGGCCGGCCGGGGACGACATCGCCTACCTGCTCGACGCGGTCAACTCGTTCTTCGGCGTCTCGCTCGCGCAGTCCGACCTGGTCGGCGCCTACGCCGGCGTCCGCCCGCTGCTCTCGACCGGCGACCCGAAGAGGTCGGTCGACATCTCGCGCAAGGCGGAGCTGTACGAGACCTCGTCGGGGATGCTGACGATCACCGGCGGCAAGCTGACCACCTGGCGGCGGATGGCGAAGCAGACCGTCGACCGGCTGGTCGAGCGCGAGGGCCGCGACGCCCCCTGCCACACCGCCGAGATCCCGCTCGGGATGGAGGCCCGGCCCGAGGACCTGGAGGCGCCCGAGGGGGTGGGGGAGGAGTCGGTCTCCCAGCTCGCCTTCCGCTACGGGCACGGGGTGCGAGCCGTCCTCGACCTTGCCTGGAAGGACCCGAATCTGGCGGCGCCGATCGTCCCGGGCCGCCCCGACCTGCTCGCCGAGGCGACGATCGCCGCCCGCCACGAGCAGGCGCGCAGCGTCGCCGACGTGCTGCTGCGCCGCACCCGCCTCGGCATACTCGCCGCGCCGCAGCTGCGGACGGCCGACTCGGCGCGCCCGGTCGCCGAGGCGATGGGGGCCGAGCTGGGCTGGTCGCGCCGCCGCGTCAAGCGCGAGGCGGATGCCTGGCCGGCCGCCGTCGCCGAGGCCGGCGCCGACCCCGCAAGCGCTGGCGCCTGAGCCTCCACTACCCTTGCGCCCGTGAGACTTTTCATCGACACCGGAAGCGTTGCCGAGGTCGAGGAGATCGCCGCCTGGGGCGTCCTCTCCGGCGCCACCACCAATCCCTCGCTGCTCGCCAAGGAGGACGGTGACCCCGGCGAGATCGTGCAGCGGATCTGCGAGCTGGTCCGCGGGCCGGTCTCCGCGGAGGTCGTCTCCCAGGAGGTGCAGGGGATGATCGACGAGGGCCGGGCGCTGCGCGAGCTGCACGAGCACGTCACGGTCAAGGTGCCCTTCTGCGAGCGGGGCCTGGCCGCGACCCGGGCGCTGACCGACGACGGCATCCCGGTCAACATGACCCTGGTCTTCTCGCCCACCCAGGCGCTGCTGGCCGCGGCGTCGGGCGCCACCTACGTCTCCTGCTTCATGGGCCGGCTCGACGACATCTCGGTCGACTCGACCGTCGTGCTGGAGGAGATCGCCGACACCCTGCGGGCCGGCGGCATGACCTCGGAGATCATCGCCGCTTCGGTCCGCCACCCCGAGCACGTGGTGGCGGCGGCGCGGATCGGCTGCGAGATCGCCACCACCCCGGCCAAGGTGCTGCGGCAGATGCTCAACCACCCGCTTACCGAGGCCGGCGCCGAGAAGTTCCGCCAGGACTGGCAGTCGCGCCCGGAGTTCGGCGCCTGGTTACGCGAGCTGACCGAGAAACGCCTCGCGGCGGCCGGTTCCTAGAGCAGCGTGTGGCGTCGTTCACGAGTACTCTCCCCCGCCAATGACTAAGGGTCAGCTTGAGTCCAAGCACCTCGCAGAGCTGCATTCGCTTGCCGCGGACGCTGGCATTCGCGGCTACCGGATGCTTCGTCGCGAGGAGTTGATCGGAAAACTCGCCGACAAGCCCAAGGCCTCCAAGGCTTCGCCGCCGAGGCGGCGCGAGCGCCCCGCGCCTCCCCCGCCGAAGCCGGAGGCCCGCGAGGAGGCCGCGGCTCCGCGCCCCAAGCGCCGCCGCCGCTTTCGCCGCAAGGGCCGCAAGGGGGTGCGGGTCCGCGACCTGCTGCTGCCGCCGGTGCCCGGTCGCCAGGCGATCGTCTACGCGGAGACGCGGCAGGGCTGCACCGCGCTGCTGCGCGAGGTGGCGGCTGAGCTGTCCGACGCCTCGAAGGATCCCGACCCGATCGCCCTGCTGGTCGACCCCAGCCCCGAGGAGCTGGCCGACTGGAAACGCGAGGCGCCGCAGGCGGAGATCGTCGCCGCGGGCAAGGCCCGCCACGCCGACGACGCCCTCGCCCAGGCCGTGAGCCGCGCCGACGGAGGCGAAGACGTGATCTTCCTGGTCGACTCGTTGAGCCGCCACGCCGAGGCCTTCGGCGGCGCCAGCGCGGCGAAGGAGCTGCTCGACGCCGGGCAGCGGCTGGCCCGCTCGGGAAACGGCTCGCTGACCGTGGTCGCCGCGGTCGAGCGGCGTCGCGACTAACGCTTCAGCGGCGGTAGGCGATGCGGCGCCAGGAGGGCTCTTTGGAGAGCTCGATCGGATCGGAGCTGCGGTCCGGCTGCACGTAGCCGAAGGTCTGGGTGCGCTCGTTGAAGACGACGTCCAGCTCGCCCTCCTTGACCCGTTGGTCCAGCCACGCCCCGCGGAAGACGAGGCGGCGCAGCCAGTGGACGAGGCTGCGGTTGGCGGGCCCGACCAGGTCCTCCCAGTTCTCGTTGATGTGCTCGCCGAGGCGGGAGCTGGGCTCGGCGATCTCACCGCTCACCGCCAGGTCGAGCAGGTCGTCCAGCTCCTCCCGGCCCAGCCCCTGGGCGACGAAGCCAAGCTTCACCGCGGCCTGCTCGACGCGCTGGCCGAAGTCCTCCTCGTTGAAGGCGAAGCGGAGCGCGCCGTACTCGAGCACATAGTCGGAGCCCGACTCGTAATTCCCTCTGCGGGTCGTCTTCTTATCCACGGTTGAAGCCCATCGGCTCCCGCAAGCCCAGCGAGAGCAGGTGCAGGATCATGCCTGTCATCGTAGCCCCGTGCCCGTGCGTGCCCGCGCCTGAAAGAGGGTTTGCACCCGGGGGGAGGCTGGGCGGCGCAGCTCGACCCGGCGCGCCGGGTCCTCGACCACCGCGCGGGCGCCGCTTCCGAGGCTGCGGCCGGACTGTCCCCGGGTCCCTGGAGACGCGAGGCCGGGGACAGTCCGGCCAAGCCCGTGCCGCTAGTTGGACTTGCGGATGGAAACCATCGGAAGGACTGCGTCGCAGGTGCCGATGCTCATGGTCTCACCTCCCCGGGGTCGCGGGTGCCGGTCTGCGTGAGCCGCGCTTTCGGGCAGCCACAGCCGCCCACCCGCCCAGCTCAAGCAAGTCGCCAGCCCGGGCTTCGCCAGCAGGAGATGCCCCAGCTAACTCATGGGTCAGAGAACTACTTCAGTGTTAAAAATGTTTCTAGTATTAAAAAACCCAGATGCAAACCAAACGGGGTGGCGCTCGTCCCACCAGTCTAAGTAATAGGGTGGAGCGCACTGAAAACCCCCGATTGTTTGGAGGCACCTCGCATGGCAGCGAAGAAGCGGAAGAAAAAGGCTGGCGGCAAAGCCACGAAGGCTGGCGGCAAAGCCACGAAGGCGGGCGGCAAAGCCACGAAGGCGGGCGGCGCGGCGAGGCGGAAGATGGGCGAGAAGACGAAGAAGATCCTCGATCCCAACATGGGGAAGGCGCTGGCCCACCCCCTGCGGGTGCATATTCTCGCCACGGTCAACCGGCGCTGCCTCAGCCCCATCGAAGTCGCCGAGGAATGCGAGGAATCCATCCCCAAGGTCTCCTACCACTTCGACGTGCTGGAGAAATGCGACTGCATCGAGCTGGTGGCCGAAGTGCCGAGGCGCGGGGCCGTGGAACACGTCTACCGGGGAACCAGGCGCGCCCTGCTCGGCGACGCCGACTGGAAGCAGCTGCCGCTGTCGATTCGGGGAGGGGCGACCGGCGCCACGCTTCGGGACCTCTTCGAAAACGCAGGTGAGGCGGTCAGCGCCGGCACCTTCGATGCTCGCGACGACAGCCATCTCAGCTGGACCGCGATCGTCCTCGACGAGCAGGCGTGGCGCGAGATGAACCCGATCATGGAAGACACCCGGGGGCGGATCATGGACGTCGCGGCCGAGGCTGCCAAGCGACTCGGTGAGGCCGGCGAGGAGGGGATCAACGTCAGCTTCGCCCTGGCGAGCTACGAGACCCCGAAGGTGAAACGCCGCAAGAGCTGAGAGCGTCGGGTGCGGCAACTCGCTCGCCGCCCGTCGCGACGTCCCCCCGCGCCGCCTTGTCTCCCACCGCCGCGCGGTCGCCGTCCTGGAGATTCCATCACGAGTCACAGCCGCAGCCGGTTGTCTTGCGCTTGCGGCGGGCCAGCAGCCACGGCAGGACGACCGTCACCGCCACCAGGCAGGTCACCAGGCCGAGGGCAGCTGCCTCCTGCGCCATCAGCCGATCAGGCCCCCCAGCTGGAAGACGATGAGCGCGCCGATGTAGGCGAGCGCCGTCATGTACAGCCAGGCCAGGCCGGCCCAACGCCAGGAGTTGGCCTCCTTGCGGAGCGTGCCCACAGTTGCGACGCACTGGAGGCAGAGCGCCACGAAGGTCAAGAGCCCGAGCACCATCGGGATCGTGAACACTTTGTGGCCGTCGGGAAACGTCGCCGCCGAGAGCTTCTGGCGGAGGTCCTGCGACTCCTCGTCGACGTCGGCGCCGGTCGCGTAGGTCGTGCCAAGGGTGGAGATGAGAACCTCGCGGGCGGGGAACGAAGCCATCACCCCGAGGGAGACCTGCCAGTTCCAGCCAAGCGGCCTGAAGACGGGCTCGACTGCGTGGCCCAGCCGCCCGAACACGCTCTGCTCGAGATAGGCGGCTGCCTCGGCGTTGTCGATCTCGGCGACTGCCTGCTCGCGGGCGTCCGCGGGTAGCGAAGCGCTGACCGACTGGCGCTCGGCCTCGTAGCGATCGGCCACCGACGCTGGATGCGGGAAGTACGCCAGCGCCCAGATGACGACGGTGACGCCCAAGACGATCGTGCCGACGCGAACCACGAACACGCGACCCCGGTCGAAGAGGCGGCGAGCCATTCCTGCAAGGGAGGGGAGCTTGTAGCTCGGCAGCTCCATCAGGAAGGGGGCGGTACCGCCCCGCAGGGCCGTTCGCTTCAGCACCAGGGCGGCGGCGACGGCCACAGCTATGCCAAGCAAGTAGAGACCGAGCAGCACCAGACCCTGCACGCCGATCAGCCCTCCCGCGTAGCGTTCGGCAGGCACGAACGCCGCTATCAGGAGCGCGTAGACGGGCAGCCTGGCTGAGCAGGTGAGGAGCGGCGCTACCATCATCGTCGCGATGCGGTCGCGACGGCCCTCGATGGTCCGCGTGGCCATGATGCCCGGAACGGCACAGGCGAAGCTCGACGCCAGCGGTATGAAGGACTTCCCCGACAGCCCGACCTTCACCATCAGCCTGTCCATCAGGAACGCCGCGCGGGCCATGTAGCCGCAGTCCTCGAGCAGCCCGATGAAGAAGAACAGGAGCAGGATCTGAGGCAGGAAGACGACGACGCTGCCCACGCCGGCGATCACGCCGTCGGCGACGAGGCTCTGGAGCGCGCCCTCGGGCAGCGCGGAGCCCACCGCCGCGCTCACCCTGGCCACGGCCGCCTCCATCTCCTGCATGAGCGGTGTCGCCCAGCTGAAGATCGCCTGGAAGACGACGACCATGAGCGCGAGGAAGATCAGCACTCCAAGTACCCGATGGGTGAGGATGCGGTCGAGTCGTCCTGTGAAAGCCGCCGCCGCCGCCTCAGGCCGGGTCACGAGCCCATCGAGCCGCTGCTGAATCCAGCCGTAGCGGGCCGCAGCCTCCAGGCTTGCCAGCGCGCGGCCGTCGGACGCCCGCTCGCGTGCCCGCTCGAGACGATTGGAGAACCCGTCGACTGCGCGCTTCGCGATACGCCGCTCGGCCGCTCCCTCGCGGTCGATGATGGCTCGCTCGACCTCGACGTGATGCAGGCTCTCGCCGCGCTGGGCAAGCCAGGCGTGCAACTCGTCGATCTCTCCCGCGAGCGGCTGGGGAAGCCTCGGCGGGTCGGGGGAGCGCCGTCCGCCACCCAGCGCGGTCAGCGCCAGGATCCGCCGCAGCCGATCGAGTCCCTGCCCGCGACGGGCAACGGTACCGACAACCGGCACGCCGAGGCGGTGCGAGAGCTCGCCGGGATCGATCGAAAGGCCCCGAGCGACCGCCTCGTCGAGCATGTTCAGCGCGATGACGAGCGGCATGCCCAGCTCCATCACCTGTGAAGCGAGATACAGGTTGCGCTCCAGGTTGGAGGCGTCGGCGATGACCAGGATGGCGTCGGGACGGGGAAGGTCGTCCGTGCGGCCGAGCATGACGTCGACGGCGATCATCTCATCCGGCGAGTTCGCGGCAAGGGAGTAGGTGCCCGGCAGGTCTACGAGCTGCATGCTGACCCGGCCGGACCGGCACCAGCCGGTGTGCTTCTCGACGGTCACCCCCGGGTAGTTGCCCACCTTCTGGCGCAGACCGGTGAGGCCGTTGAAGACCGTGCTCTTGCCGGTGTTCGGGTTGCCGATGACTGCCACGGTGACGTGGCGGGTCCTCTCGATCGCCTCGCTCGGCCGCGGCGGCGACCCGACCGGCAGCTGCGCCTCAGCTGCCACGCGCTTCAACCTCCACCAGCTGCGCCTCGCTGCGACGCAGCGAAAGCCGGTACCCCCATAGCTCGATCTCGATCGGGTCGCCGGCCGGTGCCAGGCGCACCACGGTCACCGTCTCCCCCTCCAGCAGCCCCATCTCGCACAGTCGCTGACCCGTTCCCCCGTCGGCACTTACCCGGACAACGACCGCCGACCGCCCCGGAGCGATCCGGTCGAGCGTTGTTGCCGGATCTGTCGCATCGTGTCGCCGGCGTCGATGCCTCCAAGGCGCACGTTGCTTGCGCTGATCACCTCGCTCAGACCGGCGTCCGCGTCTCATAGTTAGGGTACCCTACCAATTCCCGACTTCAGAAGTCGGAGATAGAGCACCACGACACGCCCGAGCGTCACTTCCACCCCCGTGCGGCCGCCGTCCTGGAGATCCCGTCGCGAAGGGGGGAGAGTTTGCCGGACTCGTGACTTAAGGGGGCAGGTGTTGCCCCAGAGACGAGAGATCGCGAGCGTTGTCGTCTGCGAGGACGACACAGTGACCCTGGAGTTGTTGTGCGACCACCTGGTCGCCGACCGGTTCGGGGTGCTGCCGGCGCCCAGCGCTGCGGACGCGCTGCGGCTCTGCCGCTACAAGCAGCCCGACCTGATGCTGCTCGACCTGGCGCTCCCCGACGCCTCCGGCCTCGACGTGCTGCGGGAGATTCGCGAGGCGGACGGGATCGGCTCGCGCTTCGACCCGCGGCTGCCGGTGATCGTCCTGACCGGGCGGGGCGCCGACGCCGAGCGCGTCCGCGGCCTCGACTTCGGCGCCGACGACTACCTGGTGAAGCCGTTCCACTACCCGGAGCTGCGGGCGCGGATCGGCGCGGTGCTGCGACGCGGGGCGGACCAGCGCGAGGGGCCGTGCCGGGTCGGCGAGGTCGTGGTCGACCCGGCGCGGCGCAGGGCGTGGGTGGGCGAGCGGGAGGTCGCGCTCTCCAACAAAGAGTTCACCCTGCTGCGGGTGCTCGCCTCCGACCCGTCCCGGGTCTTCTCCAAGCGGGAGCTGCTGAGCGACGTCTGGGGCTACCGCACCCCCGCCCGCACCCGCACGCTCGACTCGCATGCCAGCCGGCTGCGGCGCAAACTCGACCCGGAGAACGGCCGCTACGTGGCAACTGCTGGGGCGTCGGCTACAGGCTGATCGACGGATGACCGAGCTGGCGCAGATCCTCGCCGGCTGGCCGCTCGCCGCCTCGATGGTGGTGGTGGCGATCGCCGCGCAGGGGCTGCGCGCCGGGCGGCGGCGCAGCGCCCTCAACGAGGTGCTGCACGAGCTGCGCCGGCCGCTTCAGGCG
>VRUE01000060.1 GCA_019456285.1 Solirubrobacterales bacterium | reverse complement strand
GAGACGGCGAGGATCGCCAGCGAGGAGAGGACCAGGGTCGAGGTCCTGATCTGGAGGTCGAAGCTGAACGAGTCACTGGAGAAGGAGCCGAGGAAGAGCCGTGCAACCTCGTAGCCGACGATCAGGCCGGGGACGATCCCGATCGCGGTGACGAGGAAGTTCTCGGCGGTGATCATCCGCGAGAGGGTGCGGAACGGGGTGCCGGCGGCGCGCAGCGTCGCCACCTCCACCGCCCGCTCGGCCAGGTTGGCCTGGAGCGAGTTGTAGAGGAGGGCGAAGGCCATCGCCGCCCCGAACAGCAGCATCATTCCGACGAACGCGTAGTAGAGACCGAGGTAGCTGTTGACCGTTTCCAGCAGGGCATTGGAGTCGGCGAAGGCGACGACCCCCGGCAGGGAGCTGAGCCGGCGGCGCATCGCGTCGCGGTCGACGCCCGGTGCGTAGCGAACCAGGGCGATGTTGCCTTGCCCGAGGCGCGGCCCGGCGAGCCGCCGGATCGGCCCCAGCGGCGCGTAGACGTAGGTGCCGAGCGGCTCGTCGAGGAAGCCGTCGACCGGCGCCCGCCGCGAGATCCCGGTGCCCGGGGCCGTCACCTCGACCGTGTCCCCGGTCCCGATCCCCAGTTTCGAGCGCAGCGCCTGCCCGGCCAGCAGGCCGTCGGCGGGCAGCGTCGTTGTGCCGCCCCCCTCCAGCAGGAAGCCGTGCATCTGCGTGTCGCGCTCCAGGCCGATCAGGAACGTCTGGTAGCGGCGACCGTCCGCCCGCAGCGAGACCGGCACGTTGGCGCCCGGCTCGACCCGCGCCACCCCCTTCGTCCGCCGGATGCGGCGCAGCTCCGGCGGCTCCAGGGCGCCGCGGAAGGAAAGCTCGGCGTCCTGGCGGTCGACCTCGTGGTACTGGCGGTCGACCAGGATCTGGGCGGTGTCGACCATCCCCCAGGAGACGATGATCAGGGTCAGGGCGAGAACGACGCCGAGGATGGTCGAGAGGGAGCGGCGCGGGTTGCGCCCGATCGAGCGGATCGTCATCCGCCAGCGCACCGGCAGCCGCCGCAGCGGCGGCACCAGCCGCTCGGCGAGGCTGAGCCGGCCGCCGCGTGACGGCGCGAAGCGCCGCATCGCCTCGGCCGGAGGGACGCGGGCCGCGGAGGCCGCCGGCAGCGCCGCCGCAACGACGCCGGTGAGCAGCCCGAAGGCGACCCCGGCCAGCGCCGTCAGCGGCGAGATCGTCACCAGGGTGATCGGGAGCGAGAGCTCCTCGGTGTAGGCGTGGGTAACGACGCCGGCGAGGGCGACCCCGGCGCCCGCCCCCAGCACCCCGCCGGCGAGCCCGGCGACGACGCCGAAGGTGAGGTAGTGGGCGACGATCTGGCGGCGCGAGTAGCCGCAGGCGCGCAGCATCCCGATCGTCGGGCGCTGGGCGGTGACCAGCCGGCGCATCAGCACCCCGGTCGCGAGCATCGCCGCGGTGAGGAAGAGCAGCGGGAAGAGGACGGCCAGCTCCTCGAAGCTCTTGACGTCCTGCTGGAGGGCGCTGTTGGAGGGCTGGTCGGCGCGGGTGAGGACGTCGGCGGCGCCGCGGCTGGCGGCGCCGCGGCTCAGCTTCGCGGTCAGGCTCGCGTTCTCGCGCCCGCCGGTGTAGTAGATCGCGACCTGGTTGGGGCCGGAGAGCCCGGCGAGGCGCATCGCCAGCCGCTCCGGCACGAAGAGGACGCCGAAGTCCTTCGGCGCCGGGAGGATGTCCTGCCGGCTGCGGGCCGGCCAGAAGTACTCGGGGGAGGAGGCGACGCCGAGGATTCGCACCTCTGCCGGCCCGCCGGCGCCGACCGCCGTGACCCGGTCCCCCGGCCCCAGGTCGAAGGAGTCGGCCATGTGCTTCTCGACCAGGACGCCACTCGGGTCTGAGGAGCGCAGGTAGGAGCCGCCGCGCACCTCGACCCGGTTGACGGCCGGTTGATGGGCGGCGGGCAGGCCGACGACCCGGCCGAGGAACTTGTCGGGGCCGACCCGCAGCGGCAGGTCGGCCTGCACCCGCGCCTGCGCCGCCTCGACCCCGGCAGCCGCCCTCGCCTCGCTCGCGATGCGGCCGGTCTCACCTCCGGTCACCGTCAGGTTCGCGAAGCGGTACTCGGTGAAGGCGCGCTTGTAGGAGGAGTCGAGGTTGCGGTAGGCGTCGTAGCTGGCGCCGAAGAGGGCGACGCCGAGGAAGATGGTCAGCGCGATCGCGGCGAACGAGGCGCGCTGGCGCCGCATGTCGCGGCGCGCCTTCGTCCGCAGCGCCTTCACCAATCCAGCTGCTCGGCCGAGGTCGGCGCCGGGTTGCGCCGATCGGCGACGATGCTGCCGTCGCGCATGCGCAGCACCCGGTCGGCCATGCGGGCGATCGAGGCGTTGTGGGTAACGAGCAGCACCGTCTGGTGCAGCTCGTGGCTGAGCTCGTGCAGCAGGCTCAGCACCGTGCGGCCGGTCTCCAGGTCGAGCGCGCCGGTCGGCTCGTCGCCGAGCAGGATGCGGGGGCCGCCGGCGAGGGCGCGGGCGACGGCGACCCGCTGCTGCTCGCCGCCGGAGAGCTGCGCCGGGAAGTGGTTGAGACGGTCGCCGAGCCCGACCCGCTCCAGCATCTCGGCCGAGCGGTCGGCGCCGCGGCCCAGCTCGGCCACCAGCTCGACGTTCTCCAGCGCGGTCAGGGTGGGGATCAGGTTGAAGAACTGGAAGATGAAGCCGACCGTCTCACGGCGGAACCGGGTCCTCCCCTCCTCGTCGAGCTCGGTGACGTCGCGGCCGGAGACCTCGATCTCACCCGCGCTCGCCGGCTCGATGCCGCCGACCAGGTTGAGCAGGGTCGTCTTCCCCGAGCCGCTCGGCCCGAGCAGGACGACGAACTCCTCCGGCTGGATCTCGAGGTCGATCCCGCGCAGGGCGTGGACGGCGACCTCGCCCTCCCCGTAGGTCTTCCTGACGCCACGGGCCGAGATCGCCGGCTCCTCCACCTGAGGGGTCGCGCGGTGCGCCTGGCCACTGCCGGCCGGAGTCGCCTCGGGCACTGGCATGGGGGCAGTCTTTCACCCCGGCCCGCCGGGGAGCGGATCAGTCGCGCTGCTTGCGCTTGCGGCGCTCGCCGCCCTGCAGCTGCTCGGGCGCCTCGGCGTCGATCGCCGGCTCGTCGCCGTCATCGCCATCGCCCAGCCCCGTGCCGGCTTTCTCGCCCGGGGTCGGCCAGGGGACAGCCTTGCCGGCGGCCCAGGCGGGCGGGCGGCCACCGGACACCCAGCCGGCGATCAGCAGCCCAACGTAGACGAACCAGAGCAGCGCGAACTGGAAGAAGATGAACGAGACGGCGCCGAGCGCCATACCCAGCGAGCCCCAGAATCGGGTCAGCAGCCCGGTCCGCATCGCCTGCATGGCGCTGTAGAACATCGCGATCACGAAGCCGAGCTGCCCGCCGAGCCCGAAGCCGGCGGCCAGCGGCCGCAGCGGCGTTTCGATGATCGTGTCGTTGGCGACCTCGTTGGCGCGGTCGCTGCTCAGCGCCACCCCCTTGGCGAGCAGCCGCGGCACTTCGTCGGAGACGAAGTCGGTGGCGGCGTACAGGGTCGAGACCCCGCTGAGGATCGCCAGCACGGCCAGGAAGAGCGGCGCGGCGACGACCACGCCGACGAGCTGGCCCCGCACCGCCTCGCTGCGATCTCGCGCGGCGCGAAAGAGGAAGTAGAGCGGCACCGCGAGCAGCCCCACCCCGATCGCCTGCAGGACGCTGGAGATCATCTGGGCGCTGCGGTGGGCGTCGACGTTGCGCAACAGCTCTGCGTCGCCGTCGCTGCTGCCGACCGCCTGGGTGGCGACGACGATCGCCGCCACGATCAGCCCGACCGCGGCGAGCGTCGCCAGCGCGACCGGGCGTGACCAGCGCGCCTCCCAGGCCAGCACCTCCTCCCTGCTCGGCCGCATGCTCGCTCAGCCCCGCTCGTGGAAATAGAACTGTGGCAGCGCGCCCTCGATCACGTCGGCGGTCATCTTCTGCGCCACCTCGAGGTTGCCGGTTCGCACCGCGATGTCGTCGAGCGTGACGATGCCGACAAGGCTCTCGCCGTCGACGACCGGCAGCCGCCGCACCCGGTGCTGGACCATCAGCACCGCCGCCTCGTCCAGCTCCATCGCCGGCTCGCCGCAGATCAGCGGCCGCGAGGCGTGCTCGCCGACCGGCGACTCCGCGTCGAGCGCCGCGGCGAAGACCCGCAGCGCCAGGTCGCGGTCGGTGACCATCGCCACCGGCATGCCGGCCGGGTCGACGATCACCACCGAGCCGACCCTGTGGTCGCGCATCTGCCGCGCCACCGAGACCGCGCTCGCCTCCGGCACGGCGGTGACGACGCCCGCGGTCATGATCTCGCTGAGCTGCACGGCGCGTACGCTACCGCTCGTGAGCAAACCGCAGCGCACGCCGGTCGTCCCGCTGGAGGCGGGGGGCGGGCCCGACAACCCCCCCTGCCCAGCCTGCGGGGAGCCGCTGTTCGGCTGGATCGACTCCCGCCCCGGCCTGGCCGGCCCGGTCAGCCGCTGCGAGAGCTGCGGCCTCGGCGTGGTCGGCGAGCCGGGCAGCGTCGAGGAGGCGCTGCGCGAGCTGGACCGGCTTGAGGCTGAGGCGGACGGCGCGGTGCGGATCGCCAACCGGGCCGGGTTCTCGGCCTGGCTCGGCGGCGCCGGCTGGGCGGGGCTGGAGCGCGGCGCCCGTTACCTCTTCACCGTCGAGGCGGTGCGCCGGCTGGTCGCCCATCGCGACCAGGTCGTGAAGAAGCCGCGCTGGGCGCCCGCGGCGGGAATCGCCGCGATGTGGCAGACGGCCCTCAACAGCTTCACCTTCGGCCGCAACGTCGCGCTCGGGCGCCTGGGGCGAAGCGCCGCCGTCCCCGCCGACCGCCCCTGGCAGCGCCGGCTCGACGCCTTGATCGTCGTCGTCGTCGCGATCCCGGCTCTGCTGGCCGCCGTCCCGCTGGAGCTGATCGCCGCCGCCCTGGGTCGCGGCGGGACGGTATCGCTGCGCTTCGAGCTGCTCTGACGAACTAGGAGAGGCCCTCGCGGGCCTCGCGGACCAGCGTCACCGCCTCCGGGAAGAGGACGTGGATCGCGTCGCGCACCTGCATCGCCTGCTCGTCGGTGCTGCCCGACAGCTCGAGCCGCTCGACCGAGGCCACGGTCATATCGACCGCCAGCTTGATTGCGTTGTCGGCCCAGGCGACGCGCTGAGAGGACTGCATCTGCTCGGCGAGCTCCTCCATGCGGGAGCGGAACTCGTCCGGATCGCCAAACAGGTTAAAGGCGCCTCCCTCCATGAACTCACATGAAAGCAGACGGCCGCAGAGCCGGCGCGGATTTGTGACTTTTGGCGCGCCACACGCGCGCCCGGCCGGCCTAGCTTCGGGTCCATGCGGAGCGGAGCACAACGGCAACGGGGGTCGGCCAGCGTCGAGCAGGCCGGCCTGGCGGCGCTGATCGCGCTGCTGGCGCTGGCGGCGATCGCCGCGGTTGCAGCGGGGGGCGAGATCGACGCCGGCCGCACCCTGGCGGGGACGATCTCGAAGCGCATCGCCTGCGCTCCGCGCCTCCCGGACGCCTGCCGCCACCACCCGCTGGTCCCCGCCTACGGCTGGCCGCTGGCCCGGCTTGCCCGGGCGCTGGCGCCGCCGCCCGCCGCCAGGCCCGGCCCCGCCGGCCTGCCCCTCGTCCCGGTCGACTTCCGCCGCTGCCGGCGCCAGAGCTGCGCCGTGCCGCGTTCCGGCGCCGCCGGCATCCACCTGACCGCTTCCGGCCGCCGCACCACCGCCTTCACCCGGGTCGTCGACCGACGCCGCTCGCAGGGCTGGGTCGAGCTGACCTACTGGCTCTACCGGCCCGGGCTCGGCTGGGAGCGCATCGTCCACCGCGCCGGCCGGGCGCAGGTCGAAGCGGCAAGCGGCGTCCGCGTCCTGCTCAAGGACGATCCCGCCCTGGTCCCGCTGGAGACCCTCCCGGGCCGCGACCACTACGACTTCCCCGCGACCGAGCGCCCACCCTGGCAGTGGAATGTCCACGGCCTCTACCCGGGGTGGTCAAGCTAGGAGGTGCCGGCCGTCGAGGCGCTCGCGGGCGCGGTTCCGGCCTCGTTCTCGCGGGCCTCGTCCTGGGCCTGGCGGATCAGGCCGCGCCAGTCGGTGGTGCGGAAGACGAGCAGGATCGCGGCGAAGCCGAGCACCACCGACCAGGCCGCCATCGCGATCTGCGTCCCGACCGAGAAGGAGAGCACCGCGGCCCGCGAGGGGCCCTCCAGCGTCGCCACCAGCAGCGCCTGCTGGGCGCCGGCGCCGCCCGGTGTGAAGGGGACGATCGTCGAGATCGCCTGCACGCTCATAACCAGCGCCACGCCGCCGACCGAGCCGCCGATCCCGAACGCCTCCAGGAAGAACCAGAAGGCGGCAAAGCGACAGAGCCAGCCGATCCCCTGCCAGGCCGCCACCTCGCGCAGGTAGCGGCGCGGCTGGGTGAGAATCGCCACGCCCTGTCTGACCCGGTCCCAGAACCGCCGCACCCGGTGGGCGAGAAGCGCGACCAGCACGGCGGCCGCGGTCAGCAAAGCCACGGTCACGATCAAGAACGTCTGTGGATGGGCAGCCCAGAAGGAGATCTCGAAGGCCGGCAGGTTGGGAAGCTGAGGCGGGCGGGGCAGCAGCCCCTGGCCGATCGCGTAGAGGAAGACGAGCGCTCCCGCGGTCGTGTCGAAGACGGTCTGCACGAGGAAGGAGGAGGTGACCGCCGGGTAGGAGGAGCCGGGGATCTGGCGCTTGACCAGGAAGACTTTGGTCACGTCGCCCGCCCGCGCCGGGATGATCGCGTTGATCCCCGCCCCGGCCAGGTAGGCGGCGCTCAGCGGCAGGAAGGAGATGCGGGCGCGGGGGTAGGCGGCGCGCAGCACGTTCCGCCAGGCCCACGCCCGGGCCAGCTGCATCGCCAGCAGGAAGAGGAGCGCCACCGCGAAGGCGCCCCAGTCGATCGCGGAGAGGTTCTCGAAGAACGCCCTGGCGCCGTTCCCGAACGCGTTGAAGCTGGAGGCGAGATCGGCGAGCGTCATCGAAGCTACACTAGCCCGCTCGTGTCAGAGGCCGAGACGACCCAGACCTCCCTCGCGGCCCCCCCCGATCCCGCCGACGAGGCGATGTGCGCGCGTGCCCGCGAGCGCTGCACGGTTGACCGCAACAGCCGCTTCCGCCGCCGCCGCAAGCGCCACGCGGAGCTGCCCAACCTGATCATCGCCGGCGGGCTGAAGTGCGGCACGACCAGCATCCACCACTACCTCGGCCTCCATCCCGAGATCCAGATGTCGAAGCCGAAGGAGCTCAACTTCTTCGTCGAGGAGCTGAACTGGGACCTGGGGCTCGACTGGTACGCGAGCCGCTTCGACAGCCGCTTCAAGGTGCGCGGCGAGTCCTCCCCCCACTACACGAACCTGCCCCGCTTCGAGGGGGTCGCCGAGCGGATCCACCGCCACTGCCCCGAGGCCCGCCTGCTCTACATGGTGCGCGACCCGATCAAGCGCATCCTCTCCCACTGGGTGCACGCGACCGGCGCCGGATACGAGACGCGGGAGCTGGTCCCGACCCTCTCCGAGCCCGACTCCTCCTACATGCAGCGCTCGATGTACTGGATGCAGCTGCAGCCCTACCTGGAGCTGTTCGACCGCTCCCAGATCGAGATCGTCGCCCAGGAGGAGCTGCAGGCCGAACGCGAGGAGACGATGCGAAAGGCGTTCCGCTTCGCCGGGGTCGACGAGAGCTTCACCTCCGAGCAGTTCGACCGCGAGTGGGAGAAGTCGAGCGCCAAGCAGGGCGACAAGTACCAGCTCATGGAGAAGCTGGTCAAGCTGCCGGGCTTCCGCTCCCTCGACCGCAACTTCGATCGGCTGCCGGAGTCGATGCGCTGGCTGGTCGAGAAGGTCGTCCACGACCCGGAGAAGCCGCCGGCGCCGAAACCGAAGCTCCCCGACGACCTCTTCGAGACGGTCCGTGGCCGCTTCGGCGACGACGTCGCCGCCCTGCAGCAGTTCGCCGGCCGCGAGCTGACCGGCTGGCACGATTACCACGCGCAATAGGCTCCCGGGCCAGTGCGGCGGCTGACCCCAGACCCCGGGCCGACCACGGTCGAGCGCCAGCTCGACGAGTACAAGCCGTGGGAGCGACCTCACGAGGATCGTCCTTTCGTCGCCGTCAACTTCGCCGCCACCGTGGACGGGCGGGCGGCGATCGGGGGGGTGTCGGGACCGATCGGCTCGGCCGCCGACACCGCGATGCTGGCCGGGCTGCGGACCCGCTTCGACGCGGTGATGATCGGCGCCGGCACGATGCGGGCCGAGCGCTACGGCCGGATCGTCGGCGACCAGGAGCAGCGCGAGCGCCGCGAGCGGCTCGGCCTCCCCCACGACCCGCTGATGGCGATCGTCAGCGGCCGCCTCGACCTGCCCTGGGACGCGCCACTCTTCAGCGAAGGCGGCCAGGTGCTGATCTTCACCGCCTCGGAGGCCGAGCCGCCGGACACCGCGACCAGCCTGCGCGTCGTCCGCCACGAGGGCAAGGTCGACATCGCGGCGGCGCTGCGCCACCTGCGCGCCGAGCGTGGGATCCGGGCGTTGCTCTGCGAGGGCGGGCCGCGGCTGCACGCCGAGCTGCAGGCCGGCGGGTGGGTCGACGACCTCTTCCTGACGATCGCGCCGAAGCTGGCCGGCGGCGGCGCGCCGCGCATCCTCGAGGGCGAGCTGCCGGCGGCCGCCGAGCTGGAGCTGGCCTGGCTGCTCGAGGAGGAAGGGGAGCTGTTCGCGCGGTACCGGCGACGCTGAGCGACAGCTCTCGCGCTAGCGTTGCGCCGACCGGCCCCGAGGAGAGGACCCGAGCAGATGGACTTCAGGCCCAGCCCCCAGGTGGAGACGCTGCGAGAGCGGATCCTCGACTTCATGGACGAGCAGATTTACCCGCAGGAGCGAGAGATCATGGCGGCGCTCGACGCCGAGGTCGCCCCCGGCGTCCCCTATCCCAAGATCCTGGTCGAGGTGCGCGAGCGGGCGAAGGCCGAGGGGCTGTGGAACCTGTTCATGCCCGACGAGCGCTTCGGCCCCGGGCTGGCCAACTGGGAGTACGGGCTGCTCTGCGAGGAGATGGGGCGCAGCCCGTCCGCCGCGCCGATGGCCTTCAACTGCGCCGCGCCGGACACCGGCGACATGGAGATCCTCGCCGAGCACGGCAGCGACGAGCAGCGCCAGCGCTGGCTGGAGCCGCTGCTGGAGGGGCGGACCCGCTCCTGCTTCGCGATGACCGAGCCGGAGGTCTCCGGCTCCGACCCCACCCTGCTCCAGGCGCGGGCTGTGCGCGACGGCGACGAGTGGGTGATCGACGGCCACAAGTGGTTCGCCTCGGGCGCGGTCGGCGCCGACCTCTGCATCGCGATGGTGGTCACCGACCCCGACGCCCACCCCCACGCCCGCGCCTCGATGATCTGCGTCCCGACCGACACCCCCGGCTTCAACCTGGTCCGCTCGATCTCGGTGATGGGCCACGCCGGCGGCCCCGGCCACTGCGAGATCCGCTTCGAAGGGTGCCGCGTCCCCGCCGCCAACCTGCTCGGCGAGCAGGCAATGGGCTTCGCGATCGCCCAGGACCGGCTCGGCCCCGGCCGCATCCACCACTGCATGCGGGCGATCGGGACGGCGGAGCGGGCGATGGAGATGATGTGCCGCCGCGCCAACGAGCGCCAGGCCTTCGGCGGGCCGCTCGGCGAGAAGCAGTTCGTGCAGGAGTCGATCGCCGCCTCGCGGATGGAGATCGACCAGGCCCGCCTGCTCACCCTCTACGCCGCCTGGAAGATGGACACCGACGGCAAGCGCGCCGCCCGCCAGGCGATCTCGGCGATCAAGGTCGTCGCCGCCAACATGGTGATGGACGTCCTCGACCGGGCGATCCAGGTCCACGGCTCGCTGGGGATGACCGACGACACCCCGCTGGCGGCGCTGTGGCGCTTCAGCCGCATGCTGCGCCTCGCCGACGGCCCCGACGAGGTCCACAAGATGGTCCTCGCCCGCCGCGAGCTGAATCGCTGGGCGAAGCGCGCCGAGGCGGCGGCCGAGGGGACGCTCGAGCCCAAGCACAGCCCGCGGGCGATCTGAGCAGACCGGCTCCCAATCTGTCGGGAATCTGAGCAGGTATGCGCATATTGCCTGCTAAAGTATGCACATGCTGACCCGACGACTTCAGGTGTTGGTCGATGACGACCGCTACGAGCGGCTGGCGCGGGAGTCCGAGCGCACCGGCGCACCGGTCGGCGAGCTTGTGCGCCGCGCGATCGACCACGAGTTTCCGCAGGTCGGCAGCCGCCGTGGCGAGCGCGAACGGGCCGGCCGAGAGCTGCTGGCGATGCCGCCTCCGCCCGGCCCGGAGCCCGATTGGGAGGAGCAGAAGCGGGAGATGCTCGACGCCCCGATGCGCAAGTGGGCGGGCGCGTGAGGCGCTTCCTGTACGACACGTCGATCTTCGTCTACGCCCTCGGCGGCGAGCACCTCTACAGGGAGCCATGTCGCGAGATAGTGCATAGGGCGACGGCCGGCGAGCTGCAGGGCGAGGCCAGCGCAGATCTGCTTCAAGAGCTCGCACATCAAAGACTTCGCCGCAGCGGAGATCGTCCGGGGGCGGCCAGAACCGCCCGCAATGTCGCCAAGCTCGTCTGGCTGCACCCACTCGAGCCCAACGACGTGCAGCGGGGGATCGACCTCTTCGAGACGCATTCCGAGCTCGACGCCCGCGACGCGGTCTTCGCCGCCCTGGCGCTCAACCGTGGGATCGACGCGATCCTCGCCACCGACCGCGCCTTCGACGAGGTCGACGGGCTGGAACGGATCGACCCGGCCGACGAGCGAGCTGTTGCCGCGCTGGCTGCTTGATCCTGGTCGGTTGTCCCTGTCACTTGATTATCAGATTTGATAATCTACGCCAGTGACCGAAAAACGGGACAGTCAGTCACCCGAGCAAGCAGAGAAGCCAACCGACGTCGGCGGTCGAGATCCTCGATTCGTCGCTCTGCTGGAATCAGCCGCGCACTTGCAGCGGCTGGTGCCGGGGGCGGTTCTGGTCGGCGGCGCGGCGGCGATCCTCTACGCGGACCATCGCGAATCGACTGACCACGATCACGTCGTCGCCGACCTGGCCGACCGCTTCGAGATGGTCCTCGAAGCGGTCGAGGACGACGAGGGCTGGGCCACAAACAGGGTCACGCCGGGGAAGGTGATCCTCGGGAACCTGGACGGGATCGAGGCCGGGGTCCGGCAGATGATCCGCAAGGTTCCGCTGGAGGTCACCACCGTCGGCCTTCCATCGGGCGGCGAGGTGACGGTGCCGACGGCGGAGGAGACCCTGCGTATCAAGGCATTCCTGGTGGTGCGTCGCAACCAGACCCGCGACTACCTCGATCTCGCAGCGCTGTCCGAGCGCCTCGGCGTCGATCGAGCAGCTCAGACCCTGGCGCGAATCGACGACTACTACGCCGATCAGCACGAGGAGGGCGACGGGGTCGCGTCCCAGCTCGTCCGCCAGCTCTCCGACCCACAACCGGCCGATCGCTCGGTCATCGACCAGCTCTCCTCCTACCGGCGCCTGCGCAAGCGCTGGAGCGATTGGAGCGCCATCACGGAGGTCTTGGGCGAAGTCGCCGCGCGGACGGTGAGCCCATGAGCCCGCTCGCCTTCCGCAACGTCGACGCCTCGCCGGACGACCCGGTCTCGGAGTGGCCAACCGAGGCGATCCAGACTGCCCTCGCTCGAGGCGGGCTCGCGCACTGGCGCCGGCTGGCGGGGGCGATCCGGGCGGAGCCCTGGGGGCCGGTCGCGCGCCGGGTCGAGGAGGTGCTCACCTACAGCAGGCCCTACGGCGTCGCCCCGGTAATGGAGCGGGCGATCTCGCGGACGCGCCAGACGGCAGAGGTATCGGAGCGCGAAGCGGTGGCGACCGAGATCGACCGGCTCGTGCGAGCATCGGGGCTCTCCCGCGCCGAGTTCGCCTCCCGGATCGGCACCTCGGCCTCCCGCCTCTCCACCTATGTCACCGGCAAGGTCACCCCCTCGGCGGCGCTGCTGGTGCGGATGCGCCGCGCCGCCCAGCGCGAACATGCCAGCCGCGAGCTGCTGGCAATGCCACCGATGCCGGGGGTCGGTCCGGAGCCCGACTGGGAGGAGCCAGAAGCGGGAGATGCTCGACGCCCCGATGCGCAAGTGGCCCGGGGCGTGAGGCGCTTCGCGTACGGCACCTCGATCTTCATCTATGCCTGATACCTCATAAGGTATCGTATTGGCATGGAGCCGCCGAACACGCTCGTGCGCGAGATTCGCCTTGCCGCCGGGCTCTCCCAGCGCGCCCTCGCGCGGCGGGCCAGCACGTCGCAACCGGCGGTCGCTCGCTACGAGCGCGGCGCCGCGACGCCGTCCTGGGAAACGCTCCAGCGGCTGGCGGCGGCGTGCGGACGGCGGATGACGATCGGCGCCGAAACGGTGCCCGATCCGCACGATGTCGAGCTCGCGGAGATTCTCCTCGGATTCACGCCCGAGGAGCGCCTGCGAGCCCTGCGGCGCTACGCCCGCTTGCGCGAGGTCGCGCGGGAGCAGAGATGACCGAACTCGACCCGGAGAGGCTGCTTCGCTCCCTGGTCGATCACGAGGTCGAGTTCTGCGTGATCGGGGCCGTTGCGGCATGGCTTCAGGGCAACCCGTCGGTCACGCTCGACCTGGACGTGATGCCGCGCCGGGAGCTCGACAACGCCGAGCGCCTCGCTGCGGCGCTCAACGCGCTGGCCGCCCGCCCGCGGGGCGGTGACACGGCGGCCGAGATCGAGGGCGCCGACTTTCTCGGTTGGAAGACTCAGAGCTTCGACACCGACGCCGGCCCGATCGACGTCGTCCCGCTCGCCGCCGCGATCGGCGGGTTCGAGGACGTCGCGAC
>VRUE01000059.1 GCA_019456285.1 Solirubrobacterales bacterium | reverse complement strand
CAAGACGGCGCCCAGCGCCACGGCGCCGATCGCGACCGCCGCCAGGGCGCCGCCCCCGGCTGCGCGGGCCGGCCCGCTCCAGCCGCCGGTGCGCTCCTGCAACGGCCAGATCAGCCGCCGCTCGACCGCCCAGGCGAGTCGCTCGAATGGCCACCTGACGAGATCGACGATCCCTCGCACCGCGTCCCGGCCGCCCCAGACCACCCGGTCCTCCACAGCCCACCCGGCCTCGCGTAGACGCCCGGTCGCAGCGGCCAGGGTGGAGCGCAGCCGGGGCGCGCTCGCGTCGGGGTTGATTGGACGTCGTCTCAGCATTGGATTGAGGGTTGTTGAAGCTTACGTCGGAATTTCGCTTTCTTTCTTGAACCCTGGTCGTTTGAATTGCGGTTCGCACCGCTGCCCAAGCCTGCATATCAGCCGATCTTGAGTGGCGGTTAAATAACCGCCCTGCCGCCGCGTCGATGTGGCGGCGGCTACGTGGCCGCCGCCGCGACCCGCTCGGGCGCCCGCTCGAAGACCAGCTCCCCGCCGGCGGCGTCGACTCGGACCGCGTCGCCTTCGCCGAACTCACCCTCGAGGATCTTCAGCGCCAGCTTGTCGACCAGCTGCTTCTGGATCACCCGCTTCAGCGGGCGGGCGCCGTAGGTGGGGTCGTAGCCGAGGTTGCCGAGCAGCGCTCGCGCGTCGTCGCTCAGCTCGACCTCGATCCCGCGCTCGCGGACCCGGCCGACCAGCTGGTCGACCTGGAGCTCGACGATGCGGCCGATGTCCTGCTTGGAGAGCCGGTGGAAGACCACCGTGTCGTCGATCCGGTTGAGGAACTCGGGCTTGAAGGTGCTCGCCAGCACCTCCTCGATCTGCTCGCGGATCTTCTCGTCGACCGACTCGGCGACGATCCGGTCGCTGCCGACGTTCGAGGTCATGATCAGCACCGTGTTGGTGAAGCTGACCGTGCGGCCCTGGCCGTCGGTCAGCCGGCCGTCGTCCATGATCTGCAGCAGCGTGTTGAAGACGTCGGGGTGGGCCTTCTCGATCTCGTCGAGCAGCACCACCGCGTAGGGGCGGCGCCGCACCGCCTCGGTCAGCTGCCCGCCCTCCTCGTAGCCGACGTAGCCCGGGGGCGCCCCGATCAGCCGCGCCACCGTGTGCCTCTCCATGTACTCGGACATGTCGAGGCGGACGATCGCCTGCTCGGAGTCGAACATGAACTCCGCCAGCGCCTTCGCCAGCTCGGTCTTGCCGACCCCGGTCGGGCCGAGGAAGAGGAAGGAGCCGATCGGCCGGTCGGGGTCGGAGAGGCCGGCGCGGGAGCGGCGCAGCGCGTTGGAGACGGCGGCGATCGCCTCGTCCTGGCCGATCACCCGCTCGTGCAGCCGCTCCTCCATCTGGATCAGCTTCTCGATCTCGCCCTCCATCAGGCGGCTGACCGGGATCCCGGTCCACTTGGCGACCACCTCGGCGACGTCCTCCTCGGTCACCTCCTCGGTCAGCATCGAGCCGCCCTCGGCGTGCAGCTCGGCCAGCCGCGCCTCCTGCCCGGCGACCGTCCTCTCCAACTCCGGGATCTCGCCGTAGCGCAGCTTCGCGGCCCGCTCCAGGTCGGCGTCGCGCTCGGCCCGCTCGGCCTCGCGCCCCGCCTCCTCCAGCCGCGCCTTCGCCTCCTTGATCGCCTCGATCGCCCGCTTCTCGTTCTGCCAGCGCGCCTTCATCTCGCCGCAGCGCTCGCGCAGCTCGGCCAGCTCCGACTCGATCGCCTCCAGCCGCGCCTTCGAGGCCTCGTCCTTCTCCTTCTTCAGCGCCTCGCGCTCGATCTCGAGCTGCTGGACGCGGCGCTCGACCTCGTCGATCTCGGTCGGCATCGAGTCGATCTCGATCTTCAACCGCGAGCCCGCCTCGTCGATCAGGTCGATCGCCTTGTCGGGGAGGAAGCGGTCGGCGATGTAGCGCTCCGAGAGGGTCGCGGCGGCGACGATCGCGGAGTCGGCGATCCGCACCCCGTGGTGGACCTCGTAGCGCTCCTTCAGCCCGCGCAGGATCGCGATCGTGTCGGCGACGTCGGGCTCGCCGACGTAGACCGGCTGGAAGCGCCGCTCCAGCGCCGCGTCCTTCTCGATCCGCTTGCGGTACTCGTCGAGCGTGGTGGCGCCGACCGCGCGCAGCTCGCCCCGGGCCAGCATCGGCTTCAGCAGGTTGGCGGCGTCGACCGCGCCTTCGGCGGCGCCGGCGCCGACGATCGTGTGCAGCTCGTCGAGGAAGAGGACGATCTGCCCCTCGGCCTCCTGCACCTCGGAGAGCACCGCCTTCAGCCGCTCCTCGAACTCGCCGCGGTATTTCGAGCCGGCCAGCAGCGAGCCGATGTCGAGCGCGATCACGCGGCGGTCGCGCAGGCTCTCCGGCACGTCGCCGTCGACGATTCGCTGCGCCAGCCCCTCGACGATCGCCGTCTTGCCGACGCCGGGGTCGCCGATCAACACCGGGTTGTTCTTGGTGCGGCGGGAGAGGACCTGGATCACGCGGCGGATCTCCTCGTCGCGCCCGATCACCGGGTCGAGCTTGCCCTGCTCGGCCTCGGCGGTCAGGTCGCGGCCGAATTTCTCCAGCGCCTGGACGCTGTCCTCGGGGTTGGGCGAGGTGACCTTGTGCGGGCCGCGCACCTCGACGATCGCCTTCTCCAGCGAGTCGCGGTCGGGGAGGACGTCGGCGACCCCTGAGCCCTTGTCGGTCAGCGCCAGCAGGATGTGCTCGGTGGAGATGTACTCGTCGCCGAGCCTCGCCATCTCCTTCTCGGCCCCCTGCAGGGTCTTGACCAGCGCCGCGGAGGGCCGCGCCTCGGGTTCCTCCCCGCCGCTCAGCTTCGGCAGCGCCTCGGCCGCCTCGCGTGCCCGCGCCGCGATCGCCGCCACCTCGGCGCCGAGCTTCTGCAGGATCGGCGCCACGAGGCCGTCGGCCTGGTCGAGCAGCGCGATCAGCAGGTGCGCCGGCGCCACCTCCGGGTTGCGCCGCTGCGAGGCGAGCTGCTGCGCGGCCGCCACCGCCTCCTGTGACTTGACCGTGAATCGGTCGGGCTGCATCAGCGTCCCCTTTCCGTCCAGATCCGGCGTTCCAGCTTCTCCGCCCGCTGTCGCACTCGCTCCAGCTCGGCCCGCATCTTCCCGACCCGCTCCTCCATCTCCAGCACCGTCTCGACCCCGGCCAGGTTCAGCCCTTGCTCGGAGGTCATCCGCTGGATCCGGCACAGCCGCTCGACGTCGCGCTGCGAGTAAAGCCGGGTGTTCTTCGCCGAGCGCTGCGGGCTGACCAGGCCGCGCGCCTCGTACATCCGCAGGGTCTGGGGGTGCATGTGCGAGAGTTCGGCGGCGACCGAGATCATGAAGACGCCGCGTTGCTCGTCCATCGCCGCCTCGACCCGCACCCCGCGCCGCCCGTTGCCGGTGCTCATCGTGCCGCCTTCCGCAGCAGCTCCTCGCGCGGGTCGGCCCCGTTGAGAGCCTCGGCCAGCTTCTCGGCCGCCTGCCGCTGCTCCTTCGTCAGCTTCTCCGGCATCTCGATCTCCAGCCGGTAGCGGATGTCGCCGCGGCCCTTGCCGCGCCGCTTCGGCGCCCCCTCGCCGCGCAGCCGCTGGATCGTGCCGTGCTTGGTTCCCGCCGGCACCTTGATCTTCTTGCTGCTGTTCAGCGTCGGCACCTCGATCGTCGCTCCCCGCAGGGCCTCGACGATCGTGATCGGCACCGTCACCTCGAGGTTGCCGTCGTCGAGCCGCTTGAAGACGGGCGAGGCGGCGACCCGGGTCGTCACGTAGAGGTCGCCGGGAGGGCCGCCGCGCGGCCCCGCCCCGCCCTTGCCGGCCAGCCGGATCCGCGTCCCGTCCTTGACCCCGGCGGGGATGTTCACCTTGTAGCGCTTCGTCTGCTGGGTGAGGCCGGAGCCGCCGCAGGTCGGGCACGGATCCTCGACGATCTGGCCGCCGCCGCCGCACTGTGGGCAGGGCTGGCTGATCGAGAAGAAGCCCTGGCTCTGGGCGTCGATCCCACGGCCTTCGCAGCGGGGGCATGTGACCGGGCCCGTCCCCGGCTTCGCGCCGCTGCCGTGGCAAGTCGGGCAGCGCTCGGCCTTCGGCACGGTGACGCTGACCAGGGCGCCGTTCACCGCCTGGTCGAAGCTGAGGCTGATCTCCGTTTCCAGGTCGCGCCCCCGCACCTGCTGCGACTGGGCGCGGTCGCCGCCGCGGCTGAAGATGGTCGAGAAGATGTCACCGAGGTCGGCGCCGAAGCCGCCGCCCGCCCCGGCCGCTTCCCGGCCCGCGCCGGGGCCGAACGGACCCCCGCCGCCGAGGCCGGCGAACATCCCGCCGGAGTCGTACTCCTTGCGCTTCTCGGGGTCGGAGAGGGTGTCGTAGGCGCCCTGCACCTCCTTGAACCGCTCCTCCGCCTTCGGGTCGTCGGGGTTGCGGTCCGGGTGGTACTTGCGCGCCAGCTTGCGGTACGCCTTCTTGACCTCCTCGTCCGAGGCCTTCTTGGAGATGCCCAGCGCCTTGTAGAGGTCATCGGCCAAGGGCGCTCCTCACTCGCTCACCACCACGCGAGCCGCGCGCAGCACCTGCCCGTCGAGGCGGAAGCCCTTCTGTAGCACCTCGACCACGGTGCCGGGCTCGGCGCCGTCGGCGGGCCGGGTCTGCAGCGCCTCGTGCCAGGCCGGATCGAACTTCTCCCCGGCCGGGTCGTAGGACTCGACTCCGGCTTGCTCCAGCACCGCCGTCAGCTCGCGATAGGTGAGCAGGATGCCCTGCGCCAGCGGCTCCTCGGGAGGGGCCTCGGCGCTCGGCTCGATCCCGGCTGCGGCCAGCGCCCGCTCCAGGTTGTCGATCACCCCGATCAGCTCGCCGGCCAGACCCGCCTTGCCGCGCCGGGCCGCGGCCTGGATCTCCGCGGTCATCCGCTTGCGGTAGTTCTCGAAGTCGGCCCGGGTGCGCTGGGCCAGCTCCAAGTACTCGTCGCGCTCGTGCTTGGTGTCGGCGAGCAGGGCGTCGAAATCCTCCTCTACCTCCTGCGCCGCATCGGGCGACCCAGCTTCGGCGCCCGAACTCTGGGCGTCTTCAACCGACGAATCTCCCGCGGGTGGCGTCGGGCGTGGGTCCTCCGGCGGGTGAGCCGGAGGGCCCTCCCCGGCGACAGGACCCGCGGTCGAGCGCTCCGGGGAACCGTCGTCCGGCCGCCGCATCACTTGTCGTCGTCCTCGTCGACGACCTCGGCGTCCACGACCTCCTCCTCCTCGTCGGCGCCCTCCGCGGAGGCGCCGTCGCCGGACTCGGCCTGCTCCTGGGCGGTGGCGTAGATCTGCTCGGCGATCTTCTGCATCGCCGCGGTCAGCGCCTCGGTCTTCGAGGTGATCTCCTCGACGCTCTCCGAGCTCAGCGACTCGCGCGCCTCCCCGATCGCCGCCTCGATCTCCTCCTTCGCCGAGGAGTCGACTTTGTCGCCCAGCTCCTCGAGCTGTTTCTCGGACTGGTAGGCGGCGTTCTCGGCGAGGTTGCGGGTTTCCGCCAGCTGGCGCTGCTTGCGGTCCTCGTCGGCGTGCGCCTCGGCGTCGCTGACCATGCGCTCGATCTCCTCCTTGGAGAGGCCGGAGCCGGATTTGATCTCGATCTTCTGCTCTTTCTCGGTGCCGAGGTCCTTGGCGGTTACGTGGATGATGCCGTTGGCGTCGATGTCGAAGGTGACCTCGATCTGCGGCAGCCCGCGCGGCGCCGGCGGGATCCCGGTCAGCTGGAACTTGCCGAGGCTCTTGTTGCCGCTCGTCATCTCACGCTCGCCCTGCAGGACGTGGATCTCCACCGAGGGCTGGTTGTCTTCGGCGGTCGAGAAGGTCTCCGACTTCTTGGTCGGGATCGTCGTGTTGCGCTCGATCAGCTTCGTCATCACGCGGCCTTTGGTCTCGATCCCGAGGGTGAGCGGGGTGATGTCGAGCAGCAGGACGTCCTTGACGTCGCCGGCCAGCACCCCGGCCTGGATCCCGGCGCCGACCGCGACCACCTCATCGGGGTTGACCCCCTGGTGCGGGTCCTTGCCGGTCAGCTCCTTGACCCGGTCGCGCACCGCCGGCATCCGGGTCATCCCGCCGACCAGCACGACGTGGTCGATGTCGGCGTCGCCGGCGTCGTCCAGCGCCCGCTTCACCGGGTCGACGATCCGCTCCAGCAGGTCGGAGGTCAGCTCGTTCAGCTTCGAGCGGCTGAGCTTCAGGTCGAGGTGCTTGGGCTGCCCCTCGACCGCGGTGATGAAGGGCAGGTTGATCTGCGTCTCCTGGGTCGAGGAGAGCTCGATCTTCGCCTTCTCCGCCGCCTCGTAGAGGCGCTGCAGGGAGTTCTTGTCCTGGGCCAGGTCGACGCCCTGGTCGCGCTTGAACTCGGCGACCAGCCACTCGACGATCGCCTTGTCCCAGTTGTCGCCGCCGAGGTGGTTGTCGCCGGCGGTCGCCTTCACCTCGAAGACGCCGTCGCCGATCTCCAGCACCGAGACGTCGAAGGTGCCGCCGCCGAGGTCGAAGACGAGGATCGTGTGGTCCGCGGTCTCCTGGTCGAGCCCGTAGGCGAGCGAGGCGGCGGTCGGCTCGTTGATGATCCGCTTCACGTCGAGCCCGGCGATCTTGCCGGCGTCCTTGGTCGCCTGGCGCTGGTCGTCGTTGAAGTAGGCGGGGACGGTGATCACCGCGCTGTCGACCGTTCCGCCCAGCTTCGCTTCGGCGTCGGCCTTCAGCTTCTGCAGGATCATCGCGCTGATCTCCGGCGGGCTGTACTGCTTGCCGCGCACGTCGACGCGGACGTCCCCGTTGGGGCCGGCGACGACCTTGTAGGGGACGATCGTCTCCTCCTCTTTGACCTCCGCCTCCTTGCGGCCCATGAAGCGCTTGATCGAGAAGATCGTGTTCTCGGGGTTCATCACCGCCTGGCGTTTGGCGACGGTGCCGACCAGCCGCTCGCCGGACTCGGTGAAGGCGACGACCGACGGGGTCGTTCGCCCGCCCTCCGCGTTCTCGAGGACGGTCGGCTCGCCGCCCTCCATGACGGCGACGCAGGAGTTGGTAGTGCCCAGGTCGATCCCGATTGTCTTGCCCACTTTGCCGTGTACCTCCAGAGTTTAGTTATTCAGGCCTAAGAAATCTAAGTGTCAGTATGGCAGATCCCAACGGGATTGCAAATCGAGCCCGCCGGCAAGGTTAGCCGTCGTCCGTATAGTGGGTGTCGCGTATAGCGGCACCGGATACAAGCGCGCGAGCGCTGCCCGGTGGGAGTCGTCTCAACCGACAGAGATCCCGGCGATGCGGGATCACAGATAAGGAGGAATTCCCTTGAGCCACGCTCACGCACCGGTCGCCCGACGCCTCGCATTGGCGGCGATCGCCTCGGCACTGCTCTTCGCTCTGACCCTACCGGGCCTGGCCGCCGCGAAGCAGAGCAACCACCGGCACCACCACCAGGGCAAGGTCGCCGTGGTGGAGACGCGCAACCTCTACCTGGGCGCCAACCTCGGGCCGGCGATCGTGGCGCCCGACCTGGAAGCGTTCGTCGCCGCCAACGGCCAGATCCTGCGCGAAGTGACCGCCAACGACTTCCCGACCCGGGCCAAGGGCCTGGCGGCCGAGATCCTCGCCAAGAAGCCCGATCTGGTTGGCCTGCAGGAGGTGGCGCTGTGGCGCACCGCGCCGCCCAGCCGGGTGCCGCTGGTCACCGGGCCGAGCGCGACCGACGTCCGCCACGACTACCTGCAGGAACTGCTCGGCAAGCTCAACAAGGGCAGCGGGAAAAACGGCAAGGGCAAGCCGCGCTACCGCGTCGTCGTCGTCCAGAACGAGTTCGACCTGGAGGTACCGGCCGACGAGAACGGGATCGCCGGCGATGGCCCGAGCGAGGACCCTGCGATCCCCAACGCGGAGATCAACGGCAGGCTGACGATGCGCGACGTGATCCTCGCCCGCCGCGGGGCCGGGGTGCGGACCTGGAACCGGCAGGGAGGCAACTTCGAAGCCCTGCTGACCCTGCCGGTCCTCGGCAGCCCGCTGACGATCGCCCGCGGGTGGACGGCGACGGACGCCAAGGTGCGCGGCAGCCACCCGTTCCGCTTCGTCAACACCCACCTCGAGGCGATCGAGCCGCACGTCCGCGCGTTGCAGGCGAGCGAGTTGGTTGCCGCGGGCGGCCCGGCGAGCAGCGGCTTACCGGTCGTCCTGCTCGGCGACCTCAACTCGGACGACGACACCGTTTTCGGGGCCGACCGCTTCGCCTACGAAGCGCTGCTGGCGGCGGGTATGGTCGAGCGCAGCACGGGCGAACCGGAAAGCTGCTGCCTCAGCTCGAGCCTGCTGGCGGTCGGCGATGGGGGGAGCGAAGCCGACTTCGACCACCAAGTCGACCACATCATGACCCGCGATCCGGAAGCGGTGACGCTGCGGAGTTCGTCCGTGACTGGGCTCGCGCCGGTGAACGGTTTCTGGAGCTCAGACCACGCGGGCGTCTTCAGCGCCCTGCGCTTCGCCCACAAGTAGGCGCGACGACAGCCAAAGCGGCCGATCGGCCGCTTTGGCTGTGCTACAGAACGGTTATCGGCTAGCCCTGGCCGGCGGCGCGGGCGACGAAGTCGGCGACCTCCTCGGCCTGCTCGCCGGTGAGGATGCCGCCCGGCATGCGGCCGGCGATGGTGTCGCTGTCGAGGCCCTCCTCGATCGCGTTGAGGACGCGCCCCTCGACGGCGGCGATCGTCTCCTGCGCGGTGCTGCCGCTGGGGGGGCCGGCCGGCGCCAGCAGCGGGTCGAGGTCCGGCCCGAAGTTGCCGTCGGTCCCGGCCGCGTAGAGCGCGTGGCAGGTGCCGCAGTTGGTCTGGAAGAGGCTCTGCCCGGCCCTCAGGTCGGCCGGCACCTCCTCGGCGCCCGCCGCCGCGTCGCCGTCCGCGCGGAAGACGAGCCAGGGGATGACGACAGCGAGGAAGACGACCAGCAGCCCGAAGATTACGAAGATTCGCTTGCTCATTGGCGGTGGCTTGGAGCCGGCCCCGGGTCAGTCCCGCCGGCCGGCGGCGGCATATTACCTGTCCTGCGGCCTGCCCTTCCCGCTGCGACGGCTTTGCCTTCGTCAGACCCTCTTTGTATTTTCGTTTATACCTACAGAACATCCACCACGAGATATCGAGCTTCTGCGATGGTCATGCAAGAGGCCACATGGAGAGAGAATGAGAGAGAAGCCCCCGAGGCCGACTGCCGCCGAGCGCGCGGTGGCGGACCTGTTGCCGATCAACGCGGATCCCGAGGCGGCCCGAAAGCTGATCGGGCGGGTGCCGCTGTGGTTCCACACCTTCAACCTCGACCACTCGGCGAAGGACCTGTACACGCCCGGCGTGGCGCGCGACCACCGCTACCGGATCCCTGCGATCCCCGAGGATTTCAGCGGCCTCAGCGTGCTCGACGTCGGCGCGTTCGACGGCTTCTACGCCTTCCTGGCGGAGCACAGAGGGGCGAGGCGCGTGGTGGCGATCGACAACGAGCAGTACAGGGCTTGGGTGCGCTCGCGCTGGGGGGTCGAGCTGGAGGGTGGCGAGGGCTTCGACGCGATTCGTCAGCAGCTCGGCTCGCGGGCCGAGTACCGTCGCCTCGACGCGTTCGAGATGGAGCGGCTTGAGGAGCGGTTCGACTTCGTCTTCTGCTTTGGGATCCTGCACCGAGTCGAGAATCCGTTGGGCCTGCTCCGGGCCATGCGTGCTTGCCTCAACGAGGGCGGCCGGGTGCTGCTCGAGACCTACGGCGTCACCGAGCCCGAGCTGAAGGAGTCATCGGCGATCCGCGTCTACGGGCGGGGCGAGGTCTACGCCGGGGACGACTACGTCTTCTGGGGCTTCTCGCCTGCAGGGCTGGACGAGCTCGCCGCGCACGCCGGCTACGAGAGTTTCGAGCTGTTCGACACGCCGCTGATCGACGGCCATCCGCGGCTGATCGGAACCCTCGTCGCCGCGTCCGCGTCCGCCGCCGCCAGGCGTGCGCGGGGGTTTTCGGATAGTCACTGAGCGGCGTCAGTCAGTCTTTGGCGCCGGCGGAGGCGCTGCGGAAGTACGGGCACATCCGCCGCAGGCCGCATTCGCCGCAACGCGGCTTGGGGCGGCAGACCTCGCGCCCGTGGCGGATCAGGTTCATGTGCAGCTCGTAGGCGTCCTCGGGGTCGACGACCGCCAGCATCTCGTCGTGGGCGCGCTCGAAGGAGGCGGCCGGCGGGAAGAGGCCGAGCCGCCCGCCGACCCTGTGGATATGGACGTCGACCGGGATCTCCGGGATGCCCCAGGTGAAGATCAGCACGCAGGCGGCCGTTTTGCGGCCCACCCCGGGCAGCGGGAGGAGGTGGGCGAGCGACTCCTCGCGCGGCGCCGTCTCGGTCCAGTCGAGGTCGGGCGGGTCGCCGAGCCGCTCCAGGATCGCCTGGATGCGGGGCGCCTTCTGGCGGCCGAGGCCGCCGGGGCGGATCGCGTCCTCGATCTCCTCGACCGGCGCGTCGCGGACCTCCTCCCAGGTCGGGAACCGCTCGCGCAGCTGCCGGCAGGCGCGGTCTCGGTTGCGGTCGTTGGTGTGCTGGGAGAGCACGGTTTTGACCAGCTCGGCGATCGGGTGCCCATGCGGCTGGTTGACCGGCTGCCCGTAGATCTCCCGCAGCCGGTCCCGGATCGTCCGGACTCTCTGCTTTCGCGGCCTCACCCATGCCATGCGGCGCCGGACCCTAATCTCCTCGTCCCCCGCTGGGGCCGCTCCCTACCGGGATAGGTCCCAGCGGGGGAATTACAATTGCCCGATGTCTCGGGCCTTCGCCGCGGTCACCGCCAGGCTTCCCCAGGGTTGGGGCGACCTGGGCCGCCAGCTCGGCCTGCTGGTCCTGGTCGACCTCGCCTACGAGACGGTCCGCGGCATCGCCGACGGCCAGCGCGCCGTCGCGATCGCCAACGGCCAGCAGATCATCGACATCGAGCGCGCCACGCACACCTTCTTCGAGCCCGGCCTGCAGGCCCTCTTCCTGCCCGCCCAGTGGCTCGTCGACTTCGCCAACCAGGCCTACCTCAACAGCCAGTCCGCGATCACGCTCGGCTTCCTCGCCTGGCTCTACCTCTACCGCAACGAGTCCTACTACTTCGTCCGCAACATGTTCGTGGTCGCGATGGGCCTGGCGCTGATCGGCTACACGCTGTACCCGACGGCGCCCCCCCGGATGTTCCCCGGGTACGGCTTCGTCGACACGATCGTCAACTTCTCCAGCGTCAACCACGACTCGGCGCTCGCCAAGCTCTTCATCAACCCCTACGCGGCGGTGCCGAGCCTGCATTTCGCCTTCGCGCTGATAGTCGGCAGCACCGGGCTGAGGCTGGCCCGCCACTGGTACACGAGGGCCTTCTGGGTGGCCTGGCCGCTGCTGGTGCTCTGGGTCGTGATCGTCACCGCCAACCACTACTGGATCGACGCGGCGCTCGGCGCCGTGGTCGCGGCGGCCGCGGCGCTCGTCGCGCAGCGGCTGCTGGCCCGGGCCCGTCCCGAGGCATGGTCCTGGCGCACCGGCCCGCGGGAGGCCGAGGCGTAGCGACACCCGCTGTGCCGTCCGGCTAGCCTCACGCCAATGGAACCTTCGGCGCCTCCAAGGGCACCGGGCGGTCGCCGCAACGGTCGCCAGGCCCGCAGCGCCCAGGAGCTTCGCGCCTACGCCCGCGACCGGCTGATCGAGTCGCGGCTGACGCCGAACGCGATCTCCATCGCCGGCCTGGCGCTGAACCTGGTCGCGGCGGGGCTTGTCACCCAGCGCCTCTTCTTCCTGGCGGGCATCGCCTTCATCGTCGGCTCGACGATGGACACGCTCGACGGGGTCTACTCGCGGATGTCCGGCAAGGGCACCCTGTTCGGCGCCTTCCTCGACTCGATCGTGGACCGGATCGAGGAGGGGGTCGTGCTGGCCGTGGTCGCCGGCTACTTCGCCGCGACCGGGCAGGACTTCGCCGCCGCGATGTGCGTGGTCGCGGTGCTCGGCTCGCTGATGGTCTCCTACACACGGGCCCGCGCCGAGGCGCTCGGGGTCGAGTGCAAGGTCGGCTTGGCGACGCGCCCGGTCAGGGTGGTGCTACTTTCGATTGGCTTGGTCTTCGCCAAGGGCGCCGGGCTCGGCGACTTCGAGCTGCTGGCGCCGGCGATCTACGTGATCGCGGCCCTGACCATCGTCACCGTGATCCAGCGCGTATGGCATGTGCGAAACGAGCTTTCAAGCGAGGCCGCCCGCCCGCCCGACCTGTAACCAGCCTCGGGCCCGGGTGTGCTTTGCCACCTAGCCCGATCGAGGAAGGACTTCGAATTCTATGAGCGAGACCAACGGAGCAAACGGCAGCGACGGCGCCGGACGCGCGGCCGAGAAGGTCCGCGTCGCGATCGTCGGCGTCGGCAACTGCGCCAACTCCTTCATCCAGGGCGTCCACTACTACAGGGACGCCGACCCCGCCGAGCCGGTCCCCGGCCTGATGCACGTCGACCTCGGCGGCTACCACGTCCGCGACATCGAGTTCGCCGCCGCCTTCGACATCGACGCCGAGAAGGTCGGCAAGGACCTCTCCGAGGCGATCTGGTCGGGCCAGAACGACACGATCAAGTTCGCCGACGTGCCGGCGCTCGGGGTCAAGGTCGAGCGCGGGATGACCCACGACGGCCTCGGCAAGTACCTGAAGGAGAAAATCACCAAGGCGCCGGGCGAGACCGCCGACATCGTCGGCATCCTCGAGGAGACCAAGGCCGATGTGCTGGTCTGCTACCTGCCGGTCGGCTCCGAGGAGGCGACCAAGTGGTACGTCGAGCAGGCGCTGAAAGCCGGCGTCGGCTTCGTCAACTGCCTGCCGGTCTTCATCGCCCGCGAGGACTACTGGGGCAGGCGCTTCCGCGAGGCGGGCCTGCCGATCATCGGCGACGACATCAAGTCGCAGGTCGGCGCGACGATCGTCCACCGCCAGCTCGCCCGTCTCTTCCACGACCGCGGCGTGCGGATGGAGCGGACCTCGCAGCTCAACGTCGGCGGCAACATGGACTTCTACAACAT
>VRUE01000058.1:8225-13130 GCA_019456285.1 Solirubrobacterales bacterium | reverse complement strand
GCGGCGATCCCGCTTCTTGGGTTTACGCGTTATGGCTTCGCCGCCGGTTCCGCGGAACCTCTTTGCGAGGGGGGCTCTAAACGAATATTCGATCTCTGAATTGGTACGGATGAGGTTCGCTGTGCAGTTCACCGCCGGATTTTCGGTTAAGATGCTTGGCGCTTTGAAGTTTGAGTGCTCAATCAATCCGGGAGGCTAGGTTGCGACTCGCACTCTTCCGCGGGGTAACGGTATGAGCATACGGGTACTCGTCGCCGACGACCACAACCTGACGCTGGAGGCGGTCAAGGAGGCCCTGAGAGGCGATCCCGCGATCAAGATCGTCGCCGAGGCAAGCTCCGGCCGGCAGGCGCTCGCGCTCGCGACTCGCTCCAGGCCCGACGTGGCGCTCCTGGACATGCACATGCCGGGATCGGTGGACGGCCTCACCTGCACCGAGCGGATCAAGAAGCAGCTACCCGAAACCCGGGTGGTGATCATCTCGGCGTTCAACGACGAGGCATCGGTGCGGATGGCGCTTCGCCGTGGCGCCGACGCCTTCATCTCGAAGGCCGTCGATCCGCGCGACATCGGGTCGACCCTGCGGACGGCCGTCCAAAGGACCGTCTTTCACGCGCCCGTGGACGGTGTCGAGGGAAGTTGTCAGGCGGCCGAAGGTCTCACCGAGCGCGAGCTGGCCGTGATCAAGGTGGTCGCCGCGGGGCTGCCGAACAAGATGATCAGCGAGCGTCTCTGGATCAGTGAGCACACGGTCAAGTTCCATCTGACGAACATCTTCCGCAAGACCGACACGGCCAACCGGACCGAGGCGGCGCGCTGGGCGCACAAGCGCGGCTTGATCTCGGACCTCGGCCCAGCCGAGGGCGGCCTCGCCGCCGCGGTGAACGGACACCCGCCTAGCTCGGCTTCCAACGCGGCAGCGACATCCTGATCGAGGTCGGCCCACCGGGGGCGCTGCGAACCTCGCAGTCACCGCCGATCAGGCGCACACGCTCGACGATCCCCGCGAGGCCCATGTGTCCCGCAAGCGAAGCCGCCGCGAAGACGCGCTCGGCGTCGAAGCCGCAGCCGTCGTCGCTGACCTCCGCCTCGATGCGATCCTCGCCGGCCGCGACCCGCAGCGAGACCCGCCGCGCCCCGGAGTGCTCGCGCACGTTTCGCAGCGCCTCCTGAATCCCGCGCAGCAGGGCAATCCGCTGCGAGGGCGTTGCCACATCGACGGGGCCGGACACCGCCAGCTCGGCCTCGATCCCGGTCGACCCTCGAAGCGCCCGCAGCTCGCCGCTCAGCACCTCCTCCACCGGCTCCTCCAGCGCCGCCGGCGATCGTGCCGACCGGGCCACGGCGCGGACCTGGTCGGCGACGGCGCCCGAGCGGGCCTCGAGGTCCAGCAGGCGCCCGATCAGCAGCTCGGTGGCGCGTGGGTTCTCCGCGAAGGCCGTGCGCACCTGTCCCTCGAGCCTGCGGATGTCGGCTTGCAACGCCGCCACCTCCTGAGCGGGCCCGTCGTGGACGTCGAAGCCGAAGCGCACCAGCGCCCGCTCGGCGGCCCCGGTCGCCTCGGCGCTGTGGGCATCGGCCGACTCGAGCAGCATCTCCCGTTCGAGGACCAGCTCGACCAGCGGGGCGGCGTTCTCGAGGGTCATCACCGCGACGCCGGCAAGGCCGCGCGGCGTCCTTCCGGCGAGTGCCCCGATCACGGTCGAGGCTCGCCTGACCGGAACGCCGACCAGCTCGCGGCCGGCGCTCGCCGGCGTCGCAGTCGACTCGGCGAATGCGCGCCGGGCCGCCCGCGCCGTGCCTTCCGAGGCGGCTCCGTGCACATGGGTTACGCACTCCAGGCGACTGCCCGGCTCAGCCAGCCACAGCGAGACCTCCCGCAGCGACGCAAGCGACGCCGCGATCCGGAGCTGCGTGCGGATCGCCTCCCGTGGCGCCTGCACAACGGTCTGGGCGTCGCGCAGCGCGAGGTCCCCGGCCATCAGCCGCACCGCTGCCTTCGGAAGCCCGCAGAACCGGGCGGCGCGGGCGATCGCCCTGCCCGCCGAGCGCTCCGACCTCCCCGCGGCGGTGTCTCGCAGCAGGCGGGCGACGAGCCTGATCGTCGCCAGGCACCTTGCCTCCCGCTCGGGGCAGCCGGCGAGGAGGAGGGTGCGCTCGCTGGACTCGGCCAGGGTGAGCAGCGAGCCGTTCCCGTCGGCCCCCGCGGGAGCCGCCTCGATTACGGACGCGAATCCACCGCCGCGATCCTTCACCGCTATAGCGAGCCGCCGACGAACAGTGCGAGCATGCCCCCGCCCGCCAGGAACGGGCCGAGCGGGATCGTGTCCTTGCGGGCATCGAGCCCCCGCCTGGCGAGGATCCAGAGGGCGACCGGCACGGCGGCCAGCGAGCCGAGGAACAGCGCCGTGACGACCTCGCGGCCAAGGCCGACGCCGATCAGCGACGCGAGCTTCACGTCACCCATCCCCACCGAGCCCGGCCGGATGTACGCCGGGATCAGCAGCAGGAGCGCCGCCCCCGCCCCCGCCGCGAGCCACTCGACCGTGCGGTCGAAGAAGAAGGCGCACTGGGCGGCCAGGACGAAGGCGGTGAGCGGGATCACGATGCGGTTCGGGATCACCCTGTGCTCGAGGTCGATCGCGGCGATTGCCGTCAACCCGACCACGAAGACGACGCCGATCAGCCCGCGCGGATCGAGGCCGAAGCGCACGAGCGCCGCCGCCCCGAAGGCGCCCCCGACTCCGATCGCCCCCGCCCTGTAGAGCGGCGACAGCGAGGGGACGCTCGAGCCGAGCCATCCGGCCGGTCCGGCCTGTGGCGCCGTGGAATCGGCGGTCATGGCTCGCTCCCGAGCCGCAGGCGCTCGCCCGGCGAGATACGCCGGCGCTCGCCCTCCCCGGCCGCCAGCTCGAGGACGGCGCGCCCCCCCTTCACCACCGCCACCCGCCAGGGCGCCAGCCGGCTTCGCACCTCCAGCACCCGCAGCTCGGCGTCGAGGAACACGGCGTCGATGGGGAACCGCATGAAGAAGGTGTGGATCGAGCCGCTCGGCTCGAGCAGCATGCCCGAGCCCGGTTCCAGCTTGCGCCGCCCGAGCAGCCCACGCAGCCTGCTCAGCGGGAGGTCGGCAACCTCGCAGCGCTCGCAGATCACCGCGCCGCGATCCTCGCTGGTGACCGCGAGGGTGCGCAGCGGCGGCGCCAAGCGCCGCCGGGCCGGATCAGAAGCCGACGTGGATGTGGTCCGCATGGTCGGGAGCGGCGAAGGACGGCCCGCCCAGGTCGAACAGCGAGATCAACTCCTCGGCGCGCAGCTCGCGCGGCATCAGCAGGATCCGGCGGAGCGCTCGCTCGGTGGCGCCGCCGGGCTGCTGGCTGCCGAGGATCGACCTTTCGTTGAGAGCGGTCACGTCCACCGCCTGGCCGAAGGCGTGGTTGGAGGGGCGGCCCGCCGAGGTGAAGAAGCTGTGACCGCTGATCAAGCTCGACACGGTCACGGAATCGTAGCGCCGGGCGAGGTAGAGGAGCAGGGTCAGCACCCGAACGTCCACCTTCCCCGCCCTGACGTCGGCCCGGCCGCCCGCGTATATCTGCAGCCGCTTGGACGCCAGCACCCTTCGCTCGAGCCGCCCGGCGACAGCTTTGAGGCCCCTCGTGAGGCCGCGCCAGCCGACCGCGCGGTTGTAGTGGACGAGCGCGATCGCGCGCAGCACGTCGCGCCGCCGATCCAGCAGATTGCGCGCCAGGACGGCCGGCGACCTCGCACCGAGGGCCGCGATGCGCCTGGCCAGGCGGCGCAGCTCGGCAGCGCTCGCGGGCGCCGGCCCGCGAGCGCCTCGGGCCCGCACGATCGCGAGCAGCAGCGCCCAGCCGACGTCGTCGTGCGCTCGGGCGATGCGGGTCAGAGATCCGAGGAACTCCGCGTCGAGGCGTTTGGCGGGGGGAAGCGGGTCGGGAAGCGATCCGAGCGCCCCGGCGAGGCCGAAGCCGAGATAGCGGCCGTCCCAAGCGCACTCCCAGGCGGCGGGGCCGGAGTCGGCCCAGATCAGCGAGGCGATCCGGTCCTGTTCGGAGGCCGGCGCCGTGTGCGGAAGCCCCCTGCCGCCGTAGAGCCGCCAGGTCGAGGGCAGGACCTGGTAGGCGCCGCCGGCGCCGCTGAGCGGGTTGAGCGCGCCGTAGTCGCCGCCCGACTCGCAGGCGACGAGGGGCCAGGGGATCGCCCAGGGCCCGGCCCAGCGGAGGTCCGGGGGCGGCGACGGGGGCTTGGCTGCGGTCCCCCCTGTCGCGCCGCCTGCGGCTGCGCCGGTACCGCCGGACCGCGGCGCCGCGCCTGTGCCGCCGGATGCACGTGAGCCGGCGTCCAGCGTGTCGCCCCGCCTGACCTTCGCTGAGCCGGCGTCCAGCGTGTCGCCCCGCCTGACCGTGCCGCCGCCGGTCGCCGGCTTCCGTGGCTCGGCGGGGACGGGGTCGCACCCGCCCCCGTTCCCGCACTCGTCATCCCCGCCCGCGACCCCTTCCGGTGGCGACGACTCCTCAACCGGGTCCGGATCGCATCCGGCCTCGACCTCGCAGCCGCCTTCGACACCCTCGTCCGGCGCCGGCTCCTCTGCCGGCGCCGGCGGGTCGCACCCGTTCTCATCCTCTCCCTCGACTTCACCCTGACCGTCCGCGGAGCCTCCCGACTCGGGCTGCTGGACGGGGCACCCCTCCTGATCTTCGTCCGTCGTCGTCCCGGCGCCCGTTGCCGGGTCCTCGCCCGCCGCGCCCGCGCTCGGCGCGGCGGACGGGTTCGTCTCCGCCGGCACCTCCGCGGCCACCAGGAATGCCAGCAGCAGGCAGAGCGCCAGTCCGGCGAGGAGGGCGCTCGCCCGCCGGTATCGCCTCGCCGCTCCGCCGCAGCCGC
>VRUE01000058.1:6091-8125 GCA_019456285.1 Solirubrobacterales bacterium | reverse complement strand
GAGCCATGAACGACCCCCTCGCCGATCTCGACCAGGTGGCGGGGGGGTCGCTTCTGGCGATCAGATCGACGATCCACCCCCGCAGGAGGCGGAGGTCACAGCAAGCCGATGAAGCCAAGACGTGAGGAACACCCGGAACAGGCAAGCCGCCGCAGCGCCGGCCAGGAGGGGGCTGTGCTGGTCGAGTTCGCCCTGGTCCTGCCGGTGCTCCTCCTCCTCCTGTTCGGCATCTTCGAGTTCGGCCGGGTCTTCAACTACTGGATCGACCAGACCCACCTCGCCAACGTCGCCGCCCGCTGGGCCGCGGTCGACAGGAACCCGGGGCCCGAAGGCACCTTGCAGGAGTCGGTGCGCCTCCAGGCCAACACCGAGGAGCTGCGCAGCGGCGGCACGACCTCGGTCCCCGAACCCGCCGAGGTCTGCATCGTCTTCCCCGACGGCAGCGCCGACGTCGGCGACCCGGTCGAGGTGACGGTCAGCGTCGACTTCAACTGGATGCCCTTCCTCGGCGACCAGATCGACGTCACGACGACCACCCTCACCGGCGCGGCGACGATGCGCCTCGAGCAGACGCCGAGCGAATACGCGGCGGGGTGCTGAGCATGCGCCCCGGCCAGCCGGCTGCCGGCGAGGAGGGCGTCGTCCTGATCACGGTGGTGCTCTGGCTGCCGCTGCTGATCCTCTTCGCCTCCTTCGTGATCGACTTCGGCAACTGGTTCGTCCACGACCGCCACCTGCAGCTGCAGGCCGACGCCGGCGCCCTGGCCGCCGCCGGCGACTTCCGCTTTCCCTGCGACGACGCCGTGATCGAGACCCGGGCGCAGGAGTACGCGGGGGAGGGGACCGGGGGCTACAACCACCAGGTCGGCGGCACCTCGCCCGACGACGTGCACTTCGCGCTCAACTCGCGCACCTACCCCGAACAGCCCGCGACGGTCGACCCGACCGTCGTCGAGGCGCCCCCCTGCGAGGCCGGGATGATCGACGTCAAGCTGACCGAGACCGACCTGCCGCTGTTCCTCCGGGTCGCCGGCCTCCTCACCAGCGTCCCCTTCATCAACGCCCACGCCCGGGTCCAGGTCTTCGAGATGCGGACCGTCCAGGGCGCCCTGCCGGTGGCCGTGCCCGACAGCAACCCGCAGCGCGCGCGCGTCACCTTCGTCGACGAGCAGAGCGGCGAGGTGCTCGGCAGCAGCGATCTGAAACGCAACGGCAACTCCGACGGCTTGGCGATCTGGGACAACGAAACCGAACCGCTGTCGCTCACAGTCGACCGCGACCGGATCGGGGTGCGGGTGAGCCTGGGCGGCGCAGGCTCGATCACCTGCGGCGACCCGCTGGTCGAGTGCTACGACGCCGGCTCTCCCGACGGCATCCTCTACGTCCGCGGCTTCTCGATGGACGGCTCCGGCGCGCAGCCCGGCCCGCCGCTGGCCCGCGACGTCTACCTGCTCCCCGGAAGCTGCCCCGACCCCTACTTCTCCAGCGCCGGCGAAGCGTGCAGCGTCGGCCTGCACGCCGAGGTGGACTTCGGGCCCTGCGAGGAGATCGCCGCAGTCGGCGCCGAACTCACCGCCGTGGCCCCCGACGGCGCCCACCCGCTGGAAATGGTCGACTGCCCCGAAGGCACGAGCACCAGCTCCTGGGAGATCAAGATCAGCGGGGCGCCGATCGCGGTCGCCGCGGGCGTCGGGCCCGTCCCCGTATCGCTCGAGTGGGCCGAGACCAAAGGAAAACAGGGCGGCGACGACTGCAAGGACGGCGGCGGCAACCCCTGCAAGGGCGACTTCGGCGTCGTGCAGCGCAGCTTCGCCGCCGACAACGCCCGCAGCGGCCCGATCCGCCGCGCCCAGGTCTGGGAGGAAGGCGCCGCCTGGGCCAACTCGTTCAAGCGCTGCTCCGCCGTCCAGGACTCCTGCACCCACGCCGTCGTGGTGAAGATCGGCATCGACCAGAACCTGATGGAAAACGCCACCAGCGCCGATCAGCCGCCGGTCGCCCTGAGGCTCTTCCACGAGGCCGACAACCCGAGCC
>VRUE01000058.1:0-5991 GCA_019456285.1 Solirubrobacterales bacterium | reverse complement strand
CCCTCGCGCCTGCTCCAGACGCGCCGTGGAGCGATCGCCGTGGCGGTCGTCGCGGGGCTGGTGGCGCTGACCGTCCTGCTCGCCTTCATGGCCAACTACCGCGACAGCGTGCGCAGCGACGCCGAGTCGACCCGGGTGCTGGTCGCCGACCGCCAGCTCGACAGCGGCACCGCCGGCGACGCGATCGCCGAAGCGGGGCTGTACCGGACGATCGAGGTCCGCGGCGACGAAGCCGCCGACGGCGCCTTCGCTGACCCCGACGCCCTGCGCGGCAAGCACGCCACGACGACGATCTACAGCGGCCAGCAGCTCGCCGCCGCCGACTTCGCCGCCGGGGTGAGCCCGGTCGCCGGCAGGCTGGTGGGCACCGACCGCGCCCTCTCGGTGCCGGTGGACGCCGCCCACGGCAACATCGGCCGGGTCAGAACCGGCTCGAAGGTCGACGTGCTGGGCGGCTTCAACGCCGAGCAGTCCGGCGGCCGCGCCCGGCCTGTCCTCGACATCCTGGCCCGCGATGTGCTGGTTCTCGAGGCGCCCGACAAGTCGGCGTCCGGCTCGGGGGTCGGCGGGGGCAAGGCGCGGGAGGTCGTCCTGCGGCTGAGCGACCGCGAGGCGACGCGGGTCGCCTTCGCGTCGGACCAGGGCAACGTCTGGCTGACGATCCGGCCGCCGACCCTTGCCAAGGACTCGAAGATCAACACGGTCGAGGCCGGCAGCCTGCTCGGTCTGGGCTCGATCCCGACGCGGGGCGGCGGCCGATGACCGAGACGATCGAGGCGCTGGTCGTGATCGAGGAGGGCGCCGACAAGGGCCTGGTCGAAGCGACCCTGCCGGCGGGCGGCAGGGTCGCCCCCATGGCCTTCGTCGAGGGGCTCGTGGAAGGCGAACGGGCCATCCGGGAGGAACCGGCCGACCTGATGATCGTAGCCTGCAGGGGCGCGACCGAGGGCGTCGTGGAGCTGATCGAGCGCTCCCGGGCCGAGCGGCCCGATTGGCCGATCGTCGTGCTGAGCGCGGATGCGCCCGACTTCTTCGTGCAGGTGGTCCTGGAAGCCGGCGCCGACGACGTGGTCAAGCTCCCCGAGGCGCCCGAGCGAGCGCTGTTCGCGATCGACAAGGCGATCGCCCGCCACCGCGGCCGCGCCACCGCGGCCCGGCAGGACGCCGCCCCGATGGTCTGCGTGCTGGGGCCGAAGGGCGGCGCCGGCAAGACGGTGACCGCCTCGAATCTCGTGGTCGACCTGGCGGCCGCCGGCCGGCGGGCGGTGGCGGTGGACCTCGATCTCCAGTTCGGCGACCTGGGTCTGTCGCTCGGGCTGGCGCCGGAGCGTACGATCTACGACCTCGCGACCTCGGGTGGGGGGCTGGACGCCGAGAAGCTCGACGCCTACCTCGTGATCCACGAGTCGGGGGCGAAGGTCCTGCTGGCGCCGACCCGGCCCGACCAGGCCGCCGCGATCTCAATCGAGCTGCTGCGCGAGGTCTTCACGCTGCTGCGCTTCAGCCACGAAATCGTGATCGTCGACACGCCACCCGACTTCACCCCCGAGGTGATCGCCGCGGTGGACGTCTCCTCGCACGTGTGCATGGTCGGCAGCATGGACTCGCTCTCGCTGAAGAACACGAAGCTCGGCCTGGCGACGCTCGAGCTGATGGACTACGACCCGGACCAGATCACCCTCGTCCTGAACCGCGCCGACAGCGACGTGGGGCTTACCGCGACGGACGTGGAGGCGGTCACCGGCCGCCGCGCCGAGGTGCTCGTCCCCAGCGCCCGCGACGTTCCCCGCTCGCTCAACGAGGGCGTCCCGATCGTGCTCGGCCACCAGCGCTCGCCCGTCGCCGCCGCGCTGAGGCAGCTGACGGGCATCTACACGCCCGACGAGGCGGGTCCGAGCGGCGATCACCAGGCGCCTCGCCGCCGCCGCTTCCGGCTCGGGAGGTCGCGCTGATGCGGCTCGACGAGCGCCTCGCCGAGGGGTCGGAGCTGCGGCAGCCGCAGCGTGGGAAGGTTGAGGTCGACCCGTTCGCCGAGCTGAAGAACCGCATCCACCAGGCGCTGATCGCCGACCTCGGCCCGCAGCTGTTCGCCGACGACGCCGAGGCGGAGGAGATGCGCGGGCTGGTCGGGCCGGAGGTGCGCAGGCTGATCGACGAGGAGCGGGCGATCGCCCGCTCCGACCGGGAGCGGCTGATCGAGGAGATCATCGACGACACCGTCGGCCATGGCCCCCTCGAGCGCCCGCTCGCCGACGACACCGTGACCGAGATCATGGTCAACGGGGCGCACGACGTCTGGATCGAGCGCAACGGGCGGCTGTTCGAAACCTCGATCCGCTTCATCGACAACTCCCACGTGCGACGGATCATCAACAAGATCGTCGCCCAGATCGGGCGGCGGATCGACGAGTCCTCGCCGATGGTCGACGCCCGCCTCCCCGACGGCAGCCGCGTCAACGCGGTGATCCCGCCGCTCTCGCTCTCCGGGCCGCTGGTGACGATCCGCAAGTTCTCGCGGCGCCGCCTCACGTTCGACGACCTGATCCGGTTCGGCACGCTCAGCGGGGAGACCGTCGACTTCCTCGAGCGCTGCATCAGGGCCGAGCTGAACATCCTCATCTCCGGCGGCACCGGCACCGGCAAGACGACGCTCCTCAACGCCGTCTCGGTCGCCATCCCCGACTCGGAGCGGATCATCACGATCGAGGACGCCGCCGAGCTGCAGCTCAACCAGCGCCACGTGCTGCGGCTCGAGTCGCGGCCCAAGAACGTCGAGGGGAGCGGCGAGATCCCGGTCCGCGAGCTGGTCCGCAACTCCCTGCGCATGCGCCCGGACCGGATCATCGTCGGCGAGGTCCGGGGCGCGGAAGCGCTGGACATGCTGCAGGCGATGAACACCGGTCACGACGGCTCGCTGAGCACGGTGCACGCCAACTCGCCGCGGGACGCGCTGGCGCGGCTGGAGACGATGGTGCTGATGGCCGGCTTCGACCTGCCGGTGCGGGCGATCCGCCAGCAGGTCTCCGCGGCGCTGGAGCTGATCGTCCACCTGGAGCGGCTCGAGGACGGTGGCCGCCGGGTCACCTCGATCGTCGAGGTGCAGCGGATGGAGTCCGACGTGATCACCCTCCAGGACATCTTCAAGTTCGAGGTGGAGGCGGTGCGCCCCGACCGGACCGTGATCGGCAAGCTGGAGCCGACCGGCATCCACCCGGCCTTCCTCGAGAAGTTCCACAAGCGCGGGGTCGAGCTGCCGACCAGCCTCTTCTCCCGCGCCGGAGGCCCCCCCCCAAGCCTGCGTCCCCGCGGCAGCGACGGCAGGGAGCCGCGGAAGGCGTTCGAGAGATGAGAGGCCTGCGGGCGACGATCCCGGCGCTGCTGGCGCTGCTGCTCCCCGCCGGGGCGAGCGCCGCGCAGCTCTCGATGGTGGAGGCGGGCGGCCCCGAGTTCCCCGATCGCTCCTATGTGCTCCAGGTCGATCCGCCTGTCGCGCTCGACGAGCGGGTCGTCGGCGTGCGCGAGAACGGCGAGCCGGTGCAGGGGCTCGAGGTCAGCTCGGCGTCCGACTCAGGCGCCGGTGAGTTCGGCAGCGTCCTCGTCGTCGACGCCAGCCTCAGCGTCAAGGGCGAGGCGATCGCCGCGGCGATGAAGGCCGCCCGGGCCTTCGCCGCGCACCGGGCGTCGGGGCAGCAGCTCGGCGTGATCGCCTTCAACAGCGGCCACGATGCGGTGCTGCCGCTGACCACCGACGAGAGCGCGATCGAGAAGGCGCTGTCGCGCCCGCCGCGGCTGGCCGCCGGCACCCACCTCTACGACGCGGTTGCCGCGGCGGTTTCCCTGCTCGGCGACGGGGGCGTCGACGCCGGCTCGGTGGTGGTGCTCTCCGACGGCGCCGACACCGGCAGCGAGGCGAGCGAGGAGGCGGTCGTGCGCGAGGCGGCCGTCACCGGCGTGAGGATCTTCGTGGTCGGCCTCGAATCGGGGCACTTCGACCCCGGGCAGCTCAGCGGGCTGACGCGCGCCGGCGAGTACGCGACCGCCACCGACCCGCGGAACCTCGAGCCGATCTTCAGCCGCTTCGGCGCCCAGCGCGCCTCCGAGCACCTGATCCGCTACCGCTCGAGCGCGGCCGCCGGGGAGCGGGTGACCGTCGAGGCCCGGGTCGACGGGGTGCCGGGGAGGGCCCGGACCAGCTACGAGGCGCCCGGGGGCGGTCCCCCGGTCGCGGTCGAGTCCGCGGACGCGTCCGGCTTCTGGGGCTCGACCAAAGCGATGGTCGGGGTCGCGCTGCTGATCGCGTTGCTGATCGGCGCCGCGGTCCTCGCCGCGATCGGGCCGCGACGCGAGTCCGTGGTCGAGCGCCTCGCCAGGTTCGGCGTGATCGGCGGCGATCCGGGGCCCGAGCAGGCGCTCCCGGCGCGGCGCGATGCCGGCGCCCGGGCGGGCGGGCCGCTGGCGGCGATCGAGCGCCCGCTCGAGGGCAGAGACTGGTGGCAGCGCTTCGAGGAGTCGCTCGACGTGGCGGAGATAGAGGTTTCCGCCATCAAGATCGTCGTCGCGACGGTCGTCGCCACCCTGCTGGCGATCGTCCTGATCGCGGTCCTCGCCCCGTTCCCCCTGCTGGCGTTCCTCGCCCTGCTGATCCCGGTGGCCGTTCGCGCCGTGATCGACCGCAAGCTGCGGGCGGTCCGCGAGCGGTTCGCCGAGGACCTTGCCGACAACCTCCAGGTCGTAGCCTCGGCGATCCGCGTCGGCCACAGCATGGTCGGCGCGCTCGCGGTCCTGGTCGAGGAGGCGACCGGTCCCGCCAGGGACGAGTTCCGCCGCATAGTCGCCGCCGAGCGGGTGGGGGTTCCGCTCGAGGACTCGATCCGGGAGGTGGCGCGGCGGATGGCGAGCCGCGACATGGAGCAGCTGGCGCTGGTCGCGATCATCCAGCGCGAGACGGGCGGCAACACCGCCGAGATCATCGACCGGGCGGTCGAGACGATCCGCGAGCGCGCCGAGCTGCGGCGGATGATGTCAAGCCTCACTGCCCAGGGACGGCTGTCCCGGGGCATCGTCACAGCGCTGCCGCTCGTCCTCCTGGCCGCCATCTCGCTGATCAACCCGAGCTATATCGCGCCGCTGTTCAACACGAGCGGGGGCCAGATCATGCTTCTCATCGGAGGAACGCTGGTGCTGGCCGGGTCGCTGGCGATCAAGCGAATCGTGGACGTGCGGGTCTGAGGAGGGGCGATGCTGCTGCTGATCATTGGCGTCTTGCTGACCGGGGCGGCGTTCGGTCTGCTCGTTCACGCCCTGGCGCTGCCGCGGCTGCGCACGGCTCAGCGACTCTCCCAGATAAGCGCCTACGGATACCCGGCGACGGCGGCGGGGAAGGAGCCGGCGCCCGGAGCGCTCGGCGCCGGCCTCGACCGGCTCGCAGAGCGGATCGGCGCCACGGCGATGCCCCGTTTCGGCGAGAGCAAGGCGGACCTCCGCGGCCTGCTGATCTCCGCCGGGATCTACGGGATCGCCCCCGAGGCGTTCCTCGGCTACCGGCTGCTCGGCGCGATCGTGCTGCCGGGCGCCTGGCTGTGGCTCGGCCCGGCGCTCGGGGCGCCGGGGGCGCTGGTCGCGATCGGGACGCCCCTGGCCGCCCTCGCCGGTTGGGTGCTGCCGCTGGTCGTGGTGCGCGACCGCGCCAGCCGGCGCCTCGGCGAGATCGACCACGAGCTGCCGGAGCTGGTCGACTCACTGGTGGTCACCGTCGAGGCGGGCTTGGGCTTCAACGCGGCGCTGCAGATGGCCTCGCAGGAGCTGACCGGCCCGCTGGGCGAAGAGATCGCCCTGACGCTGCGCGAGCAGAGGATGGGTCGCTCGAGCGAGGAGGCGCTGGAGAGCATGGCCGGCCGCGTCGACACGCCGGCGATGCGCGCCTTCGTTCGCGCCGTCCTCCAGGGCGACAAGCTGGGCGTCTCGATCGGCGACATCATGCGCTCCCTCGCC
>VRUE01000057.1 GCA_019456285.1 Solirubrobacterales bacterium | reverse complement strand
TATAGGGCGGCCACGGGGCGTGGCGCAGTCTGGTAGCGCACTCGGCTGGGGGCCGAGCGGCCGCCGGTTCAAATCCAGTCGCCCCGATCGTCAAGGCTGGTTGAAGGCTGCCGTCTCCACGCGGCGCACGTGGACGGGAGCAGCGTGGCGCCCGCTATCGGCCGCGCTCCTCCTGCGCTGGCTCCCCGGAGGGGGGGAGGAGACGTAGGCGAGCCTGACGCCGAGGGACCGCGTTCGACCGCCGAGCGATCCGCCCACGATCACGACTCTCATGCCGGTGCCCCCTCGCTTACTTGCCGCGGGACTGAATCAGCGTGCGGTCCGCTTCGATCTGCTCGAACAGCACCTCGCGCAGAATGTCGAACGCCTCCAGCATCCGCGGATTTGCGACCCTGTAGTAGACGGTGGTCCCCTCCCGGCTCGTGGCGAGGACCCCGCGGTCGCGCATCATGGCCAGGTGCTGCGAGACGTTGCTCAACCGCAGGCCGACGTGCTCGGCCAGCTCACCCACAGACATCTCTCCTTCGCGGAGTGCGTTGAGGATCTCCAAACGGGCGGCGTGCGAGAAGATCTTGCACATCTCAGCGTGGCGCTCATAGAGGCGATGCGCCAGCTCGGGGTCGAGGTCTCTAGCCGGGCCCATGGTTTCTGTCCTCCAATCGTTCCGTTGTCCCGCCTGCGAACCGCGGGGGTCCCAGGCGGCGCTTGCCGAGCAGCACGACCAGGGCCGGCAGGACAAACAGGGTTGCCAGCCAGCTCAGGATCATGATCGATGTGAGAAACGCTCCAACCACGATGTACGGCACGAGCGAGGCGAAGAACAGCGGGGTAAAGCCGATGGCGATGATCAGGGCATTCCTGGTCAGCGCCCGGGCAGGCTCCTCGAAGAACCGGCGCAGCGCAGCCTGCGTCGATCCGCAGTCGGCTACCAGCTCGCGATACCGCTGGATGAAGTGGATGGCGAAGTCGATGCCGATGCCGAGCACGAGGGTGGAAAGGACCGCCATCGGCATGTCGTAGTCCTTGCCGCTGAAGCCTGCTGCCCCGTACACGAGCAGGATCGTCCCGGACAGCGGCACCATCGCCAGGACCGCCCAGCGCAGCGACCGGAACAGCACGATCATCAGCAGTAGAACGACGCCCAGGGTGGTCAGAAAGGCCTTCAGCATTCCCGAGACCATCTTGTCCTGCCAGACCAGGTTGAGGTACGTCTCTCCCGCCCAGGCGGCGCGAACCCCGGCCGGTAAGGGCTGGTCCCTCAGATGAGCGTCGGTCCTGTCGACAACACGCTGCATCGCCTGGTTGTCGCCGTCCTTCATCTGCATCTGGAGGTTGGCCTTGCGGTAGTCCGGCGTGATCAGACCGCCGATGAGCTGGCGGCTGGAAGACGTCGTGGCCGAGCTCAGCAGCCGCTCGATCTGCGCTCGACTCGCCGGGATGTCCCTCGCCTGGTCGTCCCGATCGTGAGAGAGGTAGCTCTGCGTCGTGACGGCATCGACGTATGACGTCGTTTGGCCGACCACGTCCGTGCGCCCCCAGAGCTTCTGGAGGTCGGCGACGGCAGCCGCCGTCGCGGGAGCCGTGAGGGCTCCCGGCCGGTCGGTCTCCAGCAACAGGCTGGCGTTGTACGTTCCCGGGAAGCGGCGAGTCAACTCCTCTGTCGCCTGCCGAATCTCGCTTCCGCTCTTGAACCATCGCACCGGATTGTCGTTCACGGAGATGCGCGTGACGCCGGGAATCGCCACAGCCACGAGGAGGGCAAATCCGGCCACGATTGCCAGGGGCCGGTTGGTCGTCAGGCGGCCAACCCATCGAAGGCCACCGAAGAGCGCGCGGTTGCGGCTCTCCACCTTCCTCGCCAGGACACGTTGGAGGCTCTTCTCGTTTAGCAACATCACGAAGGCGGGGAGGAAGACCATGGTCAGCGCCCACGCGATAAGTACTCCGACGGCAATAAAGACACCGAACACCTGCACGGGTGGAATCGGCGCCAGGGCAAGTGACATGAAGGCCACCGCCGTGGTCAGCGAGGTGTAGGTGATTGGCCGGAAAAGCTCCCTGTACACCACGCGCAGCGTCTCGCGCCTGTCCCGGTAGCGGGGGTAGCGGTCAAAGAACTCGCTCAGGATGTGAACGCTGTCAAGGATCGCGATCGGCATCAGGAAGATCGGGATCATCGAGCTCATGATGTGCAGGCTGGATCCGGTCCCGATCAAAAGGCCCATGGTCCAGACGACGCTCAGCATGGCCACAATCATCGCGCCGACGACCAGCGTCAGCTTCCGGAAGAAGTAGAGCATGAGCACGAAGATCAGCAGGCCCGCGAGGGGAGCAAGCAGGCCCATCTGGATGAACATGTCGCGTCCGAAGGCCTCCTCCGCAAGGGGCAGCCCCGCCAGGTAGTACTGCGCTGTCGCGAGATCGCCCTCTTCCTCCATGAGCTCTTCGATTCCCGAGGCGACATCGTTCGCTGCGCTCTTGCTTTCCAGGGGGATGAAGACTGCGAGGCCGGTCTCGTCGGGGGACACGGCACGACCGGCCAGAAGCGCGTTGTCCTCCACGGCGCCCGCGATCGTGTCCACATCGCGCTGGGACAGGTGACCGGGGGGAACGTCCGTTGCCGACGCGAAGCTGACGATTCCCTCCGGAACGGTCCCGTCGAGCGCCTTGATGTCGTCGACCAGGCGCGCCGTGGCCGCGAGCGTCTCAGGCTCGAGCACGCCCTGCTCGTCGATGATCCCGAGCATGACCATGTCCCGCGTGCCGAAGTCCTCGCGCATGGAGCGGTTGAGCGCGCGTACGGGATCGTCGCTCGAGAGCATGTTCTCCGGGTCGGTGTCGGTCTCGACCCTGGCGATCAGTGCCCCGAGCACGAGCGTGACGAAGATGGTGGAGAAGACCACCAACCTGGGCCGGCGCATTCCCAGCTCGACAACGGCGCTGCGGATCGGGTTGACTCGTCGGGGCGTCACTGAGTGGAAAGCGAAGCCTCGTGGGCTACGAGGAGGTGGCGGAGGCGGTTGGGTGCCATGCCGGGCTTGTTGTCAGGCCATCTATCGTACTTTCGAAGTTTCGCGAATATAGCAGGACCGCCTGCCGATCCGCCAGGGGCCACACGAGGAGCGCCGCACGGCCGCCGGACTGTTCAGCTGCCCCGGGGACCGGCGTAGCTGGCGCCGCCCGGCGAGGCGAACGTATACTCGCGCTGCGATGGGAGACGGTCCCACCCCGCAGGCGCCCACTCCCGGCGGCGAGCGCTCGGCGAGGTCGTTGCCGCTCTCGGTTCGCCTGCTCGGCGCTGGGGTGCGCGGGGCGCGGACGGTCACCAAGGCGGCGGGCATCGACCGCGCCGTCGAGGCCGCAGCCGAGGAGGCGATGGTCGCGGCGGTGGAGAGCGAGGCGGTCGAGCGGGCGCTGGCCCGGGTCCTGCAGGGCCCGGTGGTCGAGGACGCGGTCCACAACGCCCTGGAGAGCGAGGCGCTGAAGCGGGCGCTGATCGAGGCGCTCGACAGCGAGCTGGTCGACGAGGTCTGGCGGCAGCTGCTGGCCAGCGACGAGGTGCAGCGGCTGGTCGAGCGGATCGCCGAGGCGCCGGAGCTGCGCGCCGCGATAGGCGCCCAGGGCGTGGGGCTGATCGAGGACGTCGGCCACACGATCGGCAACGGGACCCGCCGCCTGGACGGCGCGCTCGAGCGAGTCGTGCGGCGGATCTTCTTCCGGCCGCGGCGCTCCGAGCCGACCGACCGCGCCGGCGCGGTCACCCGGGCGCTGGCCTTCGCGCTCGACGTGCTGATCGTCAACCTCACCTTCTCGGGCATGGCGGCGATCGTGGCGCTGATCGGCTCGGCCTTCTCGGGCAGCGCGGACGGTGTCTCCGGCCTGGCGCTGGCGCTCGGCACGGGCGCCTGGCTCACCCTCGGGGCCTTCTACCTGGTCGCCTTCTGGTCGCTCGCCGGGCAGACCCCCGGCATGCGGTTCGTCGGGATCAGGCTGGGAGTCGAGGGCCGCGGCCTGCCCTTGCGAAAGGCGGTCGGGCGCCTGCTCGGTCTCGCCTTGGCGGGGCTCGCCTTCGGGATCGGCTTCCTCGGGATCCTCTTCGACCGGCGTCGGCGCGGCTGGCAGGACCGGCTCGCCGGGGTCGATGTGCTGTATGAGGACAACGAGCGGGCGCCGGCGCCGTGGTCGACGCTGGACGTCGCCGAGCCGGCCCCGCCGGGGGAGCCCGGAACGACGAAGACCCCGGGCTCCCGGGGCCTTCATCCGCAGCAGGTGTCCGGGCCTTAGCCCGCCGGGGCTCCTTCCGGCCCCTCGGCCAGCTTGTAGATGACGATGATCGCGAGGGCGAAGACCGCCAGCGACCAGAACGGGGCGGCGGGGAGCGCCAGCAGCGCGCCGATCGCGTTCAGCGAGGCGATGAAGATGCCGAACCAGCGGCCGTACTCGCCGCCCGAGAACAGCGAGAACGCGGCGACGAGCTCCAGCACCCCAACGATCAGCAGGATCCAGCCCCAGGTGTTGAGGCCGCTGATGATGTAGGCGGCGTCCTCGGTGAAGAACCTTGAATCGCCGATCGCGGCGATCCCGTAGACGATGTTCAGCACACCGGCGATCAGGAGCAGCACGCCGGCGAATACCCACCAGCCGCTGATCAGGCTTCCTTCATTCATGTGCAACCCTTTCGTGCGCGGTTAAGCCAGGGAGATGCTAGGGCCGGATTTCGCCGCCCCACCAGCGTTTCCTGCGGCCGGTGGCGATCCGTCCGTTGCTCTGGGCCCGGATGAGGCCGAGTGACGCTGCGCGGATACGGCCCCTCCCCGCTTGGTCATCGGCCCCCGGGCTCGCGCTCATTTTGTTCGGGACTCTGAGCGGGGCGGATGCGCGTAGACTCGCCGCGGTCTGCCGGGCGAAAAAAGAGGAGTGAGATGAGCGTCGATGCCGTGAGAACGCCGCAGGAGCGCCTCCAGGGGCTGCCTGACTTTCCGTTCGAGTCGAGCTACCGCGAGATCGACGGGCTGCGGCTCGCCCACCTCGACGAGGGGGAGGGCAAGCCGGTCGTCTTCTTCCACGGCGAGCCGACCTGGTCGTTCCTGTGGCGCAAGACGATCCCGCCGGTCCGCGACGCGGGCTACCGCTGCATAGCCCCCGACTACGCCGGCTTCGGCCGCTCCGACAAGCCCACCGAGGTCGGCTGGTACACCTACGACCGCCACGTCGAGCTGATGGCGAGGCTTATGGAGGAGCTTGACGTGCGCGACGCGACCGCGGTCGTCCACGACTGGGGCGGACCGATCGGGCTGCGGCTGGCGGTCGAGCACCCCGACCGCTTCTCCCGCATCGTGGTCATGGAGAGCGGGCCGTTCACCGGCCACCAGCGGATGAGCGACGCCTGGTTCAAATTCCGCGACTTCGTGCGCCGCACCGACGACCTGCCGATCGGGATGCTGGTCCGCGGCGCCTGCAAGAACGACCCGGGCGACGAGGTGATCGCCGCCTACGACGCGCCCTACCCGAGCCCCGAGTCGAAGGCCGGCGCCCGCGCCTTCCCGCTGATCCTGCCGACCGAGCCCGATGCCCCGGGCGCGGTGGAGGGCAAACGGGTCGCCGACGCGCTGCGGGTCGACCAGCGGCCGGCGCTGGTGCTCTGGGCGGACTCCGATCCCATCCTCCCCTTCTCGCTCGGCGAGCGGTTCTCCGAGCAGCTCGACTTCCCGCCGCCGCGGGCGATCGAGAACGCCTCCCACTTCCTCCAGGAGGACGCGGGGGAGGAGATCGGTCGGATCATCGCCGAGTGGTTAGGCGGCTGAGCGGCTGACCGTCTCCTTCAGCTCGTCGCGCGGGTGCTCGTTCAGGAGCCGGACGCGCCGCGGCGGCGCGCCGTCCTCGACCCAGGTGACCGTTCCCGGCCAGTAGGGGCCGGGTGGCGTCCCGGGGTGGTGAAAGGCGGAGGCGAAGACCCAGCTGCCGGTGTTGTGGAGGCGGCCGCCGTCCGGCAGCGCCCACTCGGCCTCGTCCTCGCCCGGCCCGGCGCGATGGGTGTGGCCGGTGATCGTGTGCGCCGCCTCGACTTGCAGCCGCCCGGTCATCTCGGTCGCGGCGGCGACCCCGCTGCGGGCGATCGAGGCGGGGGAGAGGTCAGCGTCGAAGCCGGCACGGAGGAGGCGGTTGAGGCTCCAGACGCTGGCCGGCACGCCGGCGCCGACCACGGCGCGGATCGCGGCGCGGATCGCGGCGCGGCGGGCGCGGCCGTTGGCGCGGGCGCGGCCGGAGATCGAGCGCCAGGCGCGCTCCGAGGGACGGGCCGCCCTGCGGGCAAGGCCGGACTGGGCGAGGCTGTAGGTGAGGCCGTAGACGGGGCGCAGGACGCGCTCGTAGTCGCCGGGGGTCGCCGGGCTGGGCAGCGCCCCGAAGGCGCGCATCACCGCCGCCGCGGCGATGCACTCCAGCCGCGGCAGCGTCATGTGGCAGTCCATGTAATGGCCGTGGGTCGCGTAGACGTCGTCGCGCAGCCAGACGCCGGGGTAGGCGAAGCTCAGCTCGGCGCCGCCGAGCCAGGCGGCGATTCGGGTCGCCGCCTCGCCGACCGGGGGACCGCGGTGCTCCAGGCCCGGGGGCCGCTTCGCGATCGCCAGCTCCTCCAGCAGCGGCTCGGCGAGCCGGTGGTCGTGGTTGCCGGGGACGACCAGCACCGGCCGGCCGGCCATCGCCTCGCCCAGCTCCTCGAAGAAGGGGCGGGCGGTCTCCAGCACGGTCGCCAGCGGCAGCTCGCGCAGCTCGAGGACGTCACCGAGCAGGACGAGGCGGTCGGCCGCCGCGACCTCCTCCAGCCACACCCGCCGGATCGCCGCATCGCGCAGCAGGTCCTCGCCGAAGGCGCTGCCCAGGTGCAGGTCGGAGACGATCGCGGTGCGCACACGGTCAAACTTAGATGATTGATTCCAAATCCACGCACGCCCGGATTTGGAATCAATCATCTTCCACTGGCGGCGCAGGCTCGGGCGCGGCCGTGCCTGGCCGGGCGGGCGGTCCCCAACCAAGGGCCTATCTCGTCAGGTCCTGAGTTAGGCCCTAAGATCGCCCGGTGAGCCGACTCAGCGAGGAGCGCCTGGCGCCCGCCAACAGGATCGAGATCGCCTACCAGGAGATCGGCGACCCGGACGGCGAGCCGCTGCTGCTGATCATGGGTCTGGCGACCCAGATGCTCGCCTGGGACGAGCCGTTCTGCGCGATGCTGGCCGAGCGCGGCTTCCGGGTGATCCGCTTCGACAACCGCGACATCGGCCACTCGACCAAGATCGAGGCAGCGGGGCTGCCGAAGCGGACAGACATGCTGCTGGGCCGGCGCCGCACCGCGCCCTACCTGCTGCGGGACATGGTGGACGACACGACCGGGCTGATGGACCACCTGGGCGTCGATGCCGCGCACCTGGTCGGCGCCTCGATGGGCGGGATGATCGCCCAGACGGTCGCGATCCGCCGGCCGGAGCGGGTGCGGTCGCTGGTCTCGATCATGTCGAGCACCGGCAGCCGCTGGCTCGGGGTGCCGACCTGGAAGGCGTTCGGCGCGCTGTTCGCCCACCCCGCCGTCGGCCGGGAGGCCGCGGTCGAGCACACGGTGAGGATCTTCCGCATCATCGGCTCGCCCGGCTACCCGCTGGACGAGGCGCGCCTGCGCGAGCTGGCCGACGCCTCCTACGACCGCTCCCACAGCCGCGCGGGGATCGCCCGCCAGCTGCACGCGGTCACCGCCTCGGGCGACCGCACCCACGCCCTGCGCAACGTTCGCGTACCGGCGACGGTCATCCACGGCGCCAGCGACCCGCTGGTTCGCCCCGCCGCCGGCCGCGCCACCGCCCGGGCGATCCCCGGCGCCCGCCTGCACACGATCGTGGGCATGGGCCACGACCTCCCCCGCGAGCTGTGGCCGACCTACGTCGAGGAGATCGCCGCCACGGCCGCCCGCGTGGGCGAGCGCGCGAAGCCGAAGCAGCCGGCCTGAGCCGCTCGGCGCTTCGGGCCCACGAACTCGTCGAGCCTGGCCACGTCGGCCTTGCGGGAGACGTAGACGGACTTCGGCTACCGTTTCCCGGCTATGCAAGGGAAACCGTCGCTATGCGGCTGAGAGGACTTGAACCTCCAAGGGGTTGCCCCCACATGGATCTGAACCATGCGCGTTTACCAAATTTCGCCACAGCCGCAGATGACTGCAATCTACAAGGCCGGGCAATTTGGCGGGCGAATCAAGGATCGAACACACGTTCGTAATCTAGCGCGCCGTCCGGACGGCCTCGGCAGAGAACACGAGCGACCGCCCCGCTAGAATGCCGTCCCGCGCCGCTATCGTCTAGGGGACTAGGACGCCGGATTCTCAGTCCGGAAACCGGGGTTCGAACCCCCGTAGCGGTACTGATCCTGACGGTGGTCGAACCGCCGGCAAAGAGAAGGACGGGTAGATCTCCGCGCGGCTGACGACCCTGGTCTGATCAAGGCAGTGCAGACCGCGCCGGAAGTCCGCATGGCAACAGGCAATGCTCGCCTCCGGCGCATGGTGTGATCGATGATCCCGGCCGCTGGGTCTGCCATGCTCTTGGCGATGGAGCAGCCCGCGCACATCAAGGTCAGCGGCGCTCTGGAGGGCGAGTTCATCGTCATTGAGGAGCGCAACGCCAGCGAGTTCGTGATCACTCGCGACACCTCATGGAAGGCGACGCTCGGCAAGGACGAGCGGGACGCCACTGAGGAGGAGATCGCAGCCCTAGAGGCCGAGCACGGGCCGTTCCTGCCCGCAGACGGCGAGGGGTAGCCCTTGTCCACGCGGCGGGGTCATGCCCGCGTCCTCTTCAACGAGGGCGCCTTCGCCGAGGACACGATGCGAAGCGGCCGTGCAGGCGCAAAGGCGCTGCGCGAGGCTCGCAGCCGGTTCGAGCGAGAAGGCGTCGAGATCAAGACCCTTCGCCGTTGCGATCCCGAAGGCCGCGACGGAACGAAGCTCCCGGCCTGCTTCAAGGTCTACCTGCCAGCGCCCAACGGCAAGTTCGGCATGGTCCTGCGCTTCATCCGCGACGACGAGGGACTCGCCCTCCGCTATCTCGCCTTCGGCATCCGGCACCACCCCCGAGACTCAAACGCGCCGACCGTCTACGACATCGCTCACCGTCGATTCCACGGCCAGCCTTCATAGAGGTCGCAGTCATTCGCTGACTGGCCTCGCCGGTCCGCTGCGTATGCCCTCAGACTGTGAGTGGCTCGCCGATGAAGGGATTGCCTTTGCATTCGACCAGCAGCTCGGCGATGCGACGCTTCAGGGCCTCGGCTTCGTCCTTGCTGGCCTGGTCGTCCTCGGCTGTCGTCGTGGTCAGTTCGGCGACGTCATCGAGGAGGCCCTTGGCGAAGGTGACGGGCACCTTGCCGGGCGGTTCGTCGGTCATTCCTCGGGAATCTCGATGCCGAGCTTCGCCAAGGCCTCGGCGCCATCTTCCTTGTGATCGGCGGCGCCGCTGCGGATGCGCTCGGCTGCGATGGAGGCTGCTTCGTCGTCGGCGCGGCGCGCTTCGAAGGTTTCGGCCATCGAGTCGATTCTTGAATTCATCGAGCGCATCTGCTCTTCAAGCCGTTGCAGCTTGTCCAGAACTCGACCGGATTTCATCCTCGGGAGGAGAGGCATTCAAACAAGGATAATTCGCGCATCTGATGCTGCCCGTTCGGGACGGAAACTTTGTCCCCGATTTTGTCCCCGACTCCACCGAACTGGATTGAACTCAATCGAACTCCTTGGACTGAGCAGGCACAGATCGACCGCAAATGGCTTCACAGAGCCAATTCTCAGTCCGGAAACCGGGGTTCGAACCCCCGTAGCGGTATCGCTCTAGCAAGCCAAAACCCCCGTCTTCGCCGGGGTTTTCCTTTTCTCTGGGGCAACACGGCGGCAACAGGCTGCAGTGGCGTGCGCGTTTCTGCGCGGACGTGGAGGGCGAGTTTTCCGCAGCGTGAAGCGCTTTTGGCGATCCGGCGGTGTTGCGGGAAGGCAACGTTTCGCGGCAACGGGGCGCGAGGTGGTGTGCTGTTGCCCTACCGGCGCCTCGAGTGCCGACGGGGGAGGACCGTGATCGCGAAGGTGGCGGAGGCTTCGTGGATCAGGTCGATCGGTATGGCCGTCGTCTTGACGGCGGTTCGAGGCGGTTTGCCCGAGCCGAAGAGGGCGATGGAGATCAGCTGCCCGCGCGGGTCGTGGCGGGCCTTGTAGCGGATGCCCGCGTAGCCGGCGTCCCGCAAGGCCAGCGCCCAGCTCTGCGTAACGGCATAGTCGGTGGTGGTCTGGATCTCGGCGGTTAGGCCGGCAAGGCCGAGGATCCTCGCGTCGGTCAGATCGACGACGCTCGTCCGAGGGGGGCGCAGGCTCGACAGACGCTGGGCGTCGACCAGCGACTCCGGGATCACCCCTCCCGGTTGCAGCAGTCGCCCGAACTTCTCGACGAAGGCGCCCAGGTGCTCCTCGGCGAGGTAGCAAGTACCTGTGTCGGGCAGGTTGAACCTGCCGTCAGGCCCGCTGTCGAAGAACCAGGGAGCGACCTCGGCGGCATGGACACGCCACAGACTCTCGGCGCCGAGCTCCACGCTCGGGAGCTCCGGAAGCTGATCCGGAGGGGCGGGCAGGCCGCGGGCGCTCAACGAGTCAACTCGGCCGCGGCGCGCCGGGCAGAGCGCATCAGAAGCTCTGGGTCCTCGTCGGCGAAGGCGTCCACCGGGGCATGGTCACCCAGCTCCGGCTGGGGAGCCGTGGCGAACGCGGCGAGGGCCCACGAATCGAGCCCCGCATCCCCGAAGATCTTGTTGAGCTTCTTGATCATCCCGAAGGGGGCGCCGCTGGTCGCATCGAACTGCCAGCGCGGGTAGCGAGTCAAGCCGGCGTCGTCGCGCAGGACGATCACCGAGCCGCTGAGGACGCGCTTGCGCAATGCCTCACGGCTGATCCCACCAAGCAGGACCCGCGCCTCGGCGCTGGTCAGCAGCTCACCGAGCGCCCGCTCCCAAGCACCGCCGGCAAGCACGACCATCGCCGCTCGCCGGCCGAGCACCTCGGCATCATCGGCCGAGTTCGGCTGGCCGCCGATCTCGGTGAGGGTGCGCCGGAACTCTTCGACGGTGCGATCTAGGAGGGCTGGATTCGCTGCCATTGACCACCGAGGGTAGCGTCAACCCCGTCAACGGTCAAGGGGGTGTCTGATGGCCGTAATGCGGATTTCGCACAGTCCAATGGTGCCCATCCAACCTCGGCAACATTGAAAGGCTAGGGTCGCACCGAGATGCCTTCAGGGAAGCGAAGAGGCAGGCGAGGTGGAGCTGGCACTTCGGGTGGCGTCGACTTCCAGGCTCGCCTCGGAGCCTGGGTGGCCAGCGCGATCCTCGCGGAGATTGCCTCGACCCCACCATGGGGCTGGCCGAGCGACTCCACTCTCGAGGCCTTCCAGGTGGAGACTGGTGAGGAGGTTGACGACCTCCTGGTCACCAACTCTGCTGGCTTCAGCGCCTACATCCAGGCCAAGCTCCGTCTCTCGCTCGGCACCGCGCCGAGGTCCGACTTCGGTTCCGCCGTTGCAGCTTTCGTGGCCCAGTATCTACATGGCGGCTCAGGGTCGGCGAGCTTTGATGAGGACGACTGAGAACGGCAACCTGCACTGGCCCCGGCGCGGCGGCTTGAGCTGGCCCCACCGACGCAAGATCACGACCTGCGTCTATCTGGTCGACGCCTACTGCCTCGGGGTCAAGAACGCCATGGGCCCCGACGAGGTGGACGACCGAGGACTGCGCTCGCTCATAGACTTCGCGTTTAGCGCCTACTCCGCGCCGCCCGTGAGCGCCCCGATCGAGCTCGGCCGCGATCTCGTGTTGGGAGCCGCCGAGTACGCCCAGGGGCTGGGGTTCGCGCCCCATCCCGACTTCGAGTCTGCCCGCCCGCACCTCGGTCCCTGGAAGGGGCCCAGCGCGATCACGTTCGGCCGCGACGGTCAGCCGTACTACATCAACGGTCCCGATGACGATCCGGAGCGTGTCCTTCGCGCCTTGCGTCGCACGGTCGGAGACCGAGGGTTTCGTCATACGGTCGCGCTCGAGCTCGACGAGCTGCGAATGACCGGATGAGCCTGCGGCCAGCTCCTCTTGTGGGAGCCCGGTCGCAAATCCGTCGCCGGGCGGTTCGCAACCGCCAGCCTTCGACCCCCAATAGACGTAGGCGTTCAGGGGGTCGCAGGGCTTTCGACGCCGGCGGCGTAGTTATGGAGCGTGCGGCGTGCCGAGCTTGAGAAGCTGATCGAGCGCGATCCCGGTGCGGTGGTCGAGTTGGTGCTGGCGTTGCAGGAGCGGATCGAGGAGTTCGAGCGCCGGCTCGGCCAGAACTCGCGCAACTCCTCAAAACCACCCTCCTCCGATCCCCCGATGACCCGCCAGCAGCGCCGGGCGCTGGCCCGCGAGAAGGCGAAGGAGTCGCTGCGAAAGCAGCCCGGCCAGCCCGGCCACGAGGGCTCACACCGCCAGATGGCGCCGCCCGAGCAGGTCGATGAGACCTTCGAGCACCCGCCCGAGCGCTGCTCGGGCTGCGGGCACGGCTTCGAGGGCACCGAGCAGCGCCTCGGCGAGCCAAGGGTCCACCAGAAGTGGGAGCTGCCGCCGATCTCACCGCTGATCCACGAGCACCGCCTGCTGCGCCTGCGCTGCCCGGGCTGCGGCAAGGCGCAGCTCGCCGAGCTGCCGAAGGGGGTGTCTGCCTCGGCGTTCGGCCCACGGCTCGAAGCCCACATCGCGACCCTGGCCGGGGTGTTTCGCCTCTCCCGCCGCCAGGTGGCGCAGGTGATCGAGGAGATGCTCGGGGTCCCGATCTCGGTGGGCGCCGTCGACGCCGTGATCATGCGGATGAGCGCCGCCCTCGCCGATCCCTGGCAGGCGTTGAGGGAGGCGGTGCGCGAGGCCGAGGTCGTCCATGCCGATGAGACCAGCTGGCGGGTCTCCGGCGCCCAGCAGTGGCTGTGGCTGGGGGCGAGCGCGCTCGCCGCCTGCTACCGGATCGACCCCTCCCGCAGCCAGGCGGCGGCCAAGGAGCTACTGGGCGAGGACTTCGGCGGCATCGTCATCAGCGACCGCTACGCCGGTTACCACTTCCTCGACCTCCTCCAACAGCAATTGTGCTGGGCGCACGGAGCCCGCCAGTTTCAGGAGATCTCCGAGCGCCAGGGCACCCCCGGCAGGCTCGGCGCAAAGCTCCTGACGGCGGCGCGCGAGGTGATCGCCACGCACCGCCGACACCTCGAAGACGGGCACGACCTCGCCTGGCTGGCGGCCGAGCTTCAGCCGCTGCGCGAGCGCATCGCAGAGCTCTTGGAGCAGGGCGCCCGCGGCCGCCACGCCAGGACCGCCAACTTCTGCTCGGGGCTGCTGGAGGAGTACGAGGCGCTCTGGACCTTCTGCGAGGTGTCGGGGAACATCGACCCCACGAATTATGCCGATGTCCTGGTTATGCCGATGTTGGCTTGGAGGGGCGGCTGCTGCCGTGGGGTCAGGCTCCGGGAGTT
>VRUE01000056.1 GCA_019456285.1 Solirubrobacterales bacterium | reverse complement strand
CGCCATCGGGCGACGGACGGCACCGCCGCGGTCAACGGCCGCTCGATCGTGCCCTCCAGGTGCAAGAAGCCGAGCAGCGAGCGCAGCGCGGTCATCGTCAGCTTCACCGTGCCGGGGGACAGGCGCGGGCAGCTCGCGACCACGAACGCGGTGACATCGACGGCGCCCAGCCGATCGAGGCTGAGGGTCTCCTGCGAGAGCCGGCCCTCGAGGAACGGTCGCACCGCGTTCGCGTAGGCACGGGCGCCCTTGTCTGAAAGGGCCCGCTCGGTGGTCAGGTAGAGCCGGTAGCAGTGCAGCAGCTCCTCGATTGGCCCGTCCGGAGGCGGAAGGGGTGACGGAGGCGGAGTTGCCTGATGCCCTCGGAGATATGCGAGCAGCGGCGCGAGTGCCCTGCTCGAGAAGTAGCTGGAGTAGGCGGCGCGGCGGGCCTCAAGAAACCTCTCGACCTCAGCCGATGCGAGGTCTTGGGAATCCAGGCCTTCGGCGGCCAGCCAGCGGCTCAGGTGCGCCATCAGGCGAAGCTGCCGAGCTGTGGAATCGGGGGTATAGCCCTGCCGCCGAAGCTCAGCGGCAAGGCCCGGTGCGAACGGCGCGAGCGGTCCGGTCATCCGGACCCGCGATGGATCGGTCATGAACATCTCCTCCTCGGATTGGTGGGAGGAGGAGCTTCCCTGCGTCGCTCAGGCCGCTGTGATTATGCCGACCCCAACTGGGCGATCACCGCCTGCGGAGCGGCCTTCCGGTCTCAGGTCGGCATAACGCGGAGGTCGGCATAGCACGCTCAGCAGGCGGTGGAGAAGTGGCTCAAGGCGCTCATGGCCCTGAGAGGTATTCCCCAGACGCGAATCCACGACATAGATCGACTGGCTGAGATTCTCGAAGAAGACGGCGTCAAGCTCCCCATTGGCCGCGATCAGCTCGATGAGCTGACCCAGTACGCCGTTCCTCTCCGGTACGAGGATCTGCTCGACGCCGAACCGCTCAATCGCGAGGCGACTGTCGAGCTGGTCGAAACGGTGAGTACCTGGGCTGACGGCGCCCTCGACCGAACCGAACATTCCGCGTGAATGCCCGATCCCGAGCTGACGCCTGAGCAGTCGTTTGCGCTGATCGACGAGCTGGATACGGCGGCGAAGCTGACTCAGCACGGAATGGACGCGCTACACGAATTGGATGCCGCAAACGACTTTCATCATCTTCCGATGCAGCTTCTCTCGCAGGGGTTTGAGCGCTTACTGAAGGTCACCTATGCAATGGCTCTCCGGGAACGCTCGGGTGCAATGCCAACCGTCGCCAGCCTGAAGCGAGACTATGGTCATGATCTGACGAAGATCAACGACGCGCTAATCGAGGTTGTTACCTCGAATGAGGAGTACGCCGCCAGACCCGCGGTGCGCGATGATCTTGATTTCCTTTCCGCCGACCGAGATCTCAGGCGGGTTTTGAAACTCCTCTCCTCCTTCGGCACCTGGAGCCGCTACTACAACCTCGGAGTTCTTCTTGATCCATCGTCGGCCGCCGCCAAGAACGACCCTGCCCTGGCATGGCAGGCGATTGAGCGAGAGTCCCTGCAACGCATGCCCGAAGGCCTTGAGCGGCTGGGACAACCTTCCGAGTTGACCGACCTCTTCCAGGAGATCTACGAAGAGATATCGAAGACGCTTGATCGCTTTACCCGCGCAATCTCCCGGATGTGGACCTTGGGTCCTCTTGGCCCGGAGGGTCAACGCCACATGGGCTTGATCAAAGAGTTCTTGTTTCTGCGAGATGAGGAGCTTGGCCGGCCCCGGTGAGCCGTCACTTGAGAGGTGAGTGGGGCGGGAAGGATTCGAACCTTCGACCGACGGATTATGAGTCGAGCCGGAACCCGTCTATAGAGCCGAATCTGGCCCGATAGAGCGAATCACGTCCAAGGAGTTCGGCTGAGTTCGGTGGAGTCGGGGACCAATTTCGGGACCAAGTTTTCGGAGCCTTCAGACCAGCTCGTCGAGCGGCGTCCCTTCGCCCTCCGCAGCCTGCGCGAGTCCCTCTTGCGTCCGCTCCCAGGCGCCAGGGACGGCATCGAGCGTCGCGGAAACCTGCGCCGCGTCAGCATCCGCGAAGTCCTTCGCGTGCTCCTGCTCGTCGGCGCTCAGGGCGTTGCGCATCGTAGGCACTATGCCGCGATCGGATGGCCGCCCGAGTCCCGCGCCTCGAGATGAGCGCGAGGAGGCAGCTGCACGGTGCCCTGGTCGAAACGTCGGAAGCGGAGGAGAACCGCCGCTGCAACGCGTGACCAGCGTGCGAAGCCGTGCGCCTGCTCGGGCTGAACAAGCAGCTCATGTCCGTCGGGGTAGACGATCACGACGGGATCTCCGTCAAACAACGCACGGGTCGCCATCTCGCCCTGGTGAGGATTGTCGGCCGAAATGAAGTGCGCCCGGTTGGGGTAGCGAGCGGCCAGCTCCTCGTCGTCGATGCCGGCGAGGACCCTCCCGGTCGCAGAATCGATATTGGGGTCGTGGCTCATGACTCCCGCCATTGTCTCACGATCTCCGGAGCCTCCGCCTTGGCCTTGCTGATAGCCGCCGCCATCGCCTCGTTCACGGAATCGAATTCAAGGATGACAGGCGGCTGCTTTCCTCCCGCTCGCCCGTGGTCATGCTCGTGATGCTCATCGATCGCATCGGCGTTGTCCCAGAGACGAACCGTCGTCCAATCGCCTTCCTCAAAGCTCTCCAGCGTGATCGCGTATGAAACCGGCGGAGGCGGCTCGCTACGCCGGAACCGGATACGGATGTCCGGCTCCACGTCGATGAAGATCTCTCGATCCGTCGGGACCATAGACAGAGGCTTTCAAAGCCGCCGGCGTGAAATAGCCAGCGGGACTGGAACCGAACACCAGGTCCGCGACAGACACGATTCCTAACCGGCACCGCGATGCGCCAAGCGGCGAGCGAGCGCTGAATCAAGTTCTTTCGTGCCTTGATCCTCGCCCAAGCCGAGCTTCGGAATCCAAGCTCGCAGCGCATTGACTATCTCGTCATGGCGAACGTGATCCACGACGAGGTCAAACCAGGCAGCGTCCGATCTCTGGTACTCGTAGCCAAAGGTATTGATGAAGGCCATGAGCAATAGCTGAAGCGATATCAGTCGATCCCATCGCAGCTGGGCAGGTTCGATCCCATCAAAGAACTCAAGCAGCTCGTCTAATCCGTCGTCGCTGGCAACCAATGCCTCGAACTCGGCGAACTCGATCTCATCTCCCGACGCCCACGCGAGCGAGCACATCTGACGCAAGTGATCGGTGAAGAAATGAGAGCTGGATCGGGACGGGTCATACTCGACGCCGCCGAATAGCGCAACGTCAGTCATTACCCAGCGAAAGGCCTTGGGGTACCGCACAAACGCCTGATCATTGCCCTCGGCAATTCGGGCATCGACGACAATCGCCTCTCGCTCGAACTTATGTGCAAGTCCCGCCAAGCGGATGAACCGAAATGCGGTAGTTCGAAGGTAGTGCTGCCCAGGAGCCCTGTACTCACCGCCTACGTTGAGCCATCCAGACTTCCAATTCAAATTGAGATTGACCAGCCGGTAGTTCATATCGAGCGCCGCCTCCAATAGGCGGCCGTGGTAGGTCCCGATCTTGGCGCGAAGCGCCTTGCGCTGTTCGTGCTCGTACTCGATTTCGACCTGCGAGCGCTGAAGACGTCTATCGACCACCAGGCGAGCCGGTGCGGCAGCCAAAGTCGTTACGAGGGCGGTCGCGGCTGCGATAACGACAGCGCTCCACTCGGTATCAAGGCCTAACAGCCCAAACAAAAGCATCGACAAGCCGTCAATCAGCCCGACGTTCATGCTTGTCAAGCTATTCGACTCTTGAACTGAACGCCTCGCCAGACCGCAATGCTCAAGTTGCAATCTTCGAAATGGGAATGGGGCGGGAAGGACTCGAACCTTCGACCGACGGATTATGAGTCGCGCCGGAACCCGTCTATGGAGCCGAATCTGGCCTGGTAGAGCGAATCGCGTCCAAGGAGTTCGGCTGAGTTCGGTGGAGTCGGGGACCAATTTCGGGACCAAGTTTTTGGGCCAGCTGTCCGACTCCGCCGAACAAGCGAACGCCTAGCGGCGGCGGGAGTGGCGGATCTTAAGCCGCTACTAGGACGGCCAGCTCAGAGCCGTCTGCCACGGTGGTATCTGCCAACAAGCCGAACAGCTGCCGCAACGCTTCGGCACCATCGGGCACGGGGTTGGCTGCCATCTGTGCGCTGATCTCCCCCGCACTCAATCCCGGCTGCGCAATGCCTATCACCCCGCGGACAATGGGCCGGCCCAGCGTCCAGGGGGTGACGTCGTCCACCTCCTCACCGACGCCGAGCCGCTGTTCCAGCTCCTCCACCGCGTCACTGCCTTCAACCAGGCTAGCCGCTGGCGAGGCGCCCGCGAAGAGACGCGCCGCCAACTCCGACCACAGCGAGGTGCTGGTTAGCCAGCGACGGCTGCGCAGAGCCTGCGCCGTCACCTCCTGAAAGTCCTTGATTCTCACTCCCGGGTTCGCTCCCTGGCTAGCCTTCGCGTGCCAGAGCGCAAGCCGCACCTCGCCGCTCTCCAACTCCTCGATGACAACGTAGTCGGCAATCTCCCCCGCGCCGTCGTTCTTCAGCAGCCATCGCCGCACTCCGCTGCGCGGTCGGCCGCGCAGCAGCCCCTCAAGCTGCTCGTGTATCGACCTCAGACCCGCGCCATGGTTCATCGCGGTTGCAACCGTCTCTGCGGTTATGTCGGTTCCGTCCCAGTTCTCCACGGTGAGCATTGCCGGGTTAAAGGGCGGTAGTGCCGTCCAGCGGTCGTAGCGGACGGCCCCGATCGTCGTCGTCCCATCCAGGAAGTAAATGGTCGGTGGTTGTGCTTCCAGCAACTCTGAGAGTGCCAGCGGCTCGCTGTGACCGCGACGTACGCTCAGGTCGCGAGTGGCCCTGATCGTTCCATCGGTCTCAATCTCCGCCTGCCAGACGCAGCGTTCACTCCCCGCTGTCCGATCCTTGAAAACGCCAATCACAGCAAGCGGCCCGTTTTCCGCGCCTTCGATGTCCTGAAGGGTTCCGGTCGGATCGTCATTGACGTAAAGCTCGAGATCCTCGATCCCCCCTAGTCTCTGACCATCCTCAAAGAGCTCAAAGCTCATCCCCAACAGGGCTGGAAACAGTTCGGCGGCGAGCGGCCGTGAAACCGGCCACTCATCGAGCCGGCGACCACGATCGACACCCGGCAAGAGTCGTCCCTGCCTCGCCTCGTGCGGATACCAGAGCGTCGTGCAGGTCAGGTCGACCCAATCGCTGAACTCGCGTAGCGGCTCGTAGCGACTCAACCACACCTTTGACTTCTCGATTGCCCCACCAGCGTTCGCAGTGCCCGAATCGGTTTTTAGCTGGAACATGACGTGCCCGAGGGCGCTTCGGGCGAGATCGACGCTACGCATCCCACGGTCCACGTCGCCTCCCATGTAGTTGCGATAGGTGGCCCGCCCACGACTAGCCGCGTCGGTTGATCGGACACCAACTGATGAGACCGAGATCCGATCCAGGCTGTCGAGATAGTCGCCCAAGCGTTCGGGGCCGACTGGCTCACCGATGTCCTCAAGCCCGAGAATCGACACGAAGCGTTGGCGTAGCCCGTCACTGGCGATGTTCAGCATCACCAGCCCTGGGAGTCCAACGTCGGGTGGGGGTCGATGAGCAATGACGTGAAGTTGGTAGCGGACATCCGCAAGCGCCGGATCGCTGCTCCATTTCGGGCGGTCAATGAAACGCACCACCAAGACCAACATCCGCGTTTCTGCGTCAGCACCCGCGTACGCGACGACGCCGCCGCCGAACGGCGCTCCCACCTCCAGCTCGCCGGGCAGTAGATCGCCGAGAAAGGGGGGAGTCCAATCCGCCGGAACCTCATAGAGAATCGCTCGCTTGATTGGTTGCAAGTGGCTCGCGTCGATCTCCGTGTGGGAGGCAGGGAACCTCTCCGAAAACTCGCGGTCCGCCCGTTCCCGTGCGATTTCCTCGTCCAGAATTCCGGGTAGCACAGTCGCCCAATCGGCATCCTCGTCGTAAAGCTCGCGTAGTACACCCTTCAGCTCGGGAAAGACATCGGCATCTGAAACCGTAATCAGCATTGAGGGCTGTGGATACTCCGGATCGACCCGGGCCAAGCGCCCTATCAGCTGCACCGTCGCCGGCACCGAGCGATGCTTATCGTGGTAGGCGACCAGCCGGATCGCGGGCAGATCGAAGCCCTCTCCGAGCATCCCTACCACGCCGACTGCGCGGACTTCCCCACTTCGCAGCCTCTCGACCACCTGGCGCTGGCGCGCATCGCCCATCGAGTTGTGCAGCAACTCCAGCTCGGTGCCCGCCTCCTCATAGATCTGGCGCAGCTGGCCCAGTCGCGCAATCGAACCGGCCCGCACCAGCAACACGCTGCTCGCGTGCAGCTCCGAATCCAACATCGCCACCGCCCGCTCCGCAATCGCACGATCAGAGGCAACTCGATCAGCGCCCGGGGCAAGCAGCACCGGCTCGACAGGCTTGTAGAAGCCCTCATCCAGCGCTCGTCGCAGCGGGTAATAGTACTGCAGGGAACCAGGGATTCGTCGCCCGTCCCGCCGAGTCGGGGTTGCCGTCAGGAGTAGCTTGCGAGCAGAGGCGAAGTGGTCGAGCACTGCCTCCCAGGACCTCGCGGGAGAGTGGTGGGCCTCATCGACGACCAACAGATCAAAAAGGTCAACAGGCGGGCAGCGGGCAGCGTCGTAATGGACTGGGCTGATCGAGTTTGGCAATGCAACAGTTACGTCATAACCTCGCAAGGTATCCCAGTCCTGAGCCATCCCCGACATCTCGAAAACGGTCGGTCCTTCTTCTCCCTCGGGCAAAACACCGATCCGCTGCAGCTGTGCATAGGTGGAGATATTCCGGACCAACTGCTCCCGGATCGCTCGCGATGGCGCTAGGATCAAAACTCGTGTTGGCGGCTCGCCGCAAAGAAAGGGCGAAGCCATCGCCACCGCCGTCTTGCCCGTGCCGGTGGGGATACTGATCAGCGTCGCCTCCTGCTCGGCGAGGCTCCAATGGGCCATGGTTGCCCCCAGCGCTCCCAGCTGCGGCGCTCTCCAGCCATTCTCTCGCGCGCCCATTAGCGAAACTTCCCCAGCCACACGTTTAAAGAAATTGGACATCGCTTTCGAGCGCCCCCTAGACCGGAGTGCTACAAGGCCGCCTCAATCCGGCTAATCGCTGCCGGAACATCGCCTGGCTCTCTAACGACTGCTACAACTGCGCCTTCTTTTGGCGCATCGAGGACCTCGACCCGCTCGTATTGCTGGTCGGCGTCAAAACCGGCACGAAACGCAAACTTCGCGCCTCCCGCGAGGTATAGGTTCACTCCACCAGCTCCCTTGCCGAGATGCAATTCATGGACCTGCTCGTCGCGAGCAACCTCAGAGGCCAAGAGACCGTTCATCAACGCCCCGGCCAGCGGTAGCAGCGCCTCGGCATGATGATCCAAGCGCTTGGTGATCGACATCGCCTGACCCTGCCCGTAGGTTCTGATCATCGAGGTACCCCTTTCAGCCATGTGTCGAGAATTTTCTATATACGAGCTAATAATTTATTCGGAACTTCGCGATGCTAAAGGACTTTATGACTCGGCTTGGACGGCACCGAGACAGAGGTCCAGGCACCCCACCGGGTCGGGACCGCCCCTAGGAGAGGCTGCGCCGCGAGGCTCCGACCATCCGCCGGGCGGCGTCCGCTGCGTTTGATTGATTCATGTCGCTCCTTTTCCTGGCTGCACCCAGAATTGCAACCGTTGCAACCGTGTGGGAGCCACCCAGGGTCACCTCAGCGTCGGACGAGGTCTTCGCGTTTCAAGGCCGCAATTTGCGGGCCTAGCAACGATGGAATGGCGCCAAGCGATCGTCGGGTCGCTCCGGCGGGCTGCCTTCGCGTGAGCTATCAACCCAGCGGCTTCTGGGGGGCCGTGACCTGGGCGGTTTCTGTGGCCTGCCCCGTAGGGAGGGACCGCCCGAGTTCCTGCGACAGCCTCGGCCCCCGAAAAGCCGCTGTCAGCCCCAGACTGCCCAGCCGTCCTTTCCGCTCAATCGCTTGACGTGCAGCGCAGGCCGGCTGGGCAGGACGAGTAAGCCGTTGCTGTGGAGCAGCCCCTCGCCGACCAGATCGCGGACGGCGCGGGCGAGCGCCATGCCACCGACGAGATCGTCGGGGTTCTCGAACAGCTCGCAGGCGATGGCGGGGAACGTGAGCAGCACCGGGTATTCACGCAGGACGACGGTCAGCACGACTCGTTGCATCTCCTGATCCGTCGTGACAGTGAACGACGGGGAGCGGAGTGGCGGCGACGCCAAGCGCCGCCGCCACTCCGCCACATCACCTCGCCTCCGCGCTGAGCGCCGCAAGCAAGCCGTGCAGCGCGTCGTGGTGGGCGACGATCTCGGTGTACTCGCTCGCCTCGTCGTAGGCGTTCGCCACCGCTTCGACAGCAGCTCTCGCCGCCTCGTCGGGGACGAGGACCCGACCATCCGCCATCTCCGGCAGCAGCCGCTCGAACGCTTCAGCGTCCTGCGGGGCGGCATCGGGGCTTCTCAACCCCTTGGGGTGGGCCAGGTCGCGGCGAGCGTCCGTTACCCAATCGGCCAGCAGGCCGCAGAGGATCCTGACTTGCGAGGGCGGCAGATCGAGCGGCACAGCCCGCCTGCCATGCGTAGGGTTCTTCTCAGCCATGAGGAGGTACACGCTCCTTGTGGTCAGGCGGCCCGTCGCGTTAGCGCGCGGCCCCTCTCTGCCAACGTCGCGTGAGACGCTCATGACCGAGGAATTACTGAACCCCGAGGGCGTGATTGGCAGACCATCCGCCTGCTCGACAACGCCCACGGTGACCACGATATGCACCGCTACACTGGTTCTGAGAAGCAGCCTGCGGAGCGGTTTTCCGAGGGTGCGGTCAACGAGGTCGCGCCCCAGGCCATCCGCTACTTGATCGATCATTGGGAAGCAATCGCAGAATCATGGAAGAGCTAGAGCGCAGCAAGTTCACCGCAGCGGGCGAGATCGCCAACGAGCGGCTGATCGACGCTGTGCTCGATCCTGATCGCTACCCCGAGGGAACCACCTTTATCGCCGCCGATCAGGAGGGCTTTGGCGCGGCTCTCGCCGAGGCCGTTGTGGAGCACCGGCCGCTAGCAATCGTCTACCCGGACGGCCGCGAGATCGTCGCCGCGCCCCGAGGTGGCGCGCTCGCCTTCTTCGAGCACCTGCTGACTCGTCGCCGCGAGGTCAAGCACAGCGAGCCCACCGTGCCGCTGCCCGCCGATTATCAGGTCGAGATCAGGGACCCACAGGCCCTCGCTGCCTGACCGTAGTGGGGCGGGAAGGATTCGAACCTTCGACCGACGGATTATGAGTCGCGCCGGAACCTGTCTATAGAGCCGAATCTGGCCTGATAGAGCGAATCACGTCCAAGGAGTTCGGCTGAGTTCGGTGGAGTCGAGGACCAATTTCGGGACCAAGTTCTGAATCCCTATTTCTTTTCGACGACCTCCACCGTGCCGTGCATGGTCGGGTGGATTTCGCAGACGTAGGCGTAGGTGCCCGGCTCCTTGAAGGTCTCCGACTTGATCTTGCCCTCCTCGATGGTTCCGGTGTCGAAGCTGCCGTCGTCGGCCGTCGCGGTATGCGGGGCGGCGTCCTCGTTCTGCCAGATCACCTTGCCGCCGACCTGGATCGTCACGGGGTCAGGGTCGTAGGCGAAGTCGACAATCTCCACCTTGGCCGCGCGCACCGCCTCACCGCTGGGGGCCGCGGCGTTGCCACCCGAAGCCGGGGACGTGGCGGCGGTGCTCTCATCGCCCGTGGCGGTGTCTGCCTTGTCGTCGCCCCCGCAAGCAGCAAATGCAAATGCCAGCAGGACAAGGGCGGGTGCGGGGAGCAGCTTGATTTTCATTGGCCGAGGCTAGGCCCTTCCTGGACCCGCTGCTTAACGATGCCGTGCTCCATCCTCTCCAGGCCCCGGTCGAGCGCGGCGACGGTCGTCGCGCCTTTGGGGACTGGAACGGCTCGAAAGGTAGAGGCCGCCGGCTCCAGTCGGAACGCAGATCGCCCGCTGGCGTCAAAGGCGGTCACGAGTGGATTGTCTCCCCAGCTCACGAGCCAGCCGTCTCCTTCGAGTGGCCGCGCCGAGCCGCAGCAATGGCTGGTCGTGATCCGCGGGTCGTTCAGTTGCCCGAGATAGGTTGCCGTGCCCTCATCGAGATCGAGGCGGTAGGAGACGACGCGAGGTCGGCGGGGGCGGTCCTTGCCGTTGTCATAGACGCTGATGGTTCCGTCTTCGCCGACCCGGACGTCGTGCTGGCCGCCGAAGTCCTTGACGGCAGGGTCGCCGATGATCCGAAGCGAGTCGGCCGTTTCGGTGCCGCCCAGCTTCCATCGAATGTCTCCGGTCGAGTGCTCGATCCCGTAGATCGCATCGGTGTGACGCGCCGACATCACCACTTCATCCGGGCCGCGCGGGTCAATCGAGTTGATGTGAACCGGATCGAAGGTTTTGACTCCGCGGACGCTGGTTTTGCCGTTGCTCAGGACGTTGCGCCACCACCGCCCGGTCTCCCCGAGTCCGATCTTCCCGCGCGAGTTCCAACGCCAGACAACCCGCCCTTCACGATCGACTTCTTGAATCTCTGCGAAGACCGCTGAAACGCTCCTGGGACCGCCGAACCGACTCAGGTTCACCTTCGTGTCGGGGGCGTAGGTGTCAACGAGGACGTTGCCGTTTTCGAGTTCGCGGAACTCGTGCCCGTCGATGATCTCCCCCTTGGTCCTGACAACCCGGACCAGCTTGCCGGAGACTGAACGGACCTCGTGGGCCATGCGGGGGTCCAGCCCGTAGCCGTCGCCAAACGACCGTGCCCAGACGACGGTGCCATCGCTGAGGATCTGAGCCCAGAGCGCTCGCGTATCGGGGCTGTACCACCAGCGCGGCACGCCCTCGTGATCGAAGACGATCACCCACGGTCGCGCGTCCCGCGAAGCCTTGAAGCTGACCACGAACAGGCCCGGATCAATCGGGCGCAAGCCCTGGAACCGCCACTTCGGAAAGTCCGCGGGGAGGCACCGCACCTCGTAGGTATGGCGATCATCACCGCTGGTCACAGCGAGGGTGAAGTCCTCGCCAGGCTGCACGCCAGGATCGACCTGAATGGCGCCCGTCCTCGGTTCGGTCGAGCCGACCGCGACCCTCGTCCCGGCCCCGGCGTCAACCTGGATGGGCGCTGCGTGGCGGCCGCATCGCGACACGTAGCGAGTCTCAGCAGGATCGAAGTCCGGATAGAGGCCGCTGATCGAGACCGAGGCTTTCGAGCCGGACGCCGTGTTCTCGGTACCACCGCAACCCCAAATCGACAATGCGAGTGCAGTCCCCGCGCCCAAGAGCGCCGCGATCATCGGTCTCCGGGTCACGCCGCGAGTCTAGAAGTCTGCCCGACCGCGGAGCCTCATCTGTTTCGGAAACCAGGCGGCAGACTCATCTAGAGGGTCGCCCGATGGAGCGCTACGCGGTCATGCTCCAGCTACGGATCGAGGGCAAGTGGCAGACGATCCGCCTGCTCGACAACGCCCACGGTGACCACGATATGCACCGCTACACTGGCTCGGAGAAGCAGCCTGGGAGCGGTTTTCCGAGGGTGCGGTCAACGAGGTCGCGCCACGAGCCATCCGCTACCTGATCGACCACTGGAAAGCAATCGCAGAGTCATGGAAGAGCTAGAGCGCAGCAAATTCACCGCAGCGGGCGAGATCGCCAACGAGCGACTGAGCGAAGCTGTGCTCGATCCTGGTCGCTACCCCGAGGGAACCACCTTCATCGCCGCCGATCAGGAGGGCTTTGGCTCGGCTCTCGCCGAGGCCGTTGCGGAGCACCGGCCGCTGGCAATCGTCTACCCGGACGGCCGCGAGATCGTCGCCGCGCCCCGAGGCGGTGCCCTCGCCTTCTTCGAGCATCTGCTGACCCGCCGCCGCGAGCCCAAGCACAGCGAGCCCGCCGTGCCGCTCCCCGCCGATTATCAGGTCGAGATCAGGGACCCACAGGCTCTCGCCGCTGCCTGAACGTCGTACCCTCGCCCGCCCCGACCTACCCGCAACCCAGCGCCGCTCGCGCGGCAGTCAAGGGCGCTTGCGCCCGACCCCCGCAGGGGGTTGACGGCCGCACTCGCGGTGCTTCAATCGCCGATAGGTCGCGGCTAGAGACCGATCCCCGACGACATGTCCCGGCCAAAACCTCGGGATGCGTGCCGCTCCCGGCCCAGTTCTCGCTGGACATTTCGTAGCCGCTGCCGCGCGGCCTCCTGGCTGCCGCGCGCGGCGCTTCCTTTGGCCTCGCGGCCGAAGGGCTTGTCGGGGTCCTTGACCCCGTGCTCCTGGCGATAGCGCTCGATGCTGGCAACGCCGCGATCCCATGCCCGGCGCTTGGTCGGATCGCTGGGCCTCTCCCCCAGCTCGTTCTTGACGTAGGTGGGTGGGGAGATACGGGCGGCGGTGCTCGCCAGCTCGCGGCGCTCGGCGAGCACTCGATCCACAACCGCCAGTTCCCGGCGTGCCGCGTCCCCAGCCCCGGGCAGCTTCCGCTCTTGCGGGTTGTCGCGCTGCGCCTCCGCGCTGACCTCCTGATGCGCGGCAATCGACAGATCGGAGCGTCTTGCGACCAGCTCCTCGGTCGGCAGGCCGGAGAACTGCGAGCGCAGCGCGACCTCATGGGCGGCGAGCTGGGCACGGTCGCGCACTGAGGCTTCGGCGATGTGCGGCAGGCCCTCGCGCAGGTGGGGAGAGCGCGGCGCGATCTCCTCGCGGTGGACTTGAACCTCTGGCGTCGCGTAGAGGTGCGTCTCGCCGCGGCTGCGCGAGGCGGCGACATACATCTCCTGCTTGTCCATCGAGGGGTCGGCCATGACGTAGGCGCGATCAACGGTGGTTCCCTGCGCTGAGTAGGTCGTCACGGCATAGGCGTGTGTTGAGCGACACTCCGTTTGAGCACCAACGCGATGCTCTGCGTCACTCACGCTGAGCACGACTGAAGACGAGCTCCCGAAGACGAGCCCCCAGCTCCCGTTCGTCGCGGTAGCCGCCCCCGCCGCGGAGCCGAGTCCGTAGGACGAGGTGGAGCGGCGGGGGGCACGCGCCTGGCAGGCCGCCGATGGGAGGCTTCGCTTCTCGCTGAGAAAGAAATGGCGAGGGGCCCCACAGATTTCGCGATCCCAAGGCCCCTCGCCCACGACGACAGGTGCGCCGCGTGCTGATCGTAGGGGTTCGGGAGTCCGAGGTCGAGGCCGTGCTTTGCCGGGGGGTCGGCCCCGAGCTGCCGCCCGAGGCGCGCTGCCCCGCCTGCGGGGGCGAGCTCGGGCGCTGGGGCGGCTACCGGCGCTGGGTGCGCCGGCGCGAAGAGATGTTCCTCCTGCGCGTCGCCCGGGCGATCTGCCGCTCCTGCGAGCGCACCCACGCGCTGCTGCCCTCCTTCCTCTACGCCCGGCGTCTCGATCTCGCCGAGATGATCTTCGAGGCGCTGGCGATGGGCGCGCAGGGCCGCGGCCACCACCGGCAGGATATGCTTGTGCCGGTACTCGCGCTCGGCCGGCTTCACGAGGCCGGAAACGAGGCCGACGACGGCGAAGTCCGAGCCGAACTGGGCTTGGTTGCCCGTGGCCACGTACAGCACGACCACGCTGACGATGAAGAACACCAGCAAGAAGGTGCCGATCAACTCGGCGAGATATGCCGCAAGTCCTCGTTCCTGCACTGGATACGCCTCCTCTGGTCCCGTAATCCCAAGTCGGTTTCGGGGCGGGAGTCTAACCGGATTGGAGATTGAATAGTTTTCCCTTTCGAATGAGACGGGCTGTCGCGCCGCCGG
>VRUE01000055.1:3930-14092 GCA_019456285.1 Solirubrobacterales bacterium | reverse complement strand
CTCGTAATGAAGGGGTCCCCGGTTCAAATCCGGGCGCCGGCTCTCTGGCCAAGTCGAGGGAGGGGCTAAGTGGTCTCTAAATAGGTATTCTGGGGTGCAAGATACCTATTTACCAATGCAGACCTTTCGCGATCTAGAGAAGCACCTGGGACTGGTCCCGGGACGGTCCGCCGCCGCGTTGGCCGAGGCCAGCGCTGGGCGAGGGCGCGAGGAGGCCTTCCGCCGACAAAACCCCCGGGCACTGCAGGGACTGATGGAGGTCGCGCTCATCCAGAGCAGCGCCTCGTCCAACGCCATCGAGAACATCACGGTTGCGCCCGGCAGAGTCACCGAACTAGTGCAGGACAAGACAGAGCCCCAGACCCGCTCGGAGGGGGAGGTTGCCGGGTATCGGAAAGTCCTCGACACGATTCATTCGAGCGCAGAGCACATTCCGTTTACGCCGAAAGTCGTCCGGCAGTTCCACCGGGACATCTATACGTTCACGCCGACTCCCGGAGGCCGCTTCAAGAACTCTCAAAACGAGGTTGCGCGCTTCGACGCGCAGGGAAACAAGCTCACGGTTGTCTTCAAGGGCGTCAGCCCATTCGAGACACCGAACGCTATGGACGAACTGCACGAGCGATTTGGCGAGGCGCTCAAGAACGGGGGGCACTCCCCCCTGCTTCTGGCGGGCAGCTACGTCTTCGACTTCCTGATGATCCATCCGTTCAACGATGGGAACGGCCGGCTCTCACGCTTGTTGACGTTGCTGCTCCTCTACCACTGCGGTCACGAGGTCGGCCGCTTCATCAGCCTCGAGAAGTTGATGGAGGAAAGCAAGGAGACCTACTACGAGAGCCTCGAGAAATCGACATCCGGCTGGGACGAGTGCAATCACGACATCTGGCCGTGGCTCAACTACTTCCTCGGCATCCTCAATGCCGCCTACGAGGAATTCGAAGCCCGAGCCGGCGAGTTGATGGGAGGCCGTGGATCAAAGGCCATGCGTATCAAGCTGTTCGTGCGGTCTCGCGCCTCCGACGTCTTCACGTTCGATGAAGTCCACCAAGCACTTCCGGACATCAGCTCAGATCACATCCGCACGGAGCTACGGAAGCTCCGAGACGCCGGCTTCATCGAGTCTCCCGGTCGGGGCCGCAAGGAGTGGCGTCGACTTAGCACCGCTTTCTGAGCCAACCCGGACCCCCGCCAGTTCGCCAGTTCCGTATCCCCAAATATGTCCCCAACTCGGCAGTTCTAGACCCAACCAGACCGAACCAACTGGACGAGATCGCGCCCAAACTGGCCTGAACGAGCCGCTGTCGCTCCGAGGCGCGGGCTCAGAAACACTGGGGGAGCCCGTGTGCGGATCGCTCGTCGTAGACTCGCTCGGGTGGAGCGTGAGACCGAGGATCGAGGCGGCAAGCCGCGGGTCGTGATCGCCGGCGGCGGGGTCGCCGGGTTGGAGGCGATGCTGGCGCTGCACGATCTGGCCGGCGAGCGGCTCGACGTCCGGCTCCACTCGCCACGCGCCGAGTTCCTCTACCGGCCGCTCGCGGTCACCGAACCGTTCGGCACCGGTGAGGTGCTGCGCTTCGACCTTGGACAGCTCGCCGAGCGCTGCGGCGCCTCGTTTCAGCTCGACGGCGTGGTCGCGGTCGACGGCGACGCCCGCCGGGTGAGGAGGCGCGACGGCGCCGAGGCGCCCTACGACCACCTGCTCGTCGCCTCTGGCGCCAAGGCCCTGCGGGCCGTGCCCGGCAGCACCGTGTTCTGGGGGGTCTCCGACGACGGGGGGTTCGCGGAGATCGTCCGCCGGCTCCGCGCCGGCGAGCTGCACCGGGTCGTCTTCACGATGCCCAGTCGCAGTGGCTGGCCGTTTCCCGTCTATGAGCTGGCCCTGCAGTCGGCCGCCGAGCTGGCGAGCGCGGGCGTCGAGGGCTCGATGCTGACCATCGTCACCCCCGAGGAGGCGCCGCTGCAGCTCTTCGGCGTGCGAGCAAGCGAGCAGGTGCGGCGCCTGCTGGCGGAGCGCGGGGTCGAGCTGGTGACGGGCGCCCACCCTGTGAAGTTCGAAGACGGGGAACTGGAGACCGCGCCGGGCGACCCGATCGAGGCGGACGCCGTGGTCAGCACGCCGCGGCTGGAGGGGCGGCGGATCGAGGGGGTCCCGCACGACGCCGAGGGGTTCATCCCGATCGACGACCACGGCCGGGTGCTGGGCACAGAGCATGTCTTCGCGGCCGGCGACGTGACCGCGTTCCCGGTCAAGCAGGGTGGGATCGCCGCCCAACAGGCAGATGCTGCCGCCGAGACGATCGCCTCGCTCGCCGGCGCCGAGGTCGAGCCGCGTCCCTTCGAGCCGGTCCTACGAGGGGAGCTGCTGACCGGTGACGAGCCGCGCTTCCTGAGCGGCACGCCGACCGGCGGGCACGGCGACGACTCGGCGATGACCCGCCACGCGCTGTGGGCGTCTCCCGGCAAGATCGTCGGCCGCTACCTCGCCCCCTTCTTGGCCTCGATCGCCGAGATCGACCTCGGCGTGCCCGATCCGGGGCGCGCCGAGCCGCTGCGCCTCGATCTGGGCGACGGCTAAGCACTGAGCCCGCGCGCCGCGCAGCGCCGCTGCGAATGGTGCGGGTTTCTACGGACCGGCATCGGGAACAACAGCCGATGCCGCCCGCGCCCGAGCGCCCTACGCTCGCCTCCCCAGGCACGAGAGGAGAGTAGCTTGACGAGAAGGTCGCCGGCAGGGCTACGAGCGGGCCGATGACGGCCATGACCGATCCCAGCGGATCGCCGTCGGCCGACGGGGGCGCGCCGGACACGATCACGATCGCCCTCGCCGACGATCACACGGTCGTGCGGCGGGCGTTGCGCCTGCTGCTGGAGGCAGAGCCGGACTTCGAGGTGGTCGCCGACGCGACCGACACCGAGGCGGCGATCCGGTATGTGCGCGGCCACAAGCCGGCCGTGCTGATCCTCGACCTCAACATGCCGGGGCGACCGAGCCTGGAGGCGATCCCCGAGATTCGCGAGGCCTCGCCCGAGACCAAGATCGTCGTGCTCACCATGCAGAAGGAGGCGGCGTTCGCGCGGCGGGCGCTTCAGCTCGGGGTGCTCGGCTACGTGCTGAAGGAGGCGGCCGACGTCGAGCTGGTGCAAGCGGTACGCAGCGCCGCCGCCGGCAACACATATCTGCAGCCGGCGCTCGGCGCCCGCCTCGCCGCCGAGCCGGAGCACGGGAAGGACGACCTCAGCGAGCGCGAGATCGAGGTGCTGCGCCAAATCGCCCTCGGCCACACCAACGCCGAGATCGCCGAGAAGCTCTACATCAGCGTGCGCACGGTCGAGACCCACCGCGCCCATATCCAGCAGAAGCTCGGCGTCAGCAGCCGCGCCGAGCTAGTTCGCAGCGCGCTCTCCCGCGGCCTCGTCGAGACCTAAGCCGGCCTCCACGGCAAGCGGGATCGCGGCCCGCACCCGCGTCCCGGACCCGGGCTTGGATTCGATCTCCAGCTCGCCGCCGACCAGCTCGACCCGCTCCCGCATCCCGACCACGCCGAACCCGTCGACCTCGCCGTCGGGGTCGAAGCCGTTGCCGTCGTCGGAGACGAGGACGTCGAGCCACCCGCCATCGTCAGAGACCCGGAGGGTCGCGACACCGGCCTCGGCGTGCTTGGCGACGTTGGTCAGCGCCTCCTGCACCAGCCGGTAGACGGTCGTCTCCAGCTCGGGCTCCAGCCGCTCGACGCCGATCGAGAGGTCGGTTTCCAGCTCGATCCCGGCGCCGCTCACGACCCGCCCGGCGAGGTCCTCCAGCGCCGCAGCAAGGCCAAGCTGGTCAAGGGTGGCCGGGCGCAGCTCGGTGATCAGCCCCCGCAGCTCCTCGATGTCGCGACTGATCTCGTCGATGGCTGTGCGCACAGTCTGCACCAGCTCCGGCCCGACCGCCCCCCGTTTCAGCGCCGAGGAGAGCAAGCACGCGGCGGGTGCCGAGGCCCTGCAGCACCGAGTCGTGCAGCTCGCGGGCCCAGCGGGCGCGCTCCCGCTCCGCCGTCATCAGGCTGTGGCGCAGCCGCTCCTCGGTCACCGACTGCACCGTGGCGATGGCGACGGCGGCGCTCGCCGACGCTGCGACAAGCATCCGCTCGTCTTCGGCGCCGAACTCCGGCCCTTCCTCGAGGCGGTCGAGGGCGAGGATCGCCCCCAGCGGCTTGCCGCGGAAGCGGAGCCGAGAGAGGAGCGCAGCGCCCGCCTCGATGCCCAGCTCCCGCACCGCGGGCAGCGCGTTCGCCGAGACGAAGAACTCGACCGCGAGCCGCCGGCCGAGCACCTCGGGCCCGCACTCCCCGGCCGCGGCGACGATCTCCATCCTCCGCCCGTCGCACAGCAGGACCAGCAGGGAGCGGGCGCCGGCCAGGGCGCGGGTCCGCTTGGCGATCGTCTCCAGCACGCGCTCCCGCTCGGTCTCACCGCCGACGGCGCGGGCGATGTCGGTGGTCGCCTCGAGGGCGTGGACGGCGCGCTCCAGCGCGCCGCGCTCCTCCTCGGACTGCGCGTAGAGGCGTGCGTTGTCGATCGCGATCCCTGCCCATTCGGCAAGGATCGTCACCGCCTCCTGGTCGGCGTCGTCGAACTCGCCGCCCGGCTTCTCGGTCAGGTACAGGGTGCCGTAGGCCTCGCCGCGTACGACGACCGGGACGCCGAGGAAGCTGCGCATCGGCGGGTGCCCGGGCGGGAAGCCGTAGGAGCGAGGGTGTTCGCCGACATCGGTGCGCCGCAGCGGCGCAGGGTTGCGGATCAGCTCGCCCAGCACACCGCGGTAGCGGGGTGGGTCGCCGATCGCCGCCCGCGTCTCCTCGTCGATGCCCAGGTAGATGAAGCGCTCCAGCTCGCGGCGGCTCTCGTCGAGGATGCCGAGCGCCGCATAGCGGGCGCCGGTCAGCTCGCGCGCGACCTCGACCACTTCGCGCAGGACGACCTCGAGGTCGAGTTGTGAGACGAGGCCCCGGCCGACGTCGATCAGACGGCGCAAGCGATGCTCATCCAGGACATCGCGAGTCATTACACGAAGGTACCGGAATAACACCAGTGCCGATTGCCCACGGTCCGCGCTTCGCGCCGGTGCACAATATCTGAACGATCATTCAGGTAAGATGGCTCCGTGAGCCACGGTGGCCAGTCCGATCCAGCCGACCTGCTCGAGCGACGTCTCGCGCAGCAGGTCGCCGAGACCCTCCACGCCCTCGCAGCTCCAAGTCGCCTGCGCCTACTGGCGTGCCTTCACGGCGGCCCCTGCTCGGTGGGCGCACTCTCGGAGGCGGTCGGGATGGAGGATTCAGCCGTCTCGCATCAGCTTCGCGTCCTGCGCCGGCTGGGCCTCGTGACGGGTCGTCGGCAGGGACGGCACGTCATCTACCGCCTTCACGACGAGCACGTCGGACAGCTGCTGGAGGAAGCGATGTCGCATGTAGAGCACCTGCGGCTCGGGCTCTCGGACGGTGCGACCGATGCTACGACAGCCGCGGCGTAGCCGATGCCCTCGGCCGTCCACCATCACCATCGCACGCGAGGCGAGCACGGCCACACGCACGGCCTGATCGACCCGACCATCAAGCGCTCTCGCGCCGGCATCCGGGCCGTGCTGCTTTCGCTCCTGGTCCTCGCCGGCTGCGCGGCGGCCCAGGTGGCGATCTTCGCCTTCTCCGGCAGCGTCGCGCTGCTCGCCGACCTGATCCACAACTTCGGCGACGCCGCCACCGCCCTGCCGGTCGGCGCCGCATTCGCTCTGCGCAGTGTCCGCGCCGAGCGCTGGGCTGGCCTGGCCGTCGTGTTCGCGATCTTCGTCAGCGCCTGCGTCGCCGGCTACGAGGCGGTCGACCGTTTGATCGACCCGCGCGAGGTGAAGTACCTCGGCGCGCTGGCAGGGGCGGGGCTGGTCGGCTACCTCGGCAACTGGCTGGCGGCCCAGATCCGCACCCGCGCAGGCGAACGGCTCGACAGTCCCGCTCTGATCGCCGACGGTCACCATGCACGCGCAGACGCCTACGTGAGCCTGGCGGTGATCGCAAGCGCCGCCGCGCTCGCGCTCGGCGTCGACATCCTCGATCCGCTCATCGGGCTCGGGATAACCGCGGTGATCCTGCGGATCACCTGGCAGTCGTGGAAAACGGTGAGGGGTTAGCTGTCTCGAAACCCCCCGCGCACGCCTGGCGGCGGCCTGGACCCAGGGTGGTGAGCGAATCGTTCGTGCCATCGACCATTCGATTGCGGATTCTCCGTCGACGGTTCATCATCGGTTCGAACCCGGGGTTGGGCGCTTCTCGGCAACGAGCCTCGCACCGCATTTGAATCGCCGCACAGATCGTCGGGTCTTACCGGCAGCGCGTGAACGATCAACCAAGCAAGGTGACCGGAGGTGGGACGTCGAACGGCGACGCGGGCGCCCACGGGCTGCTGGGCCGCACGCAGTCGATCTGCCCGCGCTGCCGCCGGGTCCTCGACGCAGAGCTGGTCGAGCGCGACGGCCGCGTGCTCCTCACTCGCACCTGCCCCGAGCACGGATCCATCGAAGCCGTGGTCTACGGGGATGCGAAGCGCTACGCGGAGATCCAGCGGTTCAGCAAACCGGGGGAGGAGCCGCGCGAGCGCCAGACCGAGAGCCTGCGCGGCTGCCCGCACGACTGCGGTATCTGCCCCGAGCACGCCCAGCACACCTGTCTGGGGATCATCGAGGTAAACACCGCCTGCAACCTGGACTGCCCGATCTGCTTCGCCGACTCGGGCAGCGGCCAGCAGGAGCACGGCTACTCGCTGACGCTCGAGCAGGTCGAGTCGATGCTCGACGCCTTCGTCCGCGCCGAGGGCGAGCCGGAGTCGGTGCAGCTCTCCGGCGGCGAGCCGTCGATCCACCCGCAGATCCTCGAGATGCTGCAGGCCGCGCGCGAGCGCGGCATCCCGCTGGTGATGCTGAACACCAACGGCATCCGCCTTGCCCGCGATCCGCGCTTCGCGCCGGCCCTGGCCGAGATCGGCGTTCACGTCTACCTCCAGTTCGACGGTTTCAGCGACGCGACGCAGCTGGCGATACGCGGCAAGTCGCTGACCGAGGAGAAGCTGCGGGCTCTGGACCGGTGCGCGGAGGCGGGCGTCAGCGTCTCGCTGGCCGCGGCGGTCGAGCGAGGGCTGAACGAGCACGAGGTCGGCGAGATCGTCCGCTTCGGAGTCGAGCACCCGGCGGTCAGCGGCGTCTTCTTCCAGCCGGTCACCCACTCCGGGCGCTTCCGCGCCGACGCCGACCCGCTCGACAAGCTGACCAACTCCGACCTGATCGAGCTGATCGCCGCGCAGCTCCCGGACTGGTTTCGCGACGACGACTTCGTCCCGGTGCCCTGCTGCTCTCCCACCTGTCGGTCCGCCACCTTCGCTCTCTACGACGGCGAGGACCTGGTGCCACTGCCCCGCCTCGTCGATGTCGAGCAGTACCTCGACTACGTCACCAACCGCGCCGTGCCCGACCTCGACGTGCGCGAGGCGCTGGAGGGGCTCTGGTCGGCGAAGGCCGCGGGAGGCAGCGCGCCCGTGGCCGAACGTCTGGAGTGCATCGCCTGCGCAACGGCGATGCCGCCCGAGCTGCGCGAGGTGGCCGCGCGCGGCTTCATGATCGTCATCCAGGACTTCCAGGACCCCTACACCCTCGACGTGGAGAAGCTGCGCAAGTGCTGCGTCTCGGAGATCGTCCCCGACGGCCGGCTGATCCCCTTCTGCGCCTACAACTCGGTCGGCTACCGTGAGCAGGTGCGCCTGCAGATGTCAGAACACAGCGGCAACGGCGCCGTCGCTCCGAGATGACCGCGGCGGGCGCCGAGCGCCTGACGGCGCTGTACCCGGATGCCACGCTCACGGGCGACGATCTCAAGTCGTGCTGCGCAGCCGTCTACGGGCATCCGGCGGTCCGCTGGCTGCTCGGCGACGAGCTGCACCCGGGCGGCGAGGAGACGACCCGGCTCGCTCTGCGGCTGGCCGGTCTGAAACCCGGCGAGCGCCTGCTCGACGTCGCCTCCGGAACGGGAGCCTCGGCGCTCCTCGCAGGGCGCGATTTCGGCACCCACGCCGTCGGCGTCGAGTACGGCGAGGAGGCTGTCGACGACGCCCGGGCGGCGGCGAGCGAGGCGGGCCTCGAGCGGCGGGTGAGCTTCGTCCGCGGCGACGCCGAGGAACTGCCCGCCGCCGACAGCTCCTTCGACGTGGTGCTGTGCGAGTGCTCGCTTTGCACGTTCCCCGACAAGGAGCGCGCGGTCGCGGAGTTCCACCGCGTGCTCCGTCCGGGCGGCCGGCTGGCGCTCTCCGATGTCGTCATCGACGACGAGCGGCTGCCGGAGCGGCTGCACGGGGCGCTGGCGACGATCGCCTGCGTCGGGGCGGCGCTTCCAGCGGACGGATACGAGCGGCTCCTCTCGGGCGCGGGCTTCACAGATCTGGAGCGGGAGCCGCGACAGGAGGACGCCGCCAGATTCGCCGAGCGGATCGAGGACCGGCTGCGCGGCGCTCGCCTGCTCGGCTTCGACTCGCTTGCCGAGCTGCCCCTGCCGGTGGACGAGGCGCTCGACGCGATCGGCGCGGCCCGCGAGGCGATCTCCGACGGGGCGCTCGGGTATGCGATCTTCAGCGCGACCCGCCGATGATCGGGACGCGTCCCTTAAACGCCGGCGGCGCGGCGCCGGCCAGAGAGGCGGCCGAAGCCGGCAAGCTATCCCAAAGCCTCCTCGCCGAAGCCCGAGCGGCGGAGGAGCCGGATCGGCACGCTCGCCTTGAGCAGCAGGCGCGCCTGCTGCGGACGGTCGACCCAACCGAGATCGATGGCGACAACGGCAGGCTCGCCTTCTGGATCAACCTCTACAACGCCCTGCTCCTGCAGCGGCTCCGCCTGCGCCCGATGCGCGGCAGCGTGCTCCGGCACCCGCGCCTCTTCTCCACGGTCGCCTACGACGTGGGGGGTCACGAGTACTCCCTCAACCTGATCGAGCACGGTGTCCTGCGCTGCAACCGCCGGCCGCCCTACCGCCTGCGGCGTCCGCTGCGTGGGGCGGATCCGCGGCGCGGCGCGGCGCCCTCACGCCTCGATCCGCGCATCCACTTCGCGCTCAACTGCGGCGCTCACTCCTGTCCCCCGATCCATGTCTACGAGCCGGACCTCGTCGACGAGCAGTTGGAGCTGGCCACCCGCTCGTACCTGCGAGCGGAAACCAGCCTCGACGCGGAGCGCGGCCGCGTCACCCTGCCCCGCCTGATGCGGCTCTACGCAGCTGACTTCGGAGACCGCGTCGCCCAGCTCGAGCTGGTGGCGCGCCACGTATCCGAGGTGAGGGACTGCCAGCAGAGCTCCGGCCCGCGACTCGATGTCCGCTACGGCCGCTTCGACTGGGCGGCGGCGTCGCAGACTCCGCCGGAGGCGGCGTGACCACGTCCAGCGCGAGGAAGAATCGCACCGCCCGCCGCTGGGTCCAAGCAATCGGGTGAAACGGCTGGCGACACTCGGAGCTGCCGCGATCGCCGTGGTCCTGGCCGGCTGCGGCGGCGGCGGCGATTCCCCGGGTGACCTGAGCTCCGCCAGCTTCGACACCGGCGGCTGGAGCACCGACTTCGCCAAGCACAGCGTCCCACTGTCGGAGTTCGTCAGCGGCGGTCCCGGCAAGGACGGAATTCCGGCGATAGATCGGCCGCGCTTCGTCGACGTCGCGGGCGGCGATCGCTTTCTCGACGGGCAGGAGCCGGTCGCCACCGTGGAGATCGGCGACGCCGCAAAGGCCTATCCGATCCGGATCATGGTCTGGCACGAGATCGTCAACGACCGCCTGGGCGGGCGCCCGATCGCGTTGACCTACTGCCCGCTCTGCAACTCGACGGTCGCCTTCGACCGCCGCGTCGACGGCCGCCTGCTCAGCTTCGGCACGACGGGCAACCTGCGCAAGTCCGACCTGATCATGTACGACCGGGAGACCGAGTCGTGGTGGCAGCAGATCACCGCGCAGGCGGTGGTCGGAGCGCTGACCGGCGAGAAGCTGGACGCGATTCCCTCCCAGATCCTCTCCTGGGAGGAGTTCAAGCGCCTCCACCCCGACGGGCGTGTGCTCTCGCCTCAGACGGGGTATGACCGCCCCTACGGCCAGAACCCGTA
>VRUE01000055.1:0-3830 GCA_019456285.1 Solirubrobacterales bacterium | reverse complement strand
GCGGGCCCGCTGCGCGGCGAGAGGCTGGCGCAGCTCACCAGCGACGATCAGTTCTGGTTCGCCCTGGCGGCGTTCTTCCCCGAAGCGAGCATTCGGCGTTAGACACCCAGCTGAGCAGCGGGTTTGAATCGAAGCGCGGGTAGCTCGGTCCAAGCGAAGATGAGCAACGCGGTTTCTCTCGGCATCGCGATCCGACCGTGGGGACGCATCGAGCGCCCCGCTCCTGACAAGCTTCGACCGATGACCCAGCTATCCGGGGAGGATGAGCAGGCGCTTGTCGGGCGGGCGCAGTCCGGAGACCGGCTCGCGTTCGAGGAGCTCGTCCGCCGCCACGCCGACCGGCTGTACGCGGTAATCCTGCGATTTCTCGCCGACGGCCGCGAGGCGGAGGACGTGACCCAGGAGGCCTTCCTGCGCGCCTGGCGCAGCATCGGTCGGTTCAAGGGGCGCTCGCAGTTCTTCACCTGGCTCTACCGCATCGGCCTCAACGAGGCAAAGCGCCGAGCCGCTCGACTGCCGCCACCGGGCAAGCTCACCTCCCTGGACGAGCACCCGCACGTGGAGGCGCCGGACTGGCGCGAGGCGCCGGAGACACGCGCTGCCGAGGGCGAGCTGCGCAGCGTCTTGGAGAGCGCGGTCCGCGCTCTCGACCCCGACTACCGGGCGCCGCTGATCCTGCGGGACGTCGAGGGCCTCTCGACCAGGGAGGCGGCCGAGATCATGAACCTCGGCGAGGCGGCGTTCAAGAGCCGGCTTCACCGGGCGCGGCTGGCGGTACGCGAGGCAATCGACGACTATCTGGGGGACGACGCATGATCAGACGCTTCCTGGGGAGACACCGCTTTATGCGCGAGCATCGCTGGACCGACGCACGCCTCTCCCCCTACATAGACCGAGAGATGTCTGAGGACGAGCGCCTCCGAGTCGAGGCGCACGCCAGCATCTGCCCGCAGTGCCGCCGGATGCTGGCGACGCTGAGAAGGATGCTGGAGGGGCTGCGCGGCCTGTCGCGGGGTTCTTCTTCTCCGTCCGACCTCGCCGACTCGGTGATCGAGCGCCTGCGCGGACAGGGTTGAGGTCAGCCCCGCGCGAGATGCTCCAGCAGCGCCGGGACGATGCGCTCGTGGGCGTCCTCCTGCAGGTAGTGGCCGGCGTCCTCGATGCGCAGCACGGGCGCCTCGGGGAACGTCTTCAGCCACAGTCGCTCGAGCATCTCGGGGGTGAAAGCGAGGTCCTTCATCGCCCAGGCGATCCCCACCGGCTTGGAGCGGAAGTCGCGCTCCAAGCGCTCCTCGATGTCGGCCAGGAGATCGGACACCTTGCCCTCGGGGCCGGAGGGGATCTCACGCGGGAAGACGAGGATCGGCGTGCGGCTCGACCAGCTCGGGTGCGGGGCGCGGTAGGCGCGCTTGACGTCGTCGGTGAGCCGCTCGCGGTGCATGACCCCGGCCCGAAACAGCAGGCCGCGCTTGAAGGCATCGAGGCCCTTGACCATCACCTCGCCGACGCCGGGCGTGCGAAAGAGGTGAAGCGGCAGCGGCAGCGGCACCTTTTCGGGCGGCCTGTGGGCGAAGGTGTTGAGGATGAACAGACCGCGCAGCCGCTCCGGGTGGCGGGTCGCCCACCAGAGGCCGATCGGCCCGCCCCAGTCCTGGGGGACGACGGTGGCGTCGTGCAGGTCGAGCGACTCCAGCAGCGTGTCAAACCGCTGAGCGTGGCGTTCGATCGTGTAAAGCTCGCGCCGGTCGGGCTTCTCGGAGCGGCCAAAGCCGAGGTGGTCCACCGCGATCGCCCGGTGCCCCGCCTCGACCAGCGGGGGAATGAAGTTGCGATATAGGAACGACCAGGTGGGGTTGCCGTGAACCATCACCACCGGAGCGCCATCGCGCGGGCCCTCGTCCACGTAGTGCATCCGTCCGTCGGCCGAGTCGAACCAGCGTGGCTCGAAGGGCCAGGATCCGCCGAAGGTCCAATCCATCGCCGTGATCCTACGCTCCGGCAGCCGCCCGCGCACGGGTTTCGATCCTGCGCTGCCAGTTATCGAGCGGCGGCGGCTCCATATAGCGCCACTAGACGTCGGAGATGAAGTCGAGGCCGATGCTGTTGAGGAACTGCTGCGCCTCGATGTTGAGCCGGAACAGCTCGCCTGTCCAGATCAGGACTCCCATGGCCACGAGAATCGCGCCGCCGGCGGCCATGATCGCCGAGTAGTGCCGCTTCACCAAGGTGAAGGCCACGCTCATCCGGGCGAAGGCGAGCGCGGTGAGCAAGAACGGAACGGCGAGGCCGGCAGAGTAGACCGCGAGTAGAAAGGCGCCGCGCGGCGCTGACTCGCTCAGCGCGGCCGCGCTCAGTATCGCCCCCAAGGTCGGCCCGACGCAAGGCGTCCAGGCGACGGCAAACGCCGCCCCGGCCACCACGGGGCCGCCGCTGCCGGCCCTGCTCATCAGGCTGTCGATGCGCCACTCCTGGTTCAGCTTCGTCACGAAGCGCGACGCGATGAAGAACAGCCCCATCGCGATGATCAACGCGGCGGCCACCTTTTCGAGCAGCCCGCGGTGATCGCTGAACGTTTGCCCGAGGCCGGTCGCACCAACGCCGAGCATGATGAAGATCGCGGAGAAGCTGCCGATGAACAACAGGCTCGGACCGAGGACTCGGCTCGCCGGCACTTCGTCGAGCTCCTCGACGGAAACGCCGACCACGACAGCCAGGTAGCCCGGCACCAGCGGCAGCACGCAGGGGGAGAGGAAGGAGACGAGCCCGGCGAACAGCGCCACCAGCAGGCCGACACCGGCCGCCGGATCCAACCTCAGCCTCGCTTGACGAGGGCGTAGCGCTCGATGTCGGCGCGCAGTGTGGCGGCCGTGGCGTAGCCGCCGGGACGGATGTGGGTCTGCCGACCGCTCTCGTCGTAGAAGAAGGTCGTCGGCCAGCTCGCCCCGCCACCGATCGACGCGGCCTGCTCGGCGCTCTCGTCGAAGATGCTCGGGTAGCTGACCGGATATTCGGCGAGGAAGTCCTCCGCGCTGCCCTGATCGTCCTGCGAGTCGAGGCCGACGAACGCCACCCTGTCGCGCAGCTGCTCCGAGAGCTGCTGGAAGAAGCCGAACTCCGCTTTGCAGCTCGTGCACCATGAGGCCCACTGGTTCACCACCACCGGCACCCCCCGCAGCTCGGCGAGCTTGTCCTCGATCGGCTGGTCGAGGATCTCGTTTCCCTGGGCGTAGTTGGCGGCGAGGCGCTGCGGCGCCGAGGCCCGCTCGCCCTTGGTCAGCTTCGGACCGGGCGCAGGCTCATCCGATCCACCGAGGACAAGTCCGGCGCCGAGCAGGCCGACGACCAGCAGGCCGAGCGCCCCGGCGCCGCCCCATCTCAGCCTCCGGTGCTGCGAGCGCCGCTGCGTTTCGGCGTCCTCTTGCGCCAGCCGCTCCTCGCGCAGCCGGTCCTTGCGTGCCTTGCGTCCCGACATCGCTGTTTTGACCTGCCAGGCCCGGCAACGGTTCATCGCGACCCGTCGCTTCCCTGAATCGCCGGCGCCGCCCGCGGGTCTTACAGCTAACGAATAAATCACGCAGCGGAAGAAAGGCTCAGATGAAGGCCGTGTGGAATGGACGCGTCGTCGCCGAGAGCGACGAGACGCAGGTGATCGAGGGCAACCACTACTTCCCGCCCGAGAGCGTCGAGCGACGCTACCTCAAACCGAGCCGAATGCGGTCGGTCTGCCCGTGGAAGGGTCTGGCCAGCTACTACACGCTCGAGGCAGACGACGAGAGGAGCCCCGGCGCCGCCTGGACCTATCGTCATCCCTTCCCCTGGATTCGCAAGAT
>VRUE01000054.1 GCA_019456285.1 Solirubrobacterales bacterium | reverse complement strand
TCGTCGCCGACGCCCCGCTGATCACGGCCGACCGGACCATCCTGGCCCACCTCCCCTTGGCGATCTGGGACTGAGGCACCGATCCCGCGGCACCCGCTTGAATCGGCAGCCGGCGGCCGCGACGATCCGCCCGTGCAGGTCGCGATCCTGATCTTCGACAAGCTCAACGCGCTCGACGCGACCGAGCGCTACGAGGTGCGCCGAAGCGGCGTCTCGCTGCGCTAAACTAACAATATGGACAGTATTTCAGGGGCTCAGGCGGCGGCTCGTCTTGGCACCAGCATCCCCCGAATTGTCCGCGCAGCGGATCGCCTGGGAATGCGCAACACGCCCGGCCGGCTGTCGCTGACGCCGGACCAGTTCGAGGCGTTGCGCGACGAGCTGGGGAGGGCGCCGCGAATCGAGGGCCTCTCCCCCACCGAGGCGAAGGTGCTGGCGGCCCTGCGACGGGCGCCGCTGGGCCTCGTTTCGGCCCGGGCCGTCGCCTCGCGGGCGGGACTGTCGCCGACCGCGGCGTCCCGCGCCTTGCGCAACCTCGAGCTGAGCGATCTCGCCTACCGCGAGCCGGCGATGGTCGCGCTCGGGCGCGCCCGCAAGGTCGAGCTGTGGCACGCCAACGTCCTGCATCCGCGCTGGAACGAGCTGGCCGAGACCCTCAACGACATCCAGCCCCCCAAGCGGCCATCGCCGAGCGGGGCGCAAGGAAACCGGGTGCCGTCCCGTCTGCGCCACCTGTTCTGGAACGTCAGTCCCGCCCAGCTGGACGCCAGGCGCGCGGGGCCCTTCGTCGCCCGGCGCCTGCTGCGCAACGAGGATCCGGAGGGACTGGCTTGGGGCGCCACGCACCTGAAGCCGAGCGACTGGCGCGAGGGTGCGCGGGCGCGAGGCCTCGATCCCAAGGTCAGGGCGCTGGCTGAGAACCTGGCCAGGCACGGCCCCTGATGGCGGCGGATCCGCTGCCCAAGGAGCTGCGGGAGGTGCTGCCGGCGGAGGCGCAAAAAGCATGGGGGCTGCTGGCGCCGATCCTGCCGCCCCCGCTCTACCTCGGTGGCGGCACCGGGGTCGCCGTGCACCTCAAGCACCGCGAAAGCCGCGACCTGGATTTCTTCTTCCACCGGAATGCCGTCGACCTGGAGCAACTGGCCGAACAGGTTGACGCGGCTGGACCGTTTGCGGTCACAGCCATCGCCCCGGGAACGCTGCGGGGAGTTCTCGGCGCCACCAAGCTGGAGTTCCTGCACGCCGACGAGGCGACGGCGCAGAAGCGGCTCGAGGAGCCGACCGTCGTCGGCGGCCTGCGGGTCGCCGGGCTGAAGGACCTGATCGCGATGAAGCTCAAGGTCCTGGGCGAGCGCGGTGAGATGCGCGACTACTTCGACGTCAGGGCGATCGACGAGCAGAGCCCGCTCTCGGTCGAGGACGGAATCGCGCTCTTCCTCGAGCGCTACCGGCTCGAGCCCTCGAGCGAGGCGGTTCGGTCCCTCGTGCGTGCGATGGGCTATCTGGACGACGTCGAGGAGGACGAGGCGCTGCCGATCTCCAAGGACGAGCTCGCGGCGTGGTGGCGGAGGCGGCAGGCGTCGGTGATCCGCAGCCTCGGTCGCACCGACCTCGGCTGAATCCGAGCGTGCGACGAAGCGCCTCGTTCGCCAGCTCGAGGCGCTCGGGCACAGCGTCACGTTGGAGGGGGCGGTGGCTGCCCGAGGGTTATTTTCCTGTCAGGCCCTTAAGGTCTGGGTGGCTTTGCCTTTCGCTTCGCACAGCAGAACCGGGCCGGGGACCCGCCGGGCGGCGCTCTTCGTCGCGTCCGCCCTCGTCCTCCTGCTCGCCCTCGGGGGCACGGTGGCCACGCCGCAGGGGCGGATCGTCGTGCACGGCGCCCACTCGGGCTCGCACCTGAAGCTGAACGTGCGCGGCGATCGCCTGATCGTGCGAGGCTGGATGGCCCGCGCCAAGCCGGCCGGCTGCCGCTTCGTGCGCTATCGCGCGATCGCCGTCTGCCGGCTCGCCGGGGCCGGCTCAGTCGAGGTGAGGATGGGGCCATCAGGCGACATGGTCGAGGTGCTGGACCGGCTGCCGGTCCCGCTCACCGCCTACCTCGGCGACGGCTCGGACAAGTTCGTCGGCAACGGCGAGCCCGACACCTGCTACTCGGAAGGGGCGCGGCGCAATCGCTGCATCGGCCGCGGCGGCGACGACGTCTGCATCACCGGCCAGCGCAACAGCGACTGCATCGGCGGCCGCGGCAACGATTACTGTCAGACCGGCGCCGGCAGCGACGGCTGCTGGGGAGGCCCCGGCCGCGACGTCTGCCGGATGGGCCCCGGGCACGACGCCTGCCACGGCAACGGCGGCAGGGACCGGCTCTACGGCGGCCCGAGCAGCGACAAGCTCTACGGCGGCCGCGGTCGCGACTACTGCGACGGCGGCCGCGGCTGGGGCTACTCCCACAACTGCGAGGCCGGCCCGCGGCGCTGATTCTACGGAGGGGCGCCGCTCGCGTAATTGACGCAGGCAGCGGTGGGTCTCTCGTGGACGCACGACCCCTTCGACCGCCTGATCGCCGCACACGCGATCGTCGCCGACGCCCCGCTGATCACGGCCGACCGGACCATCCTGGCCCACCTCCCCTTGGCGATCTGGGACTGAGGCGCCGCGAATCGAGGGCCTCTCCCCCACCGAGGTGAAGGCGCTGGCGGCCCTGCGACGGGCGCCGCTGGTGACCGTCCTCACCGATGCGATCGTCCAGCACCTCCTGGGGAGTTTGGATTGGCCGGTCGCCCCGGGGTCAGTTGCGATGCACCCGCAGGGCCGGTTCCAGGTCGGCCAGCACCTCAAAGTCGTCGTCCTGCGTCCAGACGGTGAGGTCATAGGCCAAGGCGGTGGCAGCGACTACAGCATCGGCGAGCCCGGCCCGTCGCCGCTGCTCACGTGCAGCGGCGATGATCTCCGCGAGGCGCTCGCCAACGCGCTCGTCGTATGTCAGCGGGACAAGCGTCCGTGCCTCATCGAGCGTCCTTGTGCGCCAGTGACGTGTCTGCGCGTCGGCGGCTCGCAACACACCGATACGCAGCTCGGTCAGCGTCATGACGGACACGCGGACCGGCCCCGGGGGCGCCTCTGGAAGCGAGCGCCCCTGCTCGCGGGCGATGAAGATACTGGTGTCGGCGAGGAGGCCGCTCACCGGTGGGACTCGGAGCCGGCGGGGAGATCGTCGGTCGTGTAGCCGAGCTCGTAGTCGCCGGGGTCCCCCTGGACACCGGCCTCATGCCACATCTCCTGCAGCCCTTCCATCATCCCCATGAAATCGGCGGCAGGCATGCTCTCCACGCGCTCCCGACGGGGTACGATCTCCGCCACCGGCCGCCCGTGCTTGGTGAGCACGACGTGTTCACCGGCCTCCACGGCCGTGATCACCCGCGCCGTGTGGTTGCGAAGCTCACGCACCGACACGTTCATGTGGCACAACGTAGCACTATTCCAGCCGCAGAGGCACCAGATCCAGCTCGCGCCAGGGGCCCTCGCCGGCCATCGGCTGGGTGCGGCCCTCGAGCCAGTCGGGCTGGAGGTCGTCGTAGTGGGGGCTGGCGGGGTGGCCGGACTGGCCGGTGAACATCTGCCAGCGTGAGCGGGCGGGGTCGGTCGGTTCGGCGACCATCCGCCAGCTCGGCGCCCAGACGGCGTTGTAGGGGGAGTTGGGGTCGTAGGCGATCTGGCTGATCGTCTCCTGGGCGCCGCCCGCCTTGAGGCGGCGGTTGAGCAGGCGGCGCAGCAGCGGGTTCGCGTCGCCGAGCGGGTGCGGGAACTCGATCTCGTGGACGTGGCCCCAGCGCCATCCCTCCGGGTCGGGTCCGAAGCGGTCGTCGAGGTCGTCGAGGGCGCCGCTCAGAGCCTCCAGGACCAGCTCGTCCCAGGGCCGGCCGATCAGCTCCTCGTCGCCCTCCTCCCACAGCTTCATCAGGTGGGAGTGCCAGCGCCAGGGCGAGGTGACGTGCGAGATGAAGCCGTTGTCGGCGCGGTCGAGCCAGCGCTCCGAGAGATCCCGGTCCCCGATCGCGGCGCGGGCGACCTCGCGGGCGAGCCGCAGCAGGAAGGCCTGGTAGATCGTCGCCGCGATCGAGTCGGGGTCGAGCCGCCCGTCCCAGCTGCGCAGCCGCTCGATCGCGCTCGACTCGCGCTGGCCGCCGGGCTTCAGCCGCCCCAGCCGCCGTGCCGCCTCCAGCCCCGGGATCGAGAGGTTGTCGGACTGCATCGCCTCGAAGCCCTCGACATCGTGCTCGCTGCTCGCCCGCAGCAGATCCTCGATCCGCTGCGCCCGGAACCCGTCCAGCCACTCGCTGGTGATGTGGTGCGGGTAGGAGTCGCCGACGATCCGGTTGTTGGCGGTGATCAGGAAGCCGCCCTCGGGGTCGGTGAGCGCCGGCAGCTCGTCGTAGGGGACCACGCCCTCCCACTCGAACTCGCCCGTCCAGCCCGGCTTCGGCAGGTCCGGACAGCCGCCCCGGCGCAGCGGCAGCCGGCCGATCAGCTTGTAGCCGATCGAGCCGTGGCGGTCGGCCCAGACCAGGTTCGAGGGCGGCGAGCTGTGGCTCTCAAGCTTGGCGACCAGCTCCGGGCCGGAGCCGATCTCATGCAGCTCGAGCATCCCCTTGAACGCGGTCGGCTGGTCGAGCGTGGTCCAGCGCAGGGCGAGCGGCTCGGCCTCGTCGGCGCCAAGCGCCTCGTTGACGATCGGGCCGTGGTGGGTGATGCGCACGTCCAGCACCTCGGGGGCGTCGCGCCCCTTCACCGCGATCTCCTCGCGCACCACCTCCAGCGGGCGCCACTCGTCCTCGAATAGGTAGCGGTCGCCCTCGATCCGCTCGACGAAGAGGTCCTGGACGTCGGCCATCACGTTGGTGAAGGTCCAGCAGACGTCGTTGTTCTGCCCCATGTAGACGCCCGGCGTGCCCGGCAGCGAGGCGCCGCGGACGAAGCGGTCGCCGAGGCGCAGGCCGACCTGGTACCAGATGCCCGGCATGCTCGGCGGCAGGTGCGGGTCGCCGGCGATCAGCGGCGAGCCGGACGCGGTCAGCGCCCCGCTGACCGCCCAGTTGTTGGAGCCGCTCGCCTCGACGGCAAGCCCCATCGAGCGGCGCACCGCGTCGATCTGCTCGACGATCGCCAGGCCGTCGCCCGACCAAGGCTCCCGGGTGACGACCGGGTTGTCCGCCGGGTAACCGGGATCGAGCCTGGCGGTCAGCTCGGGACCCAGCGCCCGCACCATGTCGGCGCGCAGCAGCTCCCGCTCCCAGTTGGTGGAGAGGCCGAAGGCGAGCAGCTTGCCGAGGCCGAGGGTGTCGACCGGGCGCCAGGGCTCGAAGCGCAGCCGCAGCAGCTGCATCTCGAACGGCATCGCCCTGGCGCTCTGCGCCGCCGCGTTGACTCCCTCGCAGAAGCGCTCCAGCAGGGCGCGCAGCTCGGGGTCGAGCGCCGCGGCCTCGCGCTCGGCGGTGCGGCGGAGCCCCAGCGTCCTCATCAGGCGGTCGATCGGCAGCCCCTCCTCGCCGGCGAATTCGGAGAGCCTGCCGGAGATGACGCGGCGGTAGAAGTCGAGCTGCCAGAGCCGGTCCTGGCCATGGCAGAAGCCCTCCGCGAACCAGATGTCGGCGGCGTGCTCGGCCTCGACGTGGGGGACGCCCCAGCGGTCGCGGCGCACCCGCACCCGGCCCTCGAGCCCGTCCAGCTCGATCGTGCCCTCCTGCTTCGGCAGCGGCCGGCGCGCCAGCCAGTGCCAGGCGGCGGCCGCCGAGACGGCGGCGAGGCCGGTGCCGGCGGCCCCGGTCAGCAGGCCCGCCCGGGCCACCCGGCGTTTGCTCAGACGTTTCATATCCATGTGTGTATCAGTTGGCCATCCGGCCAGGGAGCCGGCCCTCCGCCTCGAGCTTCTGCAAGTGGGCCTCCAGCACCAGCGCCGCGGCCGGGCGGACCTCCTCGGGGACGTCGTCCCAGACCTCGGCCAGCAGCGCCGCGCGGGAGCGCTCGCCGCGCTCCAGGGCCGCCACCAGGCGCCGCTCCCGCATCTCGCGGTGCTCGACGTACTCGGCCAGCTTCGCGGCGGGGTCGGTCACCCACGGCCCGTGGCCGGGGCAGATCAGCCCCAGCGGCTCGGCCTGGATCCGCCGCAGCGACTCCATGTAGGCGGCGAGCGAGCCGCCGTCGGGCGGGACGAACGTGGAACCCTCGCCGAGCACCAGGTCGCCGCTGAAGCAGACCGCGTCGGCGGTCATCAGGCAGACGTGGTCGGCGGCGTGGCCGGGGGTGGCGATCGCCCGCAGGCCGCCGCGCTCCTCGCCGTCGGCAGGCAGGATCGCCTCGGCGCCGAGGAGCTCCGCCCCGGCGGCGTGGTCGCCGTGGCTGTGGGTGAGCAGGATCAGGCCGATCCCGCCGCGCTCCTCCGCCGTGGCACGGACCGCGTCGAGGTGGCCGGCGTGGTCGGGGCCGGGATCGATCACCACACAGGGATCCGACCCGTACAGGTAGGTGTTCGTCCCCGCCAGGGTCATCGGCCCCGGGTTGGGGGCGACGAGACGGAGGATCTCCGGATGCCCGGGCGCCTGCGTCATGTCATCCCGGTCGTCCGTCGCTGACGACTGATGAGTTTATGACCCCATAGCGTGGTCAACTCATCACTCGTCGGCTCAGCGGCTCACCGTGAGAGCCTCAACCGGCGACTTCCGCGGCGATCGCCTCGCGGGCGTCCTCGGGCTCCAGCACGACGAGGTCGCCGGCGCCGCGGAGGATCTCCCGCACCAGCCACGGCGTCCCCGCGTAGGGGAGCTCGACGACGACGGCGCCGTCGGCCAGCTCCTCGACCACGGTGCGTTCCTCGCGCAGCCAGCGGGCCCGCTCCGGCGAGACCCAGACGCGGGCCACCTGGGCTGTGGGCACCTCGCCATGGGTCATCCAGCCCTCGACCCCGGCCAGCTCCTCGACCTCGGGACGGGGCTCGAAGCTGTGCTCGGAGAGGGTCGCCTCCTTGACTCGGTCCAGCTTGAAGTGGCGGACCCCCTCTTTGGTCAGGTCGTAGCACTCCACGTACCAGCCCTCGCGCCCGTTCTCCAGACGGTAGGGCTCGACCGAGCGCTTCGTGAACTGGTCCTCGTTCTCCTTGTAGTACTGGAGCTCGAGGACGCGGCTGCCGGCGATCGCCTCGTTGACGACCCGCGCCACCTCGGTGTCGCCACTGCCGCTGGCGGCGATCTCCAGCCCCTCCTCGGAGGGATCGTGGCCGAGCACGGCGATGATCTTGGCGCGGGCACTCTGCAGGCCGCCCTGCGGCAGATGGTCGCCGAAGAGGTCGATCGCGGCGACCAACGCCTTCGCCTCCAGCGGCAACAGCCGCGCCGGGCGGGCAAAGTTGTCGCCGTAGGGTTCGGAGTCGACCTCGATCTCGTCGCCCTTGATTTCCGCGTAGAGGACGTAGGTGCCGCCGCCGAAGTTGACGACGTTGAGCAGCTCGATGTCCTCCTGCAGCTCCTCCGCGGTCAGCTCCAGCCGCGCGCGCAGCTCGGAGACGCGCAGCCGCTCCCCCCGCTTCGCGGACTCGATCAGCAGGCCCGCGAGGGTGACGAGGCGAGCGAAGCGCTCCGGGCGGATCGCCGCCTCGCCGCGGCCGTTGGAGCGCCCCCGCCGCGGCGCCTCGCGCAGCGGACGGGCGACGATCTCGGCCGGCTCGAAGCCGTTCTGGTGGCGGTCGTGGAGCAGGCCGAAGCGGCTCTCCGCCTCCGCGCGCAGCTCGTCCGGCGCCAGCACCCGGGCGTTCTGGCGCCAGCGCAGCACCCAGGCGATCAGCTCCCGCGACGACGCGTAGCCGGTCTCGAAGATCGAGCCCTTGCCGGGGGCGCCGTCGGCCTTCTTCGCCGGGCGCAGCTCGCCGTGGGCGCCGTAGTCGCGCTCGATCAGCCAGGCGATCCGGTCGCGGACGAAGATCTTCGCCTTGCCCTTGATCTCCCCCAGCTGCCAGTCGGCGCGCTGCCCGTAGTCGCGGCGGTCGAAGTCCTCCGGCGGGGAGAAGTCGTGCTCGGCCTTGGTGGCGTAGCCGACCTTGCCCTGGATCCGGGAGAGGCGGAAGACGCGCACGGCGTCGCGCTCGTGGGAGTGGCCGATCAGGTAGAACCGGCCGCCGCGGAAGACCAGGTGGTAGGGGTCCACCTTGCGCTTTGCGGTCTCGTCGCGCTCCATCGTGTAGTAGGTGAACTCGATCGTCTTGCGGCGCGAGATCGCCGTCTCGATCTTGGCGAGCTGCTGCGAGAGCTCACGGCCGCCGGCCGAGGCGGTCATCGCCATCTCGACCGGGGCGCGCTCGCCCTCGTTGAGCGGGTTGGGATGCCCCCAGGCGACCTGCTGCAGCGCCAGCCGCAGCGGCTCGGCGTAGGCGAAGCCGCCGTCGGTGAGCAACGAGAGCGCCGTGCTCAGCGAGGCCAGCTCGTTGTCGGAGAACTCGATCGGGTCGAGGTAGAAGTTCTCCGGCGGCAGCGAGTAGAGCTCCGCCTCGAAGAACCCCTCGCCCGGCTTCTCGACCCCGAGCTGGATGCCGAGACTCTCCAGCTCGGCGCGGTCGGCGTAGAAGCGGCGCGCGAAGGCGTCGTCGTTCATGTCGCTGTAGCCCTCCACCTCGCGCTTGATTTCCAGGGCCGAGACCGGCCTCCCCCCGGCCATCAGGAACGAGATCAGGGAGAGCTGGCGGATCAGCTTCTCGGTGTCCTTGGCCACGGATCGGAGGATAGTCGGGGTGGCCTGTCCAACCCCCCGTCCGTGAGGTCGGAAACCCGCATTTTGGCAAGTTCTGACGAGGTCCAGATCGCCGCCAGACAAGAACGCAGGGAGCCCAAATGGAAACCCATTTGGGCGACTGAGGACGCCGTGTGGCGGCGATCTGGACCCGTCAGGCGGCGCGCTGGCCGAAGTAGGCCAAACCGGAGAGAGCACGGTCGAAGCTCGACCAGGACTCGCCGGCGGGCAGCTCGCGCTCCAGCCGGTCGAAGCTGCCGAGCCGGCCGCCAAGGTTGTCGATCATGTGGACGAGGACGGCCTCGCGGGTGGCGGGGACGACCGGCGAGCCGTGCTCGAGCGAGCCGTGGTGGCTGAGGATGATGTGGAGGAGGGCCTGGACCAGGGATGGGTCGAAGCCGGGGATCTCCTCGATCTGGCGGCGCACCAGGTAATAGCCGAGCGGGATCTCCGCCTGGAGGCGACCGGCATCGGTGAGGTCGATCGCCAGCGGATCGTCGTTGTAGGCCTCGGTCTTGCCGACATCGTGGAGGAGCGCGCTGCTGACCGCGACATCGCGGTCGATGCCGGGGAAGAAGGCTGCGGCGGCGCTGACCGCCTGGGCGACGGAGAGGGTGTGCTCGAGCAGCCCGTGACGGTAGGCCTGGTGGTAGATCTTGGCCGCCGGCGCGTCACGGAAGCGCGCCCAGAGCGGTGAGCCCTCGCCGAAGAAGCGCTCGAGCAGCTCGCGAAGCTGGGGGTCCTGGATGGTCTCGAGCAGCTCACGCAGGTCGCTCTCAAGCCGCTCGAAGGAGACCTCCGACCCGGTGGCGAGATCCTCGGACCGGTACTCCTCCGGCGCCGCCTCCCGCAGCTCGGCGAGCTTGATCTTCGACCCCCAGCGCTCGCTGACCTCGAAGACGCCGACGGCGTGGACGGGCGTGCCGGGCGCGGCAAGCGCGTAGCGGGCCTCGGCGTCCTCCCAGGAGACGGCCTCGGCGGCGCCGCTGGCGTCGCCCAGCATCAGCCGCAGCCAGGGCTCGCCGTTGCGCTTGCGCCGCAGCTCCCGCTCCCGCACCGCGTACACGCCCTTCACCCGCTGCCCGTCGTCCAGCTCGCGCAGCGCGACCCGCGCCGGGAGGGATGTGTCGGCCGCGGCGGCAGTGTCGGTCGCGGCGGCAGTGTCAGTGAGTGCTTGCTGCTTCATCTCGATACTCAAGGTAGAGAGGAGCCCGGACGCCGCAGGGGCGACACCGGCCGCCGTTTCATCGGCAATCATCGGTGAGCACCGATGGCCCGCGCCCTCTTCGTCTGCCTCCACAACGCCGGCCGCTCGCAGATGAGCGAGGCCCTCTTCGCGAGCGCCACCGCCGGCCGCCACGAGGCCCGCTCGGCCGGGACGACGCCGGGCGACCGTGTCCACCCCGAGGTGGTCGAGGCGATGGGCGAGATCGGCATCGACCTCAGCGACCGGCTGCCGCGCAAGCTGACCCGCGAGGACGCCGAGTGGGCCGATGTCGTGGTGACGATGGGCTGCGGCGACGAGTGCCCCCAGATCCCCGGCAAGCGCTACCTCGACTGGGACCTCCCCGACCCGAGGGGCCGCCCGCTCGCCGAGGTCCGCGCCACCCGCGACGAGGTCGAGCGCCGGGTCAAAGCGCTGGTCGACGAGCTCGACGGCTACGAAACTCCGACGTGAAGGGCTTGCTCCAATCCGCTCCCTTCCCGGGGCCCCAAAAGATCACGCGTTTTGCGGCAATCGGTTACCAACCTCGGCCGCTTCCGCCACCCGGGCGGCTACGGTGCGGGCAATGAGCGGCAGGCAACGGCGCGGCGGTTCGGGTCGGTCCCGCAAGAGCGCCGGCACGCGCGGGTCGAAGCGACGGAGGCGAGGGCCGGAGCTTGAGCCGAGCCCGGAGCGGATGGCGAGCGAGCTCGCCCGCGAGATGGCGGCCGCGGCGCGCCGGAGCGTGCTCGAGGTCGAGGACGCGTTCGACGCCGAGATGTTCGCATCGTGGCTCGTCTCGACCTGGAACCTCGGTCCCGGCGCGCTGATCGACACCGACCCCGAGGAGAAGATCGGGCTGCGGGTGGTGGCCGCGCTCGAGCACGCCGGCGACGCCCGGGCGCTGGCCGCGCTGCGGGCGATCGAGGCCGTCGGCTCGGATCTCGTCGCCCCGGCAAGCGGCCGCGCCGCCGATCTGCTCGTGGGAGCCGGGGTCGCCGAGCCGGCCTGGCGTGACGACCTCGGCGCGGCGAGCGGGCTGCGCGCTCTGATCATGCGCGACACCGTCTTCGACGACGCGGCCAACGTCATCGTCGAGTTCGAGCGTCCCGGCAACCAACCGTATGTGGTCACGGTGCTGATCGACCACAATCTCGGGGGGATCGCCAAGGACTTCATCGTCGGGTCCACCCTCGCCGAGCTCAAAGAGGCGATCGCCCGGGTGCCCGAGGAGGCGGCCGGCACGAGCGAGCTGCGCTTCGAGGAGATTGGGCTCGCCGAGGCGGCGGCGCGCTGCCGCGAGGCGCTGTGGCGCACCGAGCACACCCTGGAGGCGCCGGTGAGCGACGACTTCAAGCCCCAGCTCGCCGCGGTGGCCGCTCACGTGCGGGCGCTGCCCGACGACGGCGAGACCTACGAGCCCGAGGAGGTTCCCGATTCCGAGCGCCAGGCCGCGTTCGACGGCTTCCTCGCCTCGCCCGAGGCGAAGCCGTTTCGCGATCGCGACGATGCGGCCGACCTGGCGATGCTGGCAGTCGACTACTGCGCCGACCACCTCGAGGGCGAGGGCCGGCCGCTTCGCTGGAGCCCGGTCGTCGTCGAGCTGTTCATGACCTGGTTTCTGCCGCGAAAGGTGGTTCGCGAGCCCGAGTTCTTCGAACGCGCCGTCCCCGAGCTGCTCCCGGCCTGGGTCCGCTACACCGGCCGCGCCCGCCGAATCCCCGAGGCGGCGATCGAGGAGGCCGCGGCCGCCGTCCCGGCCTTCCGCGGCGAGATGCTCGCCTTGGTGGGTGACGAGTCAGCCTGGGGGCCGGGCAAGGCGCTTGCAGCGGCCGCTCAAGACGCCGAAGTCGACCTCACCGACCAGGCGGCGCTCGACGCGTTCATCGACGACTACAACTCCGGGCTCGCGGCCTGAGCCGAACACCGGATCGGGCCGCCGCTCGATCCGCTACACAACATGAACCACCTGGTGTTCCTGCCGGCCGGAGACGCGGCGCTCACCCGCCGTGCGAAGAAGGCGAGTGGCAAAGGATGACGAGCTGCTGATGTCAGGGTCTGGACAGGGCCGAGGCGCGAGCGCGCGTACAGCCTCAGGTGAAACGCATCCTGGAGGACTGGCGAGGCCACGAGGCCGACTGAGCCTTACGCAGCCGAGTCACGAAGGCCGACTCAGCCGATCTGGCGCTGTGTGAAGGCGGCGAACTGGCGCAGGTCGTCGAGGTGGTCGAGCGCCCCCCAGACCGCCTCGTCGTCGACTTCGAGGTAGCCGTGGACGAGGATGTTGCGCATCCCCGCGGCGTCGGCCAACCGCTCCGCCAGCTGCGGGTCCAGGCCCTCCGAGCGCAGACTCTCGAAGATGCCGCGGTAGTCGGAAGGAACCTCGAGCCCGAGCTCGGCGATCAGATGAGCGCCGACATCGATGCAGATCTGGACCGCGAGCTGGATCGCGTGGTCGGCGGCGAGGCGGCTGCGAAAGTCGGCCATGTAGGCGTCGTGACCAGCGGCTCGGATCTCCTCCAGCTCCTCGAGGAGCGGCGTGAGGCGATCGAGCCGGGTGGCGACGCTCTCAGCGTCGACCAAAGCGATCCTCTTCGAGGCGGTGGCGCAGGCCTCGCGCCAGCTCGGCCCGCAGCGGCTTGGTGTCAAGGTAATCGAGGATTGCCCTCGACTCGAGCCGCACCCGGGCCTTGGAGTCGCGCTCCACAAGGCGACGAGCGTCGCGGATCGCCCGGTGGCGCATCAGCGGGGTCGCTCCGTTGAGGAGGACGATGTCCACCTCGTCGGTGCCCAGCGCCCCGGCCACCGCGGCGGCAAGCTCCAGCCGCAGCTCAAGGCGCGCGGCCGGGTCGAGGCCGGGCTCGTGCCAGACGCCGATGTCGATGTCGGAGAGGGGGCCGGCACTGCCCCGCGCCTGCGAGCCGATCAGCATCGCTGCCACGACGCCGTCTCGATCGAACGCACGGGCAAGCCGATCGAGCGCCCCGGCATCGAGCGGCGGCACGTGGGCACGCTCATCGACGATCGTCATGTCCCACATCGTCGCGGATCGAACGGACCGAGTCCAGGCAGGCCCTGCCCGACCTCTCGGTCCTCGCCTGCCGATCGACTCGGACTCGAACGGGCGAGGGCCCGGTTCCCGGCGCAGTACCCTGGATTAGTGACTATCCGAAAACCCCCGCACACGCCCGGCGGCGGCGGACGCGGCGCGGATGCGTCGTCCTCAGTCGGCCGAATAGCGCACGACTATTCGGCCTCCCTGCGTCCTCGCCCCGCTTGGTCCGGCGCTCGCCGGCCACACACGCGGGTTTTCGGATAGTCACTTACGGTGTCCGCGAGCCCGCGCGTCGAGTTGCTCTGGTGGTCCGGCTGTCCGAGCTGGGAGCAGACACGCCAGATCGTCCGGCGGGAGATGGCGGCTGCGGGGCTGGATCCGGATCGGCTCGAGGTGCGCGAGGTGCGCACGGACGAGGCGGCCGGGCGGGAGGGGTTCGTCGGATCGCCGACGATTCGCGTTGACGGGCGCGACGTCCAGGAAGCCGGCGATCAGCCGGCTGGCCTCACCTGCCGCGTCTACCGGTTGCGCGACGGCCGGATCTCGGCGCTCCCCGATCCCGCCGACGTGCGCGACGCGCTGCGGGGCGCAGGGCGCGCCCGATAGCGTGATGTCCTTCGACCACCTGAAGGAGGAGGCAGAGAGATGACCGCAGATGGAATCGGGCTCGGCGGCCCTGCCCCGGGGCTCGCGCTACCTGACACCGAAGGCAACACCACGACCCTGCCGGCACCGGGGGAGGCGCCGGCGACGGTGGTCGTATGGACGTGCAACCACTGCCCCTACGCGCTCGCCTGGCACGACCGCCTGACGGCTGCCGCTCGGGAGTACGCCGGCCGCGGCGTGCGCTTCGCCGCAGTCAACTCCAACGACGCCGAGCGCTACCCGGCGGACTCGCCAGAGGCGATGACCGAGCGCTACGACGCCGCCGAGTGGGGAATGCCCTACCTGCACGACGAGACCCAGGAGGTCGCGAGGGCCTTCGGCGCCCGCACTACTCCAGACGTGTTCGTCTTCGACTCCGAGCTGCGGCTGCGCTATCGCGGCGCGCCCGACGCCGACCACCAGGATCCCGCGCAGGAAGCGGCCTGGCTGCGCTCGGCGCTGGACGCGCTGTTGACCGAAACCGAGCCGGATCCGGCCGAGACCGAGCCGGTCGGCTGCTCGATCAAGTGGCGACCCTGAGAGCCCCTCTCAAATCGGCATTCTCAGGCGCTCACGATGTCTCTGGGCAGGTCACATTGAGTCGCGCTCAACCCTGCGGCACCGTAAGCGGCTGTTTCAATTCGGTTTCGATCCGGG
>VRUE01000053.1 GCA_019456285.1 Solirubrobacterales bacterium | reverse complement strand
TCCTCCTGCTTGTCGGCGGCGCCCTGCTCCTCCTGCTTGTCGGCGGCGCCCTGCTCCTCCTGCTTGTCGGCGGCGCCCTGCTCCTCCTGCTTGTCGGCGGCGCCCTGCTCCTCCTGCTTGTCGGCGGCGCCCTGCTCCTCCTGCTTGTCGGCGGCGCCCTGCTCCTCCTGCTTGTCGGCGGCGCCCTGCTCCTCCTGCTTGTCGGCGGCGCCGTTGGAGGAATCGGCGCGAACGCCGGTCAGGTCCATCCCCAGCTCCTCGGCCGCCTTCAGCAGGTCGTCCTCGTCGTCGGTCATCTCCACGTCGCCGCTTTCGGAGACGACGTTGGCGTCCAGCGAGAGGCTCTGGATCTCCTTCAGCAGCACTTTGAAGGACTCGGGGATCGAGGGCTCGCCGATGTTCTCGCCCTTGACGATCGCCTCGTAGGCCTTGACCCGCCCGACCGTGTCGTCGGACTTGACCGTGAGCATCTCCTGCAACGTGTAGGCGGCACCGTATGCCTCCAGCGCCCAGACCTCCATCTCGCCGAAGCGCTGTCCGCCGAACTGCGCCTTGCCTCCCAGCGGCTGCTGGGTGACCAGCGAGTAGGGGCCGGTGGAGCGCGCGTGGATCTTGTCGTCGACCAGGTGCAACAGCTTCAGGATGTACATGTAGCCGACCGTGACCTTGCCCTCGTAGGGCTCGCCGGTGCGGCCGTTGTAGAGCTGCACGGTGCCGGCGCAACGCGCCCCGGCCCGCTCCCGCTTGTCGACGCCGAAGTCGAGGCCGCGCTCGGCGTTCTCCTCCGACCAGCTGACCTGCGCCTCGTCGACGTCCTCGACGGTCGCCCCGTCGAAAACCGAGGTCGCCACGTAGACGCGCCCGTCGCCGTCGGCGGAGTGCGCCTGCTTGTAGGCGTCGGAGCCGTCGTCGTACCAGCCGTTGGCCGCGACCCAGCCGAGGTGCGTCTCGAGGATCTGGCCGATGTTCATCCGGCTCGGCACGCCGAGCGGGTTGAGGATCACGTCGACCGGAGTGCCGTCCTCGAGGTGGGGCATGTCCTCCTCGGGGACGATTTTGGAGATCACACCCTTGTTCCCGTGGCGACCGGCGAGCTTGTCGCCCTCGGCGATCTTGCGCTTGGTCGCGACGTAGACGCGGACCAGGTCGTTGACCCCGGGCTGCAGGTCGTCACCGTCGTCGCGGCTGAAGGTGAGCACGTCGATGACGACGCCTCCCTCGCCGTGCGGGACCTTCAGCGAGGTGTCGCGCACCTCGCGCGCCTTCTCCTTGAAGATCGCGCGGATCAGCTTCTCCTCGGCGGTCAGCTCGGTCTCGCCCTTCGGCGTCACCTTGCCGACCAGCAGGTCGCCGGAGACGACCTCGGCCCCGACTCGGACGATGCCGCGCTCGTCGAGGTTGCGCAGGCTCTCCTCGGAGCGGTTGGGGATGTCGCGGGTGATCTCCTCCTCGCCGAGCTTGGTGGTGCGAGCGTCGATCTCGTACTCCTCGATGTGGATCGAGGTCAGCTCGTCGTCCTTGACCAGACGCTCGGAGAGGATGACCGCGTCCTCGAAGTTGTAGCCCTCCCAGGACATGAAGGCGACCAGGCAGTTCTTGCCCAGCGCGATCTCGCCGCCGGCCGTCGAGGAGCCGTCGGCGAGCACGTCGCCCTCCTTCACCTTCTGCCCGGTGTCGACGATCGGGCGCTGGTGGATGATCGTGCCCTGGTTGGAGCGCATGAACTTGTGCAGCGGGTACTCGTCCTTCTTCGAGCCGTGGCTGACCACGATCCGCTCCGAGTCGACCTGGGTCACCTCGCCGCCGGACCCGGCGAGGATCACGTCGCCGGTGTCGATCGCGGCGCGGCGCTCCATCCCGGTGCCGATCAGCGGCGGGTCGGGCTTCAGCAGCGGCACCGCCTGGCGCTGCATGTTGGAGCCCATCAGCGCCCGGTTGGCATCGTCGTGCTCAAGAAAAGGGATCAGCGCCGTGGCGACCGACCAGATCTGGGTCGGCGAGACGTCCATCAGGTCGACCTCCCTGGGGGAGGCGGTCGCGTACTCCTCCTCGCTGGCGCGGACCAGGACCTGAGGGCCCTTCAGCTTGCTCGTCTTCGGGTCGATCTCGGCGTTCGCCTGGGCGATCACCTTGTCCTCCTCCTGGGTGGCGTCCATGTGGACGATCTCGTCGGTGACGACGCCGCCCTTGACCACCCGGTAGGGCGTCGTGACGAAGCCGTGCTCGGAGATCTGCGCGTAGGAGGAGAGCGAGCCGATCAGGCCGATGTTCGGGCCCTCCGGCGTCTCGATCGGGCACATCCGACCGTAGTGGGTCGGGTGCACGTCGCGTACCTCGATCGGGGCGCGCTCGCGGGTCAGCCCGCCCGCCCCGAGAGCCGAGAGGCGCCGCCGGTGGGTGAGGCCGGCCAGCGAGTTCGTCTGGTCCATGAACTGGGAGAGCTGCGAGGAGCCGAAGAACTCCTTCTGCGCCGCGACGACCGGGCGGATGTTGATGATCGTCTGCGGCGTGATCGCATCGGAGTCTTCGGTGGTGAGCCGCTCGCGCACCACCCGCTCCATTCGGTAGAGGCCGATCCGGAATGCCTCCTGGATCAGCTCGCCGACCGTGCGCAGGCGACGGTTGCCGAAGTGCTCGTACTCGTCGAGGTGCTCGCTGACGGGCTCGCGCGGGTAGGTGATCGCCTCCGCGGCGTAGTCCTTGATCGGGTTCTCCTCGTCGATCTCCTCCGGGATGCCGAGCAGCTTCGGCAGGCTGACCAGCTCCTTGACCAGGGCGATGATGTCGTCGTGGGTGAGGACCCGGTTGTCGAGGTCGACGTCGAGGTCGAGCCGCGCGTTCAGCTTGTAGCGGCCGACCCGGGTGAGGTCGTAGCGTTTCGAGTCGAAGAAGAGCTGCTCGAGCAGGCTCCTGGCGGCGTCGACCGAGGGCGGCTCGCCGGGGCGCTGCTTCTTGAACAGCTCGATCAGAGCGCCCTCTTCGGTCTGGGTCGCCTCGGTGTCGGCCTCGATCGTGTGCCGGATGTAGACCGAGTTACCGAACATCTGCAGGAGCTGCTCGTCCTCGACATAGCCCATCGCGCGCAGCAGCACCGTGATCGGCAGCTTGCGCTTGCGGTCGATGCGGACGTAGACGCGGCCCTTTTTGTCGACCTCCAGCTCCAGCCAGGAGCCGCGGGCCGGCATCAGGTTGGCGATGAAGACCTGCTTCTCGGCGTCCTTCGGCGCCATCACGTAGGCGCCCGGGGAGCGGACCAGCTGGGTGACGACGACCCGCTCGGTGCCGTTGATGATGAAGGTACCGCGGTCGGTCATCCACGGGAAGTCGCCCATGAAGACGGCCTGCTCGCGGATCTCCCCCGTCTCCTTGTTCTGGAAGGCGACGGTCGCGACCAGCGGCCGCGAGTAGGTCATGTCCTTCTCGCGACACTCCTCGATCGAGTGGGGCGGATCTTCGAACTTGAACTCGCCGAAGACGATCGCCAGGTTTCCCGTGTAGTCCTCGATCGGGGATATGTCGTCAATCGTCTCTCGCAGCCCGCCCTGCTTCGGATCCGTCAGCTCTGCGAAGGAGCGACGCTGGATATCGATCAGGTGGGGGACTTCGAGGGGGTTCTGCAGTCGGGAGAAACTCCTGCGGGTTACGGGGGCAGCGTTTGAACGTGCCAAAGTCGGCGGCTCCTCAGACGGTCAGAGGGACGTAGATAAGCGCAGATATAGGCAGGGAGACACAACAGGCGCGCGACCGCGGAAAATAACACACGGCCAGGCTCGACCGCTGGATCGGCTCCCTGCCTACGATCCATCTGCGGTCTCTTCGGCTTTACTTTAGCTCGACCGAGGCGCCGACCTCCTCCAGCTCGGCTTTGAGCTTGTCCGCCTCCTCGCGCTCGACGCCCTCCTTGATCGCGTTCGGGGCCTCGTCGACGATCGCCTTCGCCTCCTTGAGGCCGAGGCCGGTCGCGGCGCGCACGACCTTGATCACCGGCACCTTCTGGCCGCCGATCTCGGTCAGCACCACGTCGACCGTCGAGGCCTCTTCCTCCTTCTCGTCGTCGGCGCCGTCGTCGGCAGCGGCCGGCGCCGCTGCCGCGACCGCGGTCGCGGAAACACCGAACTCCTCCTCCAGGGCCTTGATCCGCTCGGAGAGCTCGAGGACCGAGATGCCCTTCAGCTCCTCGATCCAGTCCTCGGCTGAGATTTTGGTTGCCACTCTCTTATTCCTCCTCATTTGCAGCTTCGTTTGAAGTCCCTTGGCCGACCAGGCCCTGTTCCTGAATCTGTCGCAGCTGGGTCGCGAGGCCGGAGATCATCGAGCCGAGGCCGCGGACCAGGCCGGTCAGGGGGCTGGCGACGAGGCCGGCGAGCTGGCCGTCCAGCACCTCGCGCGCCGGCAGGCCGGCAATCGACTTGAACTTGTCCCCGTCGAGGCTGAGGCCGTCCATGAAGCCGCCCTTGAAGGCGAGGACCCCGTGCTCGCGGCTGAAGGTCGAGATCGCCTTCGCCGCCTTGGCGGTGTCGCCGCGGACAAAGGTCAGCGCGGTCGGCCCCCGCAGCAGCTCGTCGAGTCGCTCCTCCCCGGCCTTCTCGGCGGCAAGTTTGGTGAGCCGGTTCTTGACGATCCGGAAGCTGGCGTCGGCTTCGCGCAGCCTGCCGCGCAGCTCAGCCGCCTGGGGGACGCTGATGCCGCGGTAGTCGACCGCGAAGATCGCCTCGGCGCCCTTGATCTGGGCGGCAAGCCCCTCGATTGTGGCTGACTTCTCGTCTCGGTTCATCGTCTCACCTGCACCGGGCTTCCGGGCCGGGGGCCCTGCCGGTGGTCTCGGGCTCGCGCGGCGGCAGAGTTTAGGTGGTCACCGGCTCCCCTGCGGCCCGGGGGCGGCGGCGCCAGCCAGGTCGCGCTCACTGGTCTTCTTCGAGGCGTCAACCCGGATGCCGGGGCCCATCGTCGTCGTCAGCGTGCTGGAGACGATGTAGCGGCCCTTCACCGAGGGCGGCTTGGCACGGACGATCTCCTCGATCACCGTCATGTAGTTGTCGAGCAGCTTCTGCTCGTCGAAGCTCGCCTTGCCGATCGCCAGGTGGACGATCGCCTGGCGATCGGTGCGGTACTCGATCTTGCCCGCTTTCGACTCGGTGACGGCCTTCTCGATCTCGTCGGTGACGGTGCCGACCTTCGGGTTCGGCATCTTGCCCTGGGGGCCGAGCACGCGGCCGAGCCTGCCGACCGTCGGCATCATGTCCGGGGTCGCGATCGCCACGTCGAAGTCGGTCCAGCCCTCCTCGACCCGCTTCGCGAGGTCCTCGCCGCCGACGAAGTCCGCTCCCGCGGCCTCCGCGTCGCGGGCCTGCTGGCCCTGGGCGAAGACGGCGATCGTCACCTCCCTGCCGAGGCCGTGGGGCAGGGCCAGGGTGCCGCGCAGCTGCTCCTCGGCGTGGCGGACGTTGACCCCGAGCAGCAGGTGCAGCTCGACCGTCTCGTCGAACCTGGCGCTCGCCGTCTCCTTGATCAGCGAGATCGCCTCGGCGGGCGAGTAGGTACGGTCGCGCTGGACTTTGCCGTACTGCTGGCGGTAGCGCTTGCCGTGGGCCATCGAGCCTCCTACCTCACCTCGACGCCCATCGAGCGGGCGGTGCCGGCGATGATCTTCGAGGCGGCGTCGAGGTCGTTGGCGTTGAGGTCGGGCATCTTGCGCTCGGCGATCTGGCGGACCTGGTCCATCGAGATCGTGCCCACTTTGTTGAGGTGGGGCTCGCCCGAGCCCTTCGGGATCCCGATCGCCTCCTTGATCAGGACCGCGGCCGGCGGAGTCTTGGTTATGAAGCTGAAGGAGCGGTCCTCGTAGACCGTGATCTCGACCGGGATGATTGTCCCGCCGTCGGCCTTGGTCTGGGCGTTGAACGCCTGGCAGAACTCCATGATGTTGACCCCGTGCTGGCCCAACGCCGGGCCGACCGGGGGCGCCGGGTTGGCGGCGCCGGCCGGGATCTGCAGCTTGATCAGGGTAAGGACTTTTTTGGCCATCAGGGGTTCGAGCTCAGCTTAAATCTTCTTCACCTGGTCGTAGCCCACCTCGACGGGAGTCTCCCGCCCGAAGATCGAGACCAGCACCTTGAGCTTGGCGGCGTCCTCGTTGATCTCGGCGATCTCGCCGGAGAAGTCGGAGAGCGGGCCGGAGATGACCTTGACGGACTTGCCGATCGAAAACTGCGCCTGGGTGCGCGGCCGCGCCGCCGTCTCGTAGTGCAGCAGCCGGTCGACCTCGGGTTTGGAGAGCGGGATCGGCTTGTCGCGCGGGCCCACGAACCCGGTCACCCCGGGGGTGTTCTTGACCAGCCCCCAGGCATCGTCGGTCATATCCATGTTGATCAGGACGTAGCCGGGCATCGTCCGCTTCTCCTTCGGCTCTTTCTGGCCGTCCTTGGTGAGCTCCATCACCTGTTCGGTGGGGATGACGACCTGGCGCACGTTGCGGTTCTGGCTCATCGTCTGAACCCGGTGCTCGAGGTTGTGCTTGACCTTGTTCTCGTGCCCGGAGTAGGTGTTGATCACGTACCAGCGATACATCTGGAGGCCTTTGTTCGGTGGATCCGCTGTTAGAGGATCCGCTGGATCAGGAAGTTGAAGGCGGCGTCGAGGGCGCCCATGTAGGCGGCGGCGACCGTCACGAAGATGATCGTGACCGCGGTCGCCTGCACCAGGGTGTCGCGGTTGGGCCACTGCACTTTCCTGAGCTCGGCCCAGCAGGAGGCGAGGAAGCCGATGACGCCGCCCCGCTGGCGCTCCGCCGTCGCCTGCTTCTGGCGGCGGACGAGCTGCTCGTGCTCCTGGCGCTCGCGCTCCTGACGCTGGCGCTTCTCCGCCTCCTTGATGCGCTTCGCCTCGGCGCGGCGCTCGGCGCGGGAGGGCCTGGGGGCGTCCGGCGTCTCCAGCAACTCCTCGGGCGCGCCCGCCGCCATGCCCGCCTCCACCGCCTCGATCTCGGCGATGTCGCCGGAGACCGGGATCTGGGTGTCGTGCTGGGCGCGGCCCTCGGCGGCCCTAGCGCCGCCGGAGCGCTTCTGTTCCCGCGCTTCGCGGGCGCGGCGCTCGGCCTTGCGCTGTGCGCGGGTCTTTGCCATGAGTCCCTACCGCGTCTCCTTGTGCGGCGTGTGGTGGCCGCACCAGCGGCAGAACTTGCGCAGCTCGACGCGGCCCGGCGAGTTTCGCCGGGACTTGTTGGTCTGGTAGTTGCGCCGCTTGCACCCTTCGCAAGCCAGCGTCACCGCGATGCGAACATCTCCGCGAGCCATTTCTCCTCGTTGCGTTACGGACGCCGGTACAAGAGAAAACCCCGGGCCGAGGCACGAGGCTGAAACGAAGGATAGCGCCATGCGGGCAGCGGCGGCGCGGTCGCCGGCCGCGCTCAGAGCCCGAAGGTCTTGGCGATGATGTTGCGCTGGATCTCCGAGGTGCCGCCGTAGATGGTCGAGGCCAGCGATACGCGGACGAGGCGCTCCATGTCGTACTCGGAGGCGTAGCCGTAACCGCCCATCATCTGCATCCCTTCCAGCGCCGCCCGCCTCGTGATCTCGGTGACGTGGAGCTTCACCATCGAGGCCTCGCGGGGCAGCATCCGGTCCGGGTCCTCGTCAATGAGGGTGGCGACCCAGCGGGTCATCAGGCGGGCCGACTCGATCTCGGTCGCCATCTCGGCGATCCGGTGCTGGAGGGACTGGAAGGAGCCGATCGGGCGGCCGAACTGCTTGCGTTCCTTGACGTAGACGATCAGGTCGTCGAAGACGCGCTCGGCGATCCCCAGCATCGTCGCGGCGAGGATCAGCCGCTCGACGTTGAGCCCCGCCATCAGCTGCGTCCAGCCCTGGTCGACCTCGCCGAGGACGGCGTCGGCGGGCGCCTCGACGTCGGTGAAGAAGAGATGGTTGGTCTCACGGCCGCCCATCGTGTCGATCGGGACCACCTCCATCCCGTCGGTGTCGCGGGGGACCCAGATCATCGTCAGGCCCTCGTGCTTGGACTCCGACTTGGTGGTGCGGCAGACGACTAGGACGTGGTCGGCGATGTGGGCGTTGGAGCAGAAGACCTTCTGCCCGTTGAGGACGAAGCCGCCGTTGACCCGCTCGGCGGAGGTGGTGAGGGCGCCGACGTCGGAGCCGGCCTCGGGCTCGGTCATCGCGATCGCCTCGACCGAGCCGCGCGCGATCCCGCCGAGGATCTCCTTCTTCTGCTCCTCGGTTCCGAATCGCCCGGTCGCCGCGGCGACAATCAGCGTCGTCGCGTAGCCGCCGATCGGGGCCAGCCCGCGCGAGGTTTCCTCCATGAAGAGGCAGGCGTCGAGCATCGTGCCCCCCGAGCCGCCGTACTCCTCGGGGATCGTCACCCCGAGCCAGTCCAGCTCGGCCATCTGGCCGTAGATCTCGGCGTTGTGGTGCTGGCGGTAGGAGTCGGTGAGCCGCTCGCGCTGATCGCGGGTGCCGCACTCGTGGTCGCAGAAGCGGCGGATCGCGTCGACAAAGTCCTCCTGCTCGTCGGTCAGGGAGAAGTCCACGAGCGCGCAGCCTAACGACCGGCGGCTGCGGCTGGCCGCTCAGCCAGAGAGCCCGGAACGAGACTCGAACTCGTGACCCCTTCCTTACCATGGAAGTGCTCTACCAGCTGAGCTATCCGGGCGGAGGTCCCCAAGTCTAGCGGCGGCGGGTCGAGCAAGATCAGGCCCTGATGCGGTTCGTGGGAGCCGTGCACGAATCTCGGCGCCGCGGGCGGCTGAGTGGCGGGATCGGGAAGCCATGCGATCGATGGCACGTCGCCGCTCGACGCGGGAGGACAGAACGCGCCCGACAGGATTCGAACCTGTGACCTTTGGTTTCGTAGGCTGGAGAACGCCCGCTTGCCAGAGCCGTTTGCGGCGATTCTGCGACCAGAATGCGACTTGACATCTGCTGTCATGTCACGGAAGGTCGAGGCCCCCAGCCCAGACAACGCGGATCGGCCCTGTGAACCCCAGGCGAGGCGATACCCTTTTGACGTGACCGCAAAGGAGAAGCTCATACGCGACGTGCTGGACCTCGACGAGGCACGCGCTACCCGCGCGCGAGTCGTGGTTGTCGATGAGCCAGAGCTTGATTCCGAGACGGTCCCGCTGCCGGAGGGCTGGGGCCGAATGGCAAACGGCGAACCGATGCCCGACGTTGCCGCCGCAGTGCGCCGCTCTCGCGAAGGCCACTGAGCGACGTGCTCGTAATCGACGCGAGCGCAGCCGTCGATCTCTGCCTCTCCCCGGATGGCTTCGAGCCTCTCGCCCAGGAGGAGCTCATTGCCCCGCCGCTGATTCTTTCCGAGTCGCTCACCGCCCTGCACGAGATGCGCTGGCGCAAAGAACTCCCCGACGACATGGCCACGCTCGCCTTGACCCGACGCAAAGGGATGCCGGTGAGAATCGAGCAACCCGCCGACCTGGACGGCGAGGCATGGCGAATAGCCGACGATTTCGGATGGGCAAAGACCTACGACGCCGAGTACGTCGCTCTCGCGCAGCTGAACGACTGCCGCCTCATAACGGTCGATGGCCGCCTGCGCCGTGGCGCAGACCGGCTTGGCTTCGTCATATCGCCCGTCGAGTTGTAGCCGAAAGCTGAGCGCCGTCCGCCACAGCGTCCCGGCAGGCCCGTATCGGCTCACCAAACGAAGCCGAAAATATGATGCGACCGCGGTTTCGTAGACCGACAGGCTGGGGCTTGCTAGAGCCGTTTGCGGCGCACCTGCGACTGTGCGACTCCGCGCCGGCCCGTCAGGCGCCAGCGTCGATCTGGGCTGCTGCCCACTCGATCGCCCGGGATAACAGGTTCACGCTGCTGCAACTTTTTCATACGGACACAGCCCATCCGGAGCTTTGATCCATTCGGCCGAATCGCGTAGCGCCTGCCGTAGCTTCCGATTCTTCTTGCCTACGACGTCGCCGTGCGCGGGCTCTTCCTCAATCGGAGAGCGCCTGACCTGCTGTCCCTGCGAGCAGGCTACACCAGCAGTGATCGAGACCAAGAAAAAATCAGAGTGGCCATCCAGAGCGTCAAGTGCTGAGCGCCCTTCGGCTTCCATGGTGTCTGCAAGGAAAATAGACATCTCATTTCCTTGAAATACGGCGCTGGAGAGCCGCAAGCAGTCGTTGTTTTCGTCCCTAACCCAACCATCACCCACACGCGGGGGCACCCGCCGATATAGACGGGTGTCGTCGGCCACTGGCGTCTCGTCGGAGCCCTGCACGAGACAACGGAGTTTGACTACCCCACCAGACGCCGCGCCAGGTCGAACTCTGCAAAGCCCGCGACTGGAGGTCCTTCCCACTCGCCCCCAGAGTCAACCTCTGCGACATAGAGGAGTGGAGGCTCTTGTTCCCCGAAGAACAACTCGACATCCAGCCCAGCTCGATGCCACTCAAGTTGCACTCCACCAGCAGCAGTCGGAACGATGGTCGGCGCTGGGGTGGAGGGCGTCATGACCGTGGCCAAAAACCGCCCCGCAGCCAGCACGTTCGTCGGAGAAACAGGCCCAGCCCCATGCCCATCCCAATTGATTGGCAGGGACATCAAGCGCGCAAGCCGAGCGGCAACAGGTTCCAGCCACGGGCCGACAGGTGACTCGTCGTCAATGGATTCAGTCCTAGGATCATCGACCACAGGGTCGGGAAGGCGCTCGAACGCTCCTTCAACGGGAGCGGAAAAACTTGCCCCTGCTGGGTCACTCCATTGGTGGCTTATAAGAATTAGTCGCTCATCGACTGGAGATAGTGATGCCTCATCAAGCATTCCGACACTTGGGTCAATACCAACCCAAGGCGCGGCAGATCTAGATTGCGCACTTAGCTCGCCTACAGCCGACCCGTGAACATCAGCACGCGTATCCGCAGTGGGATAAAGTTCTCCTTCGTGGGCAAATTTCGGCGTAACCGACATTAGTCTTCTTCTAGGTCCCAAATTTGATGCATCTTCTCAGTCGTGATGTCGCGAAACGTCTCCACGATCAGGTTGTGACCTTCGTCTTGACACTCCAAGACACCTCTCGTGTCCGGACTAAGAGGTTGTGAAACCACGCGTAGGCTTAGTTGGTAACCAGGATGAAACTCTGGTGGCGGCGTCGCTGCTGGGGTTGCGCGAATGTACAGCCGACCGCGCGGATCACCGCCCTCACTACGAATGATGCGACGTTGGCGGATCATCGTATCCTCGACGGTTGGCAGGACCTTGGACTCTGGCCGCCCGATAAAGCAGAGGATGTCTCCGAGCGGCCCATGTAGGAAGTCCTGCGAACTTGGATGGATAATCCGATTGTCATAGGTCGTAGCGCACCAAGTCGGGGGGTGCTTGGCGAGCAAGTCATCATCGGCCGCGTTAATAAACTTTGTGTAAATCTCCTCGAAGCGCTCGCGGATCCAGCTATATCGAGGATATTCCTCATCGTCCCCTATGCGACGCCAGCTAAATGCAAACCGGTCTTCTTGGACTTGAACTGAAAGCTCGGTGCTAGCCGTTTTGAAGACGTAGCGCTGTGCCTGCTCTGCCCCGCCCAAGCGGAGCTCGAAACCAGGTCCGGCATGCTCGGGCTCGAAAGTCTCCGCCATCGGCGACAGCAACTGCTGACGCTGGACATCGGAGAACTCCTCTCTTATCTCACGCCAAAAATCAGCTAGAACGATCTCCTCGCTGATCACCGCGCCAGCAAATTCGACACCTAGGGTTACCTGGCTAACGGGCGGTGCGGCGAAGTTGACAGGATTTGGGGCAGATACCCCGGAGGTCTGTTCCGCCATCGTCCCGTTGAGAATAGCGGTCTCAGGAGTCAAATCGCTGGCCGGTCAGCATCGGCGGATGTGGGGCCGGTGACGCAACGCTGTGCGGCCAGTCAGCCTGCACGCACTGCGTTGCGTACCTCACCAAAGCTTTCGCCGACGGCGTGCGTATACCGGGCCAGCATGGTCTCCACTCGATGCCCGGCGATCTCGGCTAGATCGGCGTCGTTGATGCCGGCGGCGCGGAGGTGGGTTATGTAGCTGTGGCGGCACTCGTGGGGGCGGATGTCTAGGCCGGAAGCTTGTTGGGTCGGCTTCCAGAGGTCGCGGTAGAAGTTGCGCTCTCGCCACATGCGGCCGGTGGGGGTCGTGAAGAGGAGATCGCAGTCGGGGCCGTTGAGGTTGATCTGGGCTTCGAGCATCCAGGCGAGGGTCGCTGGGCAGGGGACGGTGCGGCCGGCGTCCTGCTCGCCGTGGTCGGTCTTGGTGCCTTCGAGGATCGTGCCCTCGTGGGCGGTGCGGACGACCTTCAGCGTCTCGCCGTCGAAGTCCTCGCGGCGCAGGGGCAGGATCTCCCCCAGCCTCATGCCGGTGTCGGTGAAGACGCGAACCATCGCCTGGTAGCGCCCGGCGGCTTTGGCGAAGCGGTGCATTTCCTCGAAGCTGAACACGCGGATCGGGCGGCGCTTCTTCTTGGCCCTTGGGTCGCCAGCGCGGACGCGGACTCCCTTGAAGGGGTTGAGGTCGGCCACTTCGTCGGTGATCGCGTCCTCGGCCATCGCCGAGAGCGAGCGCAGGATGCCGACCACGCCGGTGGTGGCTCGGCCCTGGACCCGGAGCATGTGGTCGACCAGGACGAGGGCGTGCCTGCGGCGTAGCTCGCGCATCGGCCAGTCCTTGAAGGCGATGCCCTCGACCTCGATGTCGAGCACCCGGCCGATCCGGTGCTCGTTGGTCGCGTTCGTCCGTTCCGATCTCGGGTGGCGCTCGGGCCAGGTGGCGAAATAGTCGCCCAGGGTGTCGGGGCGGTCCGAGATGCCATACGCCTCGTCAATCGCCCGCTGGGCTTCGTGCTTTCGGTCGAACGTGCCCTTGCCGCCGTTCCATTGGGGCTTGGCCACTCGGCGCTTGCCGTCCCTTCCGCTGTAGCGGGCTACCCAGACGATCTCCCCCGACGGGTTGCGGCGCTTGATCGGGGACTCTCGCCTCATGCCGCCTCTTCCCGACGGGCTTCAAGGAAGGCGTCCACATCGGCGGGGTCGATCCGCCTTGCCGCGCCGAGCTTGTAGGAGGACAGTTCTCCACGCCTGATCCAGTTGCGGATCGTGCGGTCAGAGACCGCGAGGTAAGCGGCAAGCGTGCGCTCGGTGAAGAAGGTCGGGATCGAGGCCGTATTCCGCTCCATGACTCTTACGTCCGAAAAGGCGGCGAAACGCCCCGGTGAATTCCCGAAAAGACCTAATTTGAGGTAGGCAGGAGACCGAAGGTCAGCCCCACCGGGGCGGCCATACAAGCGGCCGTCCGCACGGCGAAGCCGTGCCAAAATCGGCCGCCGGCCGCCCCGGCGAGGTCCGATGTTCACGTCCCCTACAGACCTTTGCTGATTTTGTGGATCAGGAAAGTGCCGCCCAGGCACGAACCGGGGGGGTTCATAGTGTGTCGGGGGTTCGGGGTTGGGGCTGCGGCAGGGCTGATCTGGCGGATAGCTGGGAGCTACGATGGCTCTCGGGACTGCTTCGAGAACCCCTGGGAGCGGTTGGTCGGTGAAGCTCTCCTGGGACTTGGCTCTGGGTTGGGGTTTCACTTTGGATCAGGTGGCCGATGAGACCTGAGCCGTGTCTTGGCCCTTGGCGCTCCCCTCGCCCCGTGCGCCCACCGTCGCCTCGAACCGCCCCGCACGGGCGTAGCCCGGCGTCCAGGCGATGCCGTGGATCAGGTCGTCGAGGGGAACGCCGAGCGCGCCGGCCAGCTTGATCGCCGTGTCGATCCGCGCCAGCCGTTCGCCCCGCTCCAACAGACCGATCTCGGTCCGGTGGAGCGAGGCGCGAACGGCCAGCTCTTCCTGGGATACGCCGAGGCTCTTGCGGGCGCGGAGCAGGTTCTTGCCGAAGCGCAGGGCGATGCTCACCCGAGCGGCTGCAGCCGCTCGAAGTAGAGCGCGGCGCGGGTCGGCAGGATGTCGCCGCCCTGGCAACGCAGGAGTCCCGCACCGACCAGTTCGCGGACGGCCCGCTCTACTGCGTCGTTGGTCTCGAAGCTGTTGGGATAGGCGTTCAGCGCCCGCGACAGCTCGGGGATCGTCAGATGGGATGGATGCTCTTCGAGCAGGAACGCCAAGACGACATGCTCGGCCTGGGCATCTTGTGCGGCTGGGGTGTCGGGATCGCGCTCCGCGCAATCCGTAGGGTTGATTTCAGCCATGGGGAGGTACGCCTCCTTGTGGTCAGGCCCTCGGTTGGCGTTGACGCGCCGCCGGGGGCCGCTTCTTGAGGCCGGTAGCTCGTTACCGTTCCCGCTGCGGCCGGCCTGGGTTTCCTATGCCGGTCGCCACGGGGCCGGTGTTCGTAGCACGCGGCCCCACTTATGTTTGAGACCCGAGCCTATCAGCTTTTCAAACACATACCTTGAATCGCGATCCGCGCCAAACCCCGCAGCCACAGCCCGCATTGGGTCGGGCGATCCGCGAGCTGCGAAAGAAGCACGGTGCCACCCAGGAAGCTCTGGCTCCGCGAGCCGGGATCACCCCGAAAACCCTCTCCTTGATTGAGCGCGGTGAAGCCAACCCGACCTGGGGGACGGTCAGGGGGATCGTTGACGCCCTCGGGGTCTCGATGGGCGAGCTGGCGAAGCTGGCCGACAAGCTTGCCGACGACGGAAAATGAGACAGAAATGAGACACCCACGCTCCGGAACGCATCGGAATCGGTCGGAAGGGCGCGGAATGGGATTCGAGCCGCGAGCCGGGTATTCGGCTCTGCGATGGGAAGAACCCGGCCTCCTGTGGAAAGCGATGGAATGCGCCCGACGGGAGTCGAACCCGCGACCTTCGGCTTGAAAGGCCGACGCTCTTTGG
>VRUE01000005.1:20345-57218 GCA_019456285.1 Solirubrobacterales bacterium | reverse complement strand
ATCGGCGTCGCCGACCTCGCCATCGCCGCAACAGCCGAGCAGATCGAGGCCACCGTCGCAACGCGGAACCTCAAGCACTTTCCGATGTTCGACGCCCTTCAGGCGCCTTACTGAGGCGGTTCGAATGAGGCCGGAAGTCCCAGCCGAAAATCGGGGCGATCGGATTTTGGAGCTCCGCCACGGCCTCGGAGGAGAAGCGCGATACACCGCTGAGGAGGTGGCCGAGAAGTTCAACGTCTTTCCGGATCGGATAGGTCAGATCGAAGCTCAAAGGCTGAGAGATGCTTAACCCCAGTGCTATGACCGCTATACTGACCATATGTTCAAACAGGTGACCGCAACCGACGCGAAGGCGAAGATCCTTCGCCTCTTGGACGACGCTGCCGCCGGCGAGGAAATTGAGATCACCCGTCATGGCCGTCCGGTGGCCCGTCTTGTGCCTGCGTCCGGCGCGCGCTCGCTGAAGGGCTCGTTCGAGGGCGTGGCGATGACGGCGGTCGACGAGGAGCAGCTGTTCTCGACTGGCGAACGTTGGAACGCAGCGTAGGGCGTGGGCTCGCTCCTTCTCGACACCCACGTCGTCCACTGGTGGTCGGCGGAGCCGAAGCGCGTCAGCGCTCCCGCCCGGAAAGCGCTGGAGAGTGCGGATGAGCTTGTGGTTGCGACGATCTCGTGGTACGAGCTGGCATGGCTGGCACGACACGAGCGCATCGCCGTCACCGTTCCGATCCGGTCCTGGCTTCAGGGCCTGGCATCGCAGCTACGCACGCTTGGGGTAACCCCAGCGGTCGCAGACACCGCCGTCAGCTTGCCCGCGTCCTTCCCGGGCGATCCCGCCGATCGGCTGATCTATGCAACCGCCATCGAGCACGGTCTCGACCTAGTCACCAAGGATCGAGCCATCCGCGACCACGACCACCCACGGTCGCTGACGATCTGGTAGCCGGCGCTGCGATTCGCCTGTCCAGCCGATCAAAGAAAAATCGGCCTAACTGGACGGTATTTGAACCATGGCGTCGCCGCGCGAATCCGCGTGCTGCACGCCAAAGCCCCGGCCGCTGAGCGAGCGTAGCCTTACTGCGGTCGCGAGAGGATCTCGTGACCACCAACGCGCAGCCACTCCACGTGCGTCTCGCCCGGCTTCACCTCGGCGCCGTAACGAAAGGTAGCGCGGCCGTCGCCCGAGTAGGACATCTCCCAGACGTCCTTGGTGCCCTGGGCTCGCTTGACCCGGAGCGAGTTCGATGGGTCGCCGCCCTTGCGCAGGGCCTCGACCAGTTTCTCGACCGCGACCCGGAACGCACGGCGCTGCTCGCGCGGCATCCGTGCGAACTCGCGGGCGAAGCCCGGAGGCAGCTCGTAAGTGGGGCTCACCGCGGGGGCTGCTGAGAGGCGGCTGCGTCCAGACGCTCAAGGGCGTCCAGAAACTCGTCGCCGGTGAGTGGCCGCTCGGCAGTCTCTGCGATCACCTCGTCCACCGCCTCGGGGGCGAGAAGCAGGGAGCCGTCGCCGTGGCGCTCCACGACCTTGTAGCGGCCAAGCCGCCCTCCGGCGGCGTCAGCTGCGGTGATGTCAACAACGAGCATCTTCATCTCCTGCAGTGTCTCAGGTGGTCAGAAAGAGGGCAAGGCGGAAGCTGGCCGCGCGAACGACAAGATCCTCTTTCGATCTTCGGAGCCGCAATCAACTCCAGCGACGCCTTCTTCCCTGCCGACTCGGCTATCCAGGCAGGGTGCCAGACGCGTCGGAAGCTATTGTCTACATCGGCCTAACTGGACGGTCTTTGAACCGCGAGGGCCTTGTCTCGGATCAGATCCGTGGGATCGATCAACTACACGAGGCGATTCGCGCGTGCTCAATTAGGGGCTCGACTTTCGTGACCTCACCCGGCGGCGGATCGCGCCCTGGTACTCCCAAAAGCGCGATCCCTCGATGCTCGACGTGCTCGCCGCGCTGCGTCGCGAGCTGATCCGAGCTGAATTTCTGGCAGGAGCGGGGCGCAGGCGCACCACGACGAAAATCATCCGTTCCCAGCTACCGGCGCTCCGGGCCGCCGCGTGAGGTCACGAAAGTCGAGACAAGACGGGGGACTCAGTTCCGTTTCGCGTAGTTGCCGATCTCGCCGAAGTCGACCATCACGCAGGCCTCGGGGCCAGGGACCTCGGCGTCGTGGCCTGGCGGGATAGCGAACACGTCACCGGCGTTGACCTCTGCCTCCGTGCCATCGTCCATGAAGATGCGCATGCTGCCCGACAGCACATAGCCGACATGGGCCACCTGGCATGAGTCGGTGCCGGCGATTGGCTTTACGTTCTCCGACCACTTCCAGCCTGGCTCGAAGGTGCCTTCAGCGATCGCGTGGCCGGCGAGCTGAACGACCTTTGCCTGGCCGTTCCCCGCAAACTGGCGGGTCTCGTCGGGGGAGTCGAAGTTCTTGACTTCAGTTGCCATGGGATTCCTCCATCGGTTGGGGAGTATCGTGACCGTACACCCGGGGTCGCGCCGAGACAAGATCCGCTTCCCAGCCCCGGTGCCAGTCGACGCCCGAGTCCGCGGCCGCGCCGAGGTCGTCTCGGTCGACGAGGTAGGCGGCGGCTGGTGGCAGTCAGTCACCCGCTTCACGCTGGAGGTCGAGGGCAACAAGAAGCCGTGCTTCGTGGGCGACAGCGTCACCCGCGTGATGGCGCCAGGTTCCCGACGAGGAACCAGAGCGCGAGGTGGCCGGCAGTTCCAAAGCTCGCTGCGGCCGCTGCCCAGTTGGACGAGGAGCGGCAAAGATCGCGGTGCTCCGCCGCGCGAAGAGAGGCAGCGATGGTTGCTACCATTCTGCTACCATTATGGGATGAGTAAGCAGATCGCTGTTCGACTCCCAGAGGAGCTTGTCGACTTCGTCGACGAGATCGTCGACTCCGGCGCCGGACGGAGCCGGGCGGCAGTCGTCACCCGTGCGCTCGAGCGCGAGCGTCGGCGTGCCCGCGCAGAACGCGATGCCCGGATCCTTGCCCGCACCGGTCCGGACCCAGAGCTCGCAGGACTCGCTGAGCACGCGGTCGGCCTGCCCCGTGACCTTGCCTGATGCGGGCCATCCATGTCGCACAGCTCGACAAGGCCCGGCCTGTGTTGATCCTCACGCGTGAGCCTGTGCGGCCGCATCTCAGGACGGTGACCGTCGCGCCGATCACCACCACCATCCGCGGGCTCTCCAGCGAGGTGGGCGTCGATGCGGCGAACGGCCTCACGGAGCCCTCGGTTGTGAGCTGCGACAACATCACCACCATCCCCGCCGATGCCGTGGGAGCGCAGATCGGCGTGCTACTCGACCGTCAAGAGCCGGCCCTCAGCGACGCGATCGTGGCCGCGTTCGATCTCGATTATTGATTGCTCCCGCTTCGCGCGAGATTCCGGTTGCCGTCTGCCGATCTATTCCTCGCCCTCGGGCAATCCGAACCCGGCCCGGCGCTTTGGCCGCGGAGGCGGGGAGATCAGTTGCCGACCGGGCCTGGGAGGCGGCTGGCGTGAGGCGCATTACGCTGCACGGGTGCCGCCACACCTTCGCCCCCGATGATCGCCGCCGGCGTCGACGCGAAGGCGTTGCTCCCCCCGGCTCGGGGATGTTTGATCTGATGCGCCCCGGGCTTGGAGCGGCTCTGGTCGTCGCGGCGCTGTCGGCTGGCCTGGTTTCGGGCTCGCCGGCCGCCCTCGGGGGAGAGCCGGCCGCGAGCGCCAGTCCCTCCGCCGCGCAGCGGGTCGAGAAACGCAGGGTTGTCCTGCTCGGGCTGCGGCGGCCCGAGCGGCGGCTGGCGCGCCTCGCGCGCAGCGTCTCGGACCCGGCGTCGAGCGGATACGGGCGGTACCCGACCCTGGGGAAGCTGCGGCGCGCCTACGGCGCCACTCGCCGGGTGCGCCGGCGGACGGTGCGCTTCCTGCGCCGGGTGCGCGGCAGCAGGTCCGCGAAGATCGGGCCGACCGGTGCGGTCGCGATCGCGGTGCTGACCGAGGGGGCGGCCCGCCGGCTCTTCTGCGCTCGCGGGGTGCGGCCGCCGCGCCACGGGCTGTGCGTGCCAGGGCGACTCAGGGGCGCGGTGCGGCAGGTGGTCGCGGGCGAGGTCTACCCGGCACGGCGCTCGCGCCGCAGCCGGGTGGCGCGGGCCGCGGCAACCGGCACGCCGCGGGGCTGCAAGGGGGCGCTCGAATCGGGAGCGTTCACGCCCAACCAGATCGCGGCCGCCTACCGGGTCGACGGCCTGCGCGCCCGCGGCCTCGAAGGCCGCGGTGTGCGGGTCGCGACGATGAGCCCCGCCCTGGTGGATCCCGGGCCCGTTCGCGCCTGGGCCAAGTGCTTCGGGCTGCCGGCGCCGCGCTTCCGTCAGACCGCGATGCCCGGGACGAGGCTGGCGAGCACCGCGCCGGAAGAGACCTATCTCGACGTCGAGGCGCTGGCGGCGATCGCCCCGGGCCTGCAGCGGGTCACGGCGGTCTTCGTGCCGCAGGACCTCGCCTTCCAGGCCTCCTTCGCGCTCTTCATGCTCGGCGCCCTCGACCCGGCCAGGCAGGGAGGCCGCCTGCCCGACATCCTCTCGATCAGCGACGGAGCCTGCGAGTCCGAAGTCAGCCGCGGCGAACTGGCGATCGGGCAGCACCTGCTGCGAGCGGCGGCGGCGCTCGGGATCAGCGCGCTGGCGGCCTCCGGCGACGTCGGCTTCCTGGGTTGCCAGAGCGGGTCCGGGGCGAGCTGGCCGGCGGGCTCGCGCTACGTGACCGCGGTCGGGGGAACGGAAATCGGCCTCGACTCGCAGAACCGCCTCACCGAACAGGTCGTCTGGTCGACCTTCGCCAAGGAAGGGCGCGACGGCTCCGGCTCGGGCGGCGGGCCGAGCTCGGCATGGCCGCGGCCCGGCTGGCAGCGCGCGCCGGGGATCGACTCCGGCCTGCAGCCGGGCGAACCGAGCAGGCTGACGCCGGACCTGGCGTCGATGGCCTCCTTCACGCCCGGCCTCGCGGTCCTCGGCGGCTTCGAGGGCTGGGAAGGCTCCGGCGGCACCAGCGCGGCGACGCCCCTGACGGCTGCGACCCTGGCGCTGGTCACCGAGCAGGAGCGCCGCGCCGGCCGGCCGGCGCTGGGAGCGCTCAACCCGCTGCTGTACGAGCTGGCGAGCAGCTCCTCCTACGACTCGCTCTTCTGGGACGTGGTGAGGGGGACCAGCTCCCCGCACCCGCGCTCGCCGCTCGGCCGCTCGCCCGCGGGGGGCGCCGCCCAGCTGGGCTACGACCTCGCCACCGGGCTCGGGTCGCTGCGGGGGGTGGCCTTTGCCGACGCGGTGGCGGCGGCGCGGGAAGGGCGGGGGGCCGGCTGATGCGAATCGGGGCGGAGGCGTCGGCCGTCGTCGGCGAGACGCCGCTGGTCTGGTTGCAGCGGCTCGGCGAGGGGCTGGCGGGGGAGGTCTGCGCGAAGCTGGAGTACTTCAACCCCGGCGGCTCGGTGAAGGACAGGATCGGGGTGGCGATGATCGACGCCGCCGAGGAGGAGGGTCTGATCGAGCCCGGGCGCTCGGTGATCGTCGAGCCGACCAGCGGCAACACCGGTATCGCGCTGGCGATGGTCTGCGCGGCGCGGGGGTACGAGCTGATCCTGACCCTGCCGGAGGGGATGGGCCGCGAGCGCGCCAAGCTGCTGCGCGCCTACGGCGCCGAGGTGCGCGAGACGCCCTCGCTGGGCGGGATGACCGAGGCGGTCGAGCTGGCCGGGGAGATCCGCGAGCAGCGCCGGGCGTTCATGCCGCAGCAGTTCTCCAACCCGGCCAACCCGGAGGTCCACCGGCGAACCACCGCGGAGGAGGTCTGGCGTGACACCGACGGCAGCGTCGGCGCCTTCGTCGCCGGGGTGGGCACAGGCGGGACGATCACCGGGGTCGGGGGAATGCTGCGGGAGCGCAGCCCCGAGACGCTGGTCGTCGCGGTCGAGCCGACGGCCTCCCCGGTCCTCTCCGGCGGCGCCCCCGGCCCGCACAAAATCCAGGGGATCGGGGCCGGGTTCGTCCCCGAGGTGCTGGATCGCTCGGTGATCGACGAGACGATCGCCGTCTCCGACGAGGACGCTCTGGAGACAGCGCGCCTCGTCGCCCGGCAGGAGGGCATCTTCGCCGGGATCTCCGCCGGGGCCAATATCAAAGCGGCGCTGGAGGTCGCGGCGCGGCCGGAGATGGCCGGGAAGCGGGTGGTGACGATCGTCTGCGACTCGGGCGAGCGTTACGTGTCCCTACCCTTCTTTGCACTATGAGCGCGCTGACGAGGGTGCTGGCGGAGGTGAAAGCCGATGTGGCGGCGGCGCGCGATCGCGACCCGGCGGCGCAGGGGGTCTCGACCTTCGAGATCCTGACCAGCTGGGCCGGGGTGCAGGCGCTGCTCGCGCACCGCGTCGCCCAGGCGCTGCGCGAGGCCGGGGTGCCACTGGCGCCGCGAGCGATCGCCCACCTGACGCGGGCGGTGACCGGGGTGGAGATCCACCCGGCGGCGAAGATCGGCGGCGAGTTCTTCATCGACCACGGCTCCGGGGTGGTGATCGGCGAGACCGCCGAGATCGGCGAGCGGGTGACGCTCTACCAGGGGGTGACGCTGGGCGGCACCGGCTTCCAGCGCGGCAAGCGCCACCCGACCCTCGGCGACAACGTCACGGTCGGCTCCGGCGCCAAGCTGCTGGGGCCGATCGCGGTCGGCGACGGCGCCAAGATCGGCGCCAACACCGTCGTCGTCGAGGACGTGCCGCCGAGCGCGACCGTGGTCGGCAACCCCGGCCACCCGGTCAAGGTGGAGGGGAAGCGGGTCGAGGGGCCCGACGCCGACTGGATCCACCTGCCGGACCCGATCGCCGAGGCGATCAAGGCGCTCTCGGAGCGGATCGCCGACCTCGAGCGGCGGATCGCCGACCTCGACGGCGGGGAGAAGAGCGGCGGCGAGGAGCGCCGGCTGCGCTCCCGCACCGGCCGCTCCTCGGCGGGCGGCTAACCGTCCGGCCCCGCCGGGCTCGTGGCTATTCTCGGCGGGTGATGCTCCAGACAGAGCCGGAGACGCCGGACGCGCCGGGCGCCGCCGCAGGCGCCCCCACAGAGCCCGGCGCCGACCGCGCCGAGCGGCTGCTGGCCGACCTCAACGACCCCCAGCGCCAGGCGGTGCGCCACGGCGAGGGGCCGCTGCTGGTGCTGGCCGGGGCCGGCTCCGGCAAGACCCGGGTGCTGACCCACCGCATCGCCTACCTGCTCGCGACCGGGGCCGCCCGGCCGGGGGAGATCCTGGCGATCACCTTTACCAACAAGGCGGCGGCGGAGATGCGCGGGCGGGTCGAGGCGCTGGTCGGCCGCTCGGCGCGGGCGATGTGGGTGATGACCTTCCACTCGGCCTGCGCGCGGATGCTGCGCGCCGACGCCGAGCGGCTCGGCTACTCGCGCGGCTTCACGATCTACGACGAGTCCGACTCGCTGCGGATGCTGAAACGCTGCATGGCGGAGCTGGAGATCGACCCGAAGCGCTACCCGCCGCGGGCGATCCGCGCCCAGATCTCCGGCGCCAAGAACCAGCTGGTCGACACGGCCGCATACGAGCAGGCGCAGAGCAGCGTCTTCGAGCAGACGGCGGCGCAGGTCTACGGGCTCTACGGGAAGCGGATGCTCGCCGCCAACGCGATGGACTTCGACGACCTGCTGGTCCGCGCCGTCAACGCGATGGAGCTGTTCGAGGAGGTGCGGGAGCGCTGGCGCCGCACCTTCCGCCAGGTGCTGGTCGACGAGTACCAGGACACCAACCACGCCCAGTACAGGCTGCTGCAGCTGCTCAGCTCCGGGCACGGCAACCTGATGGTGGTCGGCGACGAGGACCAGTCGATCTACGGATTCCGCCACGCCGAGATCCGCAACATCCTCGATTTCGAGCACGACTTCCCCGCGGCGGAGGTGGTCAAGCTCGAGCAGAACTACCGGTCTACGCAGACGATCCTCTCCGCCGCCGGCGCGGTCGTCGAGCGCAACCGCCAGCGGCGGCCGAAGCGGCTCTGGACCGAGATCGCCGGCGGCGAGCCGGTGCAGCTCTCCGAGCTGACCGACGAGCACGAGGAGGCGCGCTGGGTGGCGGGGGAGATCGAGCGCCTCGGCGCCGAGCAGGGGGTGCGGCGGGAGGACGTCGCGGTCTTTTACCGGACCAACGCGATGAGCCGGGTGCTGGAGGACACGCTGGTGCGCTTCGAGCTGCCCTACCAGGTGATCGGCGGCGCCAAGTTCTACGAGCGGGCCGAGGTGAAGGACGCGGTCGCCTACCTCAGCCTCCTGGTCAACCCGTCCGACCAGGTCTCCTTCGCGCGGATCGTCAACTCGCCGCGGCGGGGGATCGGCGACACCAGCCAGGGCCGGCTCGCCTCCCACGCCAACACCACCGGCCTGCCGATCTGGGAGGTGGCGGGGCGGGCCGAGGAGGTGCCCGGGCTCGGCGCCGCGGCGGTCAAGGCGGTCTGCCGCTTCCACGAGACGATGGAGGAGCTGCGCGCCCGGGCCGAGTCGGCCCCGGTGGCCGAGCTGCTGGAGGCGACCCTGCGCGAGAGCGGCTACCTGGAGGCGCTGGAGGCGGAGCGGACGGTCGAGGCCGAGGGCCGGGTCGAGAACCTCGAGGAGCTGGTCGGCGTAGCCGCCGAGCTCGACCGCAACCGCGAGACCGAGGGGGAGAGCGAGACCACCCCGCTGGAGGAGTTCCTGCAGCAGATCTCCCTCTACACCGAGCAGGACGGCCTGCGGCCGGACGAGTCGCTGATCACCCTGATGACCCTCCACAACGCCAAGGGGCTGGAGTACGACACGGTCTTCGTCGTCGGTTGCGAGGACGGCGCCTTCCCGCATCTGCGGGCGCTGGAAGAGGGAGGCGAGGAGGAAGAGCGGCGCCTCTGCTACGTCGGCATCACCCGCGCCCGGCGGCGGCTCTACATGACCTGGGCGCGCGAGCGGCGGCTGTTCGGGCGGGCCGAGCGCAACCTCCCGTCCCGCTTCGTCGACGAGCTGCCGGCAGAGCTGACCGAGCGGCACTCCAGCGCGCCGGGGGCGGCAAGCTGGGATGCCCGGTCGGGCGCGGGCGCCGCGACCCCGATCGACCCCGGCCCGGCGCTGGAGCTGCGGATCGGCGACGACGTCGTCCACGCCAGCTTCGGCGACGGGGTCGTCACCGGGGTCGAGCCGGAAGGGGTGGTCGTCGTCCGCTTCGCCGGCGACGGCTCGGAGCGCAAGCTGATGGCCGACTACGCGCCGATCCGGAAGCGGTAGCCGCTTGGCGGCGCGAATCATCGACGGCAAGGCGGTGGCCGCCACGGTGCGCGAGCGGGTGGCGCGCGAGGTCGCCTCCCACGAGGCCGAGGCGGGCCGCGCCCCGGCGCTCGCCACGGTGATCGTCGGCGACGATCCCGCCTCGGAGATCTACGTCCGCAACAAGCACAGGGCGTGCGCGGAGGTGGGGATGCGCTCCGTCCACCACGGCCTCCCCGCGGAGACGACCGAGAACGAGCTGCTCGAGCTGGTCGCCGAGCTGGGCCTGCACGACGACGTCGACGGCATCCTCGTGCAGCTCCCGCTCCCCGAGCGGATCGACCCCGACCGGGTCCTCGCCGCGATCGACCCCGGCAAGGACGTCGACGGGCTGACCCCGGCCAACGCCGGCCTGCTCGCCCACGGCACGCCCGGCCTGGTCCCCTGCACGCCCGCGGGCGCGATGGAGCTGCTCCGTCACGAGGGCGTCGAGCTGGAGGGCGCCGAGGCGGTGGTCGTGGGGCGCTCGAAGTTGGTCGGCGTGCCGGTCGCGCGGCTGCTGCTGGCGGCCGATGCGACGGTGACCGTCTGCCACTCGCGCAGCCGCGACCTGGCGGCGGTCTGCCGACGCGCCGACGTGCTCGTCGCCGCGGTCGGCGTGCCGCGGCTGCTCGGCGCCGACGCGGTGAAGCCGGGGGCGGTGGTGATCGACGTCGGCATGAACCGCACCGATGACGGCCTCTGCGGCGACGTCGACTTCGACGCTGCCGTCGAGGTCGCCGCGGCGATCACCCCGGTGCCGGGGGGCGTCGGGCCGATGACGATCGCGATGTTGCTCGTCAACACCCTCAAAGCCGCCCGGTCGCGGGTGTAGGGTCGGCTCGACCCCTAGTCCGACGGAAGGGATACGCAGATGGATGCTGACAAGCTAGGTACAGGGGAGAAGATCGCCGCGGTTTCCGCGGTCCTGCTCTTCATATTCATGTTCTTCAACTGGTTTGGAGTCGAGGTTTCGGGTGTCGGCGGCTTCTCGGGCAGCGCGTCCGGGGGCGGCAGCGCCTGGAACACGCTCGACTTCATCCCGGTCGTCCTCGTCGTCACGATCGTCGCCGCGATCGGCGTGGCGGTGCTCCGCCTCATCGACTCGGCGTTCGAGCCGCCGGTCTCGATGAATTCGGTGGTCGCCGTGCTCGGCGGCATCTCGGTGCTGCTGATCCTCTTCCGGATCGTCTCCCCGCCCGGCTTTGGCAGCTTCGGCGGGATCTCGGTCGACGCGACGCTGAGCTTCGGCATCTTCCTCGGCCTGATCGCCGCCGCGGGGATCGCCTACGGCGGGTACAGCGCGATGCGCGAGGAAGGCGCCTCGTTCGGCGACGCCGCGGACCGCCTCTCCGGCGGCGGACCGAGCGACGGGCCGAGCGGCGGACCGCCGCCCCCGCCCTCGCCACCGTCGTCCTCGCCACCGCCTCCACCACCTCCGCCCCCGTCGAGCTGATCGAGGCATACCGACGGTTCCAGGCCAAGTAGGGCTAGGACGCAGGAAGGCCGGCAAGGGGAGCGCACTGTCTGTGCGTGACCCGAAGCCGGCCGACTGAGGACAACGCCCTCTACGCAGGTCTGGGGCTGTCGGCTACCCCGGCGGCCACCCGCTTTGCAAAGGCGATCACGGTCATCATCGGGTTGACGCCGACCGAGGTGGGGAAGAGGGAGGCGTCCGCCACGTAGAGGCCGGCGACGCCGTTGACCGAGCCGTCGGCGGCGCAGACGCCCTGGCGCGGGTCGGCGGCGATCCGCGCCGTCCCCATCGGGTGGAACGCCTCGAGGCGAAGCTCCGAGGGCTTGAAGGCGGTCGCCTCGAACTCGGCGAGCTGATCCGGCCGCAGCACCGGCACCCGGCCGATATTGGGATAGACCTCCGTCGCGCCGGCCGCGAAATGGAGTTCCGCCGCGCGGGCGATGCCGAAGGAGAGGCGGCGCGCGTCCTCGCCGGTCAGCCTGTAGGTGGCGCGAAGCGAGCCGTCGCCGGCGAGGCCGACCCGCCCGGCGGACTCGTCGGAGAGGTGGACGCCGATCGAGCCGATTCGGCCGAAGTCGAGCATCGCCCTCTGGTGCTCCCGCCCGGCGCCGCGCAGCCAGGCGCCGCCGAAGGCGAACGGCGTGGAGGTCGCCTCCAGCAGGATGCGCTGCGGCCCCCACTCGTCGACGTAGTAGCTCTGCATCACGCCCTCCCAGCCGCGGACCTCCTCCTCGTAGCGGGCGCCGATCCAGCAGGCGGGGTGGATGTGGAGGTTGCGGCCCACCTGGCCTCCGCCGAGGCCGGAGCGCAGCAGCAGCTCCGGCGTCCCCAGCGCTCCACCGGCGACGATCGTGGCGAGGCGGGCGCGAGCCGTGTAGGGGCGCCGGCGCTCGTTGCTCCCGGCCACGCACCGCACCCCGGCGGCGCGGCCACCCTCGACCAGGACGCGGTGCGCCTCGACGCCGGCGCGTACTCGCGCCCCGGCCGCCACGGCGCGGGGCAGGTAGCTGACGTGCATGCCGCGCTTGGCGTCGATCGCACAGCCGAACGGGCAGGAGCTGCACTGCACGCAGCTGCCGGCGTTGCGGGAGATCGGGCCGCCCGACGCCCCGATCGCGGCCGCGCCCTCCATCGCGAGCTGGCCATTGCGCCCCATCCGCTCCGGGTCGAGCGGGGTCACCCGCAGGAACTCCTCGGCCTCGGCGAAGTCGGGGTCGAGGTCGCGCGCCCACTCGACCCCGTAGCGATCGCGCCACTCGTCGAGGATCGGGTCGGGGGCGCGGAAGCAGGTGCCGGAGTTGACCACCGTAGTCCCGCCGACCGTCCTCGCCACCGGGACGGCGATCGGCGGGCGGCCCTCGGCGATCGTCAAGCCGCCGTCGCGGTAGAGGGCGGCGAGCGCCTCGAGCGGGTCGCTCGGGTAGGAGTCGCGGTCGTAGTGGTCGCCCGCCTCCAGCACGAGCACGTCGAGGCCGGCCTCGGCCAGGGTCGCCGCGGCGACCGCCCCGCCGGCGCCGGAGCCGACGATGACCACGTCGCACTCCTCGCCGTCGCCGGACGGTGTCGTGTCGCCCAGCGAGCCGGCCGGCGGCGGCAGCGAGCCGTCGGCGAGGCGACAGCTCGTCTCGATGCCGATCCGCGCCTCGACCTGCGGCGTGATCGCGTAGCCCAACGTCGAGAAGAGCTTGGCCATCAGCAGCAGCTTGCGGTGCAGGCCGGAGCCGGATCCCTCCATGCGGCGCAGGAAGCCCTCGCGGGCGGCGAGGTCGAGGCGGCTGAACCGCCACGGGAACGGCAGCCACTCGAAGACGCGCAGGGCGAGCCTGATCCGGGTCAGGACCCGCGGTGGGGCCGAGGTGAGGAGTTTGGCGATCGGGCCGGAGACGTCGACGTCGCGCTCCGCCGCCGGCAGCCCGTCGAAGCCGGGCGCCATCGCTTCGCAGATCGCGCTCAGGGTGCGCTGCTCGGCGGCCGCGAGCCCCGGCGCGCGCTGTCAGCCGGGGGCGGCGGGGCGCCCGACCCGGCCGGCCAGCGACCAGAGCCAGAGAACCGCCAGGGCCAGGAAGCCGTCGACCAGGAAGTTCAGCAGGTAGACGAAGACGTCCTGGTCGAAGAGGTAGAAGCCGAGCGAGCCGAGCGAAGACGCGGCCTTGCCGACCGCCAGCACCAGCAGCAGCGGGCGGTAGCGGACGACGTCGGCCTGGGCGACGAGGCAGATGCCCGTGATCACCACCATGTAGGCGAAGGCGAGGGCCAGCCAGAGCTGCTCGGTGGTCGCGGGGGCCCGGGTGAAGCTGCCGAGGGAGTCGCCGAGGTCGGAGATCGTCTCGAGGACGCCGCCGGGGACGGCGATGAAGAGGATGCCGACGACCGCGAAGCTGACGGCCAGGAGCCGCAGGCTCAGGGCGACGAATCGTTCTGCCTTCTCGCCCCGCATGGTCGGCCGGACAATAACTGGCCGGGCAGCCAGCGCGGGCTACGGGCAGGGGGTTCCGCTTAACTTTTTCGGTGGGCGTCGTCGGACTGCCGTGATTCTGGCGGCGAAAAAGTACAAGACGCTCCACCCCCTACCTGGATCCCGCGGAGCCGAGCGATTGCGGAATCCGGTGCCTTGTCCCGTCCGGCGGAGCAGCGCGCAGGGCAAGGAGGGCGCCCCACCCCGGCGACAGGACCCGCTGGTGGCGATCCAGCGACGGCATGCGGCGTCATCCGTGTGCGTGGATAACCCAAATCAGGCCTCTAGAATCCCGACCGTGATCGATCGGGAGCAGGTTCTGCACGTTGCGAGGTTGGCGCGCCTGCGGCTGGATGAGGCCGAGGTGGAGAAGATGGCGGGGGAGCTGTCGGGGATCCTCGAGCATGTGGATCGGATCGGCGAGCTGGACTTGGACGGAGTCGAGCCGACATCGCATGTGGTCGAGCTGGAGAACGTCCTGCGGCCCGATCGGCCGCGGCCGAGCTGGCCCAGGGACGTGGTGCTGGAGCCGGCGCCCGATCCGGCCGACGGCGCCTTCCGGGCCCCCTCACCGCAGGCGGACTCCCAATGAGCGGGCTTCTGGAGCTGACGGTCGCCGAGGCGGCCGGCCGGATCGCGGCGGGGGAGATCGCCGCCGGCGAGTACTTCGACGCCTGGCGCGCGGCCGCCGCCGGAGACGAGCTGAACGCCTACCTGTGGCGGGCCGAGGACGGGGTCGAGGGGACGGGGGGGCCGCTTGCCGGGATTCCCGTCGCCGTCAAGGACATCTTCTGCACGGAGGGAGTGCCGACCACGGCAGGGTCGCGGATCCTGGCGGGATACGCGCCCCCCTACACCTCGACCGCGGTGCGGCGGCTCGGCGAGGCGGGCGCCCGGGTGCTGGGCAAGACCAACATGGACGAGTTCGCGATGGGGTCCTCGAGCGAGAACTCGGCTTTTGGGCCCGTTCTCAACCCGTGGGACCGGGGGCGGGTCCCGGGCGGCTCCTCGGGGGGCTCGGCGGCGGCGGTCGGGGGCGGGCTGGCGCCCTGCGCGATCGGCACCGACACCGGTGGCTCGATCCGCCAGCCGGCGTCCCTCTGCGGGATCGTCGGGCTGAAGCCCACCTACGGCGCGATCTCGCGCTACGGGATGATCGCCTTCGCCTCCTCGCTCGACCAGTGCGGGGCGCTGACCCGCGACGTCACCGACGCGGCGCTGCTGCTGGCGGCGCTGCAGGGGCGCGACCCCTGCGACTCGACCTCGGTCGGGATCGAGGGCGGGGTGGAGGCGCCCAGCCGCGAGGACCTGAAGGGGCTGCGCTTCGCGGTGCCCGGGGAGCTGGCCCGTGACGCGATCGACTCCGGGGTGCGGGCGGTCTTCGAGGCGACGCTGGAGACGATCGAGCGGCTCGGCGGGGCGATCACCGAGGCGCCGCTGCCGCACGCCGAGCACGGGATCTCCGCCTACTACGTGATCGCGCCGGCCGAGGCCTCCTCCAACCTGGCCCGCTACGACGGCGTCCGCTACGGGATGCGGGCCGAGGGGGCCGGCGACCTGACCGAGATGTACGAGAAGACGAGGGCCGAGGGCTTCGGGGCCGAGGTGAAGCGCCGCATCATGCTCGGCACCTACGTGCTCTCCTCCGGCTACTACGACGCCTACTACGGCCGTGCCCAGCGGGTCCGCACCAAGATCGCCTCCGACTTCGCCGCCGCCTTCGCCGAGTTCGACTTCGTCGTCACGCCGACCTCGCCCTCGGTCGCCTTCGGGCTCGGCGAGAAGACCGACGACCCGCTGGCGATGTACATGAGTGACTTCTTCACGGTGCCGATGAGCCTCGCCGGCCTGCCGGCGATCTCGATCCCGGCCGGCCTCGCCGAGCCTGACGGGGGCGGGCCGCGGTTGCCGGTCGGCTTCCAGATCGTCGCCCCGGCCTTCGCCGAGCAGCGGCTGCTCGAGGCGGCGTTCGCCCTGGAGCGGGAGATCGGGTTCGACGCCAAGCCGGGGGAGGGCGCCGGTGGCTGAGCTGGAGGCGGTGATCGGGCTGGAGATCCACGTCCAGCTCTCCACTCGCACGAAGATGTTCTGCGGCTGCGAGCTCTCCTTCGGCGACCAGCCGAACGTCCACACCTGCCCGGTCTGTCTCGCCCACCCGGGCGTGCTGCCGGCGCCCAACGAGGAGGCGATCCGCTACGCGCTGCAGATCGCCGTGGCGCTGGAGTGCGAGGTGGCGCCGCGCTCGATCTTCCACCGCAAGAACTACTTCTACCCGGACAACCCGAAGGCGTACCAGATCAGCCAGTACGACATCCCGCTCGCGACGGGCGGGCGGCTCGACGACATCCGTATCCACCGCGTCCACCTCGAGGAGGACGCCGCGAAGATGATTCACGTCGGCGAGTCGGGCCGGATCCACGGCTCCGGCGCCTCGCTGGTCGACTTCAACCGCGGCGGCACGCCGCTGGTCGAGATCGTCACCGAGCCCGACCTGCGCAGCGCCGCCGAGGCGAGCGAGTGGGCGCGGCTGCTGCGCACCACCGTCCGCCAGCTCGGCGTCTCCGACGTCAACATGGAGGAGGGGAGCCTTCGCTGTGACGCCAACGTCTCGGTGCGGCCGGCCGGCAGCGAGGAGCTGGGCGTCAAGACAGAGCTGAAGAACATGAACAGCTTCCGCTTCCTGGAGCGCGGGATCGAGGCGGAGCTGGCGCGCCAGCAGGAGCTGATCGGGGCGGGGGCGGCGGTCGTCCAGGAGACGCTCCACTTCGATCCCCGCGGTGTCACGCTGACCTCGCTGCGCTCGAAGGAGGAGGCGCACGACTACCGCTACTTCCCCGAGCCCGACCTGGTGCCGCTGGCGCCGACCGAGCAGATGCTGCACGAGGCCCGCGGGTCGCTGCCGGAGCTGCCGGCGGCGCGGATCGAGCGCTACCGCGAGGAGATGGGCCTGCCGCCGGAGGCGGCGGCGCAGCTCGCCGCCGACCCGGAGGCCGCCGTCTACTTCGAGCGGGCCGCCGGCGCCGCCGCAGGGGTCGAGCCGCGGGTCGTCGCCAACTGGGTGACGGGAGAGCTGGCGGCGGCGCTGCGGCAGGAGGGCGGCGAGGCCGGAGCGACGGGCTCGAAGGTCGAGCCCGAGGCGCTGGCCGCGCTGGTGGTCATGGTCCAGGAGAAGAGGATCTCGCACGGCAGCGGCAAGACGGTGCTGGCCGCGCTGGTCGCGGAGGGAGGTGAGCCGGGCGCGATCGTCGAGCGCGAGGGCCTTGCCCAGATCTCCGACAGCGGCGAGCTGGAGGCGATCGTCGCGACGGCCGTCGACGCCAACCCGGAGGCCGCCGCACAGATCCGCGCCGGCAACGGCAGGGCGATCGGCGCGATCGTCGGCGCGGTGATGAGGGAGACCAAGGGCCGCGCCGACGGCGCCGAGGTCAACCGCCTGATCAGGGACAGGCTGGGCGTCTGACCGTAATATGATGACGGACTTCCTGATCATTTCAATTCGAAAGGAGCTTTGATGGCATTGGATCAGTCCAAGATCGGACAGGTTGTGGCAGCGCAGATGGAGGCGCTTGAGGGCCGGTTTGGCGACGACTGCCAGGTCGGAGATGTCGTCACCATCGTTGAGGTCTTAGGCCCGCACGGCTCGAACATCTCGGTCCGAGCCAGCGATGGGCGCCCGCATAGCCGCTTGGGTCTCTTGCACGTCGCCAAGGCCATGCTGGAAGGCCAGATAGCTGGCCGAGGTCTTGACGAGGGTGAATAAGGGGCACAGCCCCGGCACTTTGTAACACGCTGTCACAAAGTGCCGTAATCGACGGCGTGGCCTGGGGCGTCGTCATCGCCGGCGAGGGATTCGGCGGCGCGATGGCGGCCCGCGAGCTGGAACGGATCATGCCGCGCCATGTGGTGACGCCGCTACAGGCGACAATAGGGCCGTGGGACTCGAGTACCCCGTCATCGCCTTCTCCTTCGGCCTCGCCACCGGGATAATCGGCCGCGCCAAGGGCAGCTCGTTCTGGCTGTGGCTGATCGTCGGCACGGTGCTGCCGCTGCTCGGCCTGGTCGCGGTGATCCTCCACCGCTCCGAGAAGACCGAACCCGAACGGCAGTGCCCGACCTGCCACAGGGCCGTGAAGCTCTACGTCCAGGTCTGTCCGCGCTGCGGGACGGACCTCTATCTGCCCGATCCTGCTGAAGTTCGCCGGCCGTGAGCCGACTGCGACCGCTGCTGCTGGAGCGCCACGGGCGCGTCGCGCTGATCCTGCTGGCGACGATCGTCGTGCTCGGCTTCGGCTTGCGCGCCTACCGGGTGGTCGAGCCGCTGCAGCCGCCCGGCGACGACTCCCGCGCTTACTACGCGCTCTCCAAGGCGCTCTACGAGGAAGGCAGCTACGGGGGCCCGAGCTTCCGCGACTCCAGCGACTGGTCGCCCGGGGCGCCGTTGCTCTACGCGGCCGCCTTTCGCGCGACAGGGGGGGCCAGGGAAGGGACGGCGCGGATCGTCGAGCTGCTGCTGGGGGTGGGCGCGATCGTCGTCGTGTACCTGCTGGGCCGCAGGATCAGCTGCCGGTCGGTCGGGCTGATCGCGGCCTTCGGGGTCGCCGTCTACCCGCCCTTCATCCACTCGACCGGGGCGCTGTTCAGCGAGCCGCCGGCGATCTTCACGCTGCCGGCCGCCGTCCTCGCCTTCCTCTGGGCGGGCAGCCAGGAACGCCTGCGCTCCTGGCTGCTGCCCGGCCTCCTGTTCGGGTTGACGGCGCTGATCCGCCCCGAGTACCTGGTCGTCGGGGTCGCCTTCGCGGCGCTCGCGGCGCTCCGGGTCGGCCGGGAGCGAGGTTGGCGCCCGGGGGCCGCGGCCGCGACGCTCCTCGCCGCCGCCCTTCTGCTTCCCATCGTCCCCTGGGCGGCGCGCAACGCGATCGTCCTCGACCGGCTGGTGCCGATCTCGACCGGCGGCGGCAAGGCGCTCTACGTCGGCACCTTCCTGCCCGCCGACGGCGAGTACCAGCGGGTCAAGGCGCTGCTGGCGGAGCGCTACCTGGGGCGCAGCCTCGAGCCCGGGTCCGAAGCGCTGGACCGGGTCAACCCGACGCCGCTGTTCGACCGCGTCGCCGCTCGCTACCACGAGCTGCCGCGGGACTCGGCCCTGGGCAGGATCGGAAAGCAGAACTTCTCGGGGTACTTCGGCGAGGACCCGGTCGGGTACCTCGGGATGACCGCTCGCAAGGTGTGGCGGATGTGGAGCGGGGGTGTCGGCGAGGCGATGAGCAGCACCGCCGGCCGGGTCGTGCAGGTCGCGATCGTCGTCCTGGCGCTGGCCGGCCTCGGGGTGCTGGCCTGGCGGCGATGGTGGTGGGAGCTGGTCGCGATGGCTACGCCGATCGTCATCGTCACCGGGGTCGGCGCGGCGTCGCTCGCCGCCAGCCGCCGCAACGAGATCCTGATGACACTCATCTTTCCGCTTGCCGCTGCGGCGCTGGTCAGGGGCTCCGCCGCCCTATTCTCTCGATGCCCATGGCTCCCCTGGCAGGCATCTTCCCCTCCGAGCTGACCGCGCTTCGCAGCGCCGGCCTGCTCGTCGCTGCCGGGATCGTCGCCTTCGCCGTCCTCCGCCGCCGCTCACTGCGCAACGTCGACGTCCTTATCCTGCTGGCGGCCGGGCTCGGGCTGGCGGTCGTCTCCGGCACCGAAGTGACGGACAAGCTGCTCTCGGCCTTCTCCTTCGAGAGGGGCAACGGCGGCCGCATCCTCGGCCTCGCCGTCTTCGCGATCTTCGTCCTCTTCCTGCTCGTCCTGCGGGCGATCTCCCAGGCGGGGCGCAACTCGCGCCAGCTCTCCGCGGTGCTCGAGGGGCTGGCCTGGGAGGAGTTCCGCCAGGCCGGCCTCCCGGAGCGCTTCCGCGGCAAGATCGCGATCGTCGTCCCCGCCTACGACGAGGCGGAGAGCATCGGCTGCGTTCTGGACCTGATCCCGGACGAGGTCTGCGGCGTGCCGACCGCCGTGCTCGTCGTCGACGACGGCTCGCGGGACGGCACCGGGGATGTCGCCGCCCGGCACGGGGCGATCGTCGCCCGTCACGTGATCAACCGCGGCGGTGGGGCGGCGCTGCGGACCGGCTACCGGCTGACGGCCGACTCCGGCGCCGAGGTCGTCGTCACCCTCGACGCCGACGGCCAGCACCTGCCCGCGGAGATGGAGCGCCTGGTCAAGCCGGTCCTCGAGCGCGAGGTCGACGTCGCCCACGGCTCCCGCGTCCTCGGCCGGGCCGACCGCGACCACCTCGCCCGCGAGCTGGGCATCGTCTTCTTCAACCGCCTCGTCTCGCTGATCACCCGCACCCATGTGACCGACTGCTCGAACGGCTATCGGGCGGTGCGGGCCACGGTCCTGCCGCAGCTCGTCCTCCGCCAGGAGCAGTTCCATACGTCCGAGTTCATGATCGAGGCGATCAAGCGCGGCATCCCGGCCAAGGAGATCCCGATCACGGTCGAGCGCCGCCTCCACGGCCACTCCAAGAAGCCCGCCGTGGTCCGCTACGGCCTCGGCTTCGCCAACGCGATCTTCCGCACCTGGCTCAGGTAGCCCCAGGCCTGCCTGGCGCCGACTCCTGCCAGCGCAGCGACCAGCGGCATCGTCACCAGCACCCGCCGCGGCGAGGCGACAAGCAACCCGCCGAGCGCGGTGATCGAGAGCAGGATCGTGGCCAGCAGAAGCGCCTCCCAGCGGCGCCGGCGCGCCAGGACGACCAGGCCGAGCAGGCCGAAGGCGACGAGCGCCCAGTGCAGCGCCGCCCAGAGCGGCTCTCGCATCACATCGCGGGGGCCGTGGGCCCAGATCCGGCCGATCTTGGCGGCGACGAAGCCGGCGTAGTCGAGCGGCTGCCCGGTGACGTCGTCCCAGAGCCGTTCGCGGCCCAGCCGCGCCAGCGCCGCGTCGCTGCTCAGGCTCGGGTAGCGCTGGGCCGCCAGCGCGGCGAGGATCTGCTCGAGCCTGACCCGGGCCAGCACCGCGGCCAGCGTCGGGGCGGCGCCCGGCGGCAGGTATTCGGCCGCCAGCCGCCGCCGCAGCCCCGGATGGCGCTCCAGCACCTCCTCGCCGACCCGCTGCGGGTCGCCGCCGGACGGCAGGTAGGCGCCGGCGAAGAGAACCTGGCCGCCACCGGTCGAGATCGGCACGAAGCGGTCGAGGGCGATCGCGTTGCGGACCGTCCAGGGGGCAACGACCAGCACCAACCCGACGAGCATGACCACGGGCTGAAGCAAGCAGGCCCTCCACTCATCCCGCCCCCCTCGCGCGAAAACCACAACGGCAACCGGCAACGAGATCGCCAGGTACTCCGGTCGAACCAGCGCCAGCCCCCCGAGCAGCAGTCCCGGCACCAACCATCCGACAAAGGGAGGGTGGGGGTCCCCGGGCGGACGCGGCGTCCTGTTTTTCGCCTCACCCACGATCTCGGACGGCCGTCGCCCTCCCAGGCGAAAAACCCAGCGGCCGGCCGGGGACTCCCGCCCTCCCTCCTCACCGCCGGCCCAGAGCATCGCCAGCACCGCCCCCGAGAGCAGGGCGGCGGCCAGCGGCTCGCCCATCAGCATCCCCTGGTACTCGAGGAAGGCCGGGTAGATCGCGACCGCGCCGGCGCCGATCAGCCCGGCGGCCGGGCCGGAGAGGCGGCGGCCGATCAGGTAGGCGAAGAGGACCGAGAGGGCGCCGATCAGCGCCAGCGCGAGGCGGGCGAAGCGCTCGCCGCCGCCGCTGACCTTGTGCATGCCCGCGACCAGCAGCGGCAGCCCCGGCGAGTAGTTGCCGGCCGGCTGGGTCGCCGCCTTGCCCAGCCTGAAGCCGCGACCCTCGTCGAGGTTCTCGGCGATGCGGCCGTAGGCGACCGCGTCGTAGACGGGCGCCCGGCCCTCCCAGGCGTACGCGGCTCGCAGCCCCAGGCCCAGCAGCAGGATCGCGATCAGGGCGGCGAGGCCCGCCCGCCCCCCGTTTCGCGCCGCAAGCCCGCTCGCCATGGGCGGATGCTATGGCGCTCGGTTGCGCGCCCTGCCGCCCCCCGTCCGCTACCCTGCCGCGGCTATGCGCGTTCTCATCCTCGGGGGCGACGGCTACCTGGGCTGGCCGACGGCCCTGAGGTTCTCGGCCCGCGGACACGAGGTCGCGGTCGTCGACAACTTCTCCCGCCGTCGCTGGCATCGAGAGCAGGGGACCGCCTCGCTGATCCCGATCCGCGGGCTCGACGAGCGGATCGACGCCTGGCACGAGGTCTCCGGAGAGCAGATCCACCACTACGTCGGCGCGGTCGAGGACGGCGATTTCCTCGACGAGGTTGTCGCCGATACGCGCCCGGAAACAGTCGTCCACTACGGCGAGCAGCCCTCGGCGCCCTACTCGATGATGTCGCGCGAGCGCGCCGTCGAGACCCAGCAGACCAACGTGATCGGCACCCTCAACCTGCTCTTCTCGCTGCGCGACCACGTCCCCGACTGCCACCTGGTCAAGCTCGGGACGATGGGGGAGTACGGCACTCCCAACATCGACATCGAGGAGGGCTTCATCGAGATCGAGCACAAGGGCCGCACCGACACCCTGCCGTTCCCGAAGCTGCCCGGCTCGCTCTACCACTGCTCCAAGGTCCACGACTCGACCAACCTCCACTTCGGCTGCCGGATCTGGGGATTGCGCGCCACCGACCTCAACCAGGGGATCGTCTACGGGATCGAGACCGAGGAGACGGCGCGCGACGAGCGGCTGGTCACCCGCTTCGACTACGACGAGATCTTCGGCACCGTGCTCAACCGCTTCTGCGTGCAGGCGGTTATCGGCCACCCACTCACCGTCTACGGCAGCGGCGGTCAGACCCGCGGCTTCCTCAACATCCGCGACACGCTCCAGTGCGTCGAGCTGGCGGTCGAGAACCCGGCCGAGCGCGGCGAGTTCCGCGTCTTCAACCAGTTCACCGAGCAGTTCTCGGTCGGCGAGCTGGCCGAGCTGGTCAAGCAGGCCGGCGAGCACCTCGGCTACGCGGTGGAGATCCAGCACTACGACAATCCCCGGGTCGAGCCGGAAAAGCACTACTACAACGCGGTCCACACCAAGCTGCTGGACCTCGGGCTGGAGCCGACCCTGCTCGGCGAGGAGCTGGTCGAGTCGATGATCCACGCGATCGAGCGGCACAAGGAGCACGTGATCGAGAGCTCGATCGACCCCCGCACCCACTGGAACCCCGCCAAGAGCCTATCCAGGTAGGCCCCAAACCCCTGCTGGCCAGGCGTAGGCCCGCTGGTACCATCGCCGTCCGATGAGAGCCGCGGACGCGTTGATGGAAAGCCTCAAGGCCGAGGGTGTCGAGCACATCTTCGGCATCCCCGGCGGGGCCAACCTGCCGACCTACGACGCGCTGGTCGACGCCCAGCTCCGCCACATCCAGGTGCGCCACGAGCAGGGCGGCGGCCACGCCGCCGAGGGCTACGCCAAGGCCTCCGGCCGGGTCGGGGTCGCCTTCGCCACCTCCGGTCCCGGCGCCACCAACCTGGTCACCGCGATCGCCGACGCGATGATGGACTCGGTCCCGACCGTGTTCGTCACCGGGCAGGTGCGGACCGAGCTGATCGGCACCGACGGCTTTCAGGAGGCCGACATCCTCGGCGCGACGCTGCCCTTCGTCAAGCACTCCTTCCAGGCCACCGACCCGCGCCAGATCCCCGAGTACGTCCACGAGGCGTTCCACATCGCCCCGACCGGGCGCCCGGGGCCGGTGCTGATCGACATCCCGCAGGATCTCTCGCGGGCGGAGATCGAGTACGCGCCGCGGACCGAGCCGGTCGATCTGGCCGGCTACAAACCCTCGACCGGCGGCAACGTCAAACAGATCAGGATCGCCGCCAAGGCGCTCGCCAACGCGAGGCGCCCGGTCCTCTACACGGGCGGCGGCGTGGTCAACGCCAACGCCTCCGAGGAGCTGCGCGAGCTGGCCGGCGCCGACCGCTTCCCGGTCACCTCGACCGTGATGGGACTCGGCGCCTTCCCCGCTTCGCACCAGCAGTGGCTGGGGATGCTCGGCATGCACGGCACCCGCGCCGCCAACTACGCGATGGACGAGGCCGACCTGATCGTCGCGATCGGCGCCCGCTTCGACGACCGGATCACCGGCAAGCTCTCCGAGTTCGCCCCGGCCGCCAAATTCATCCACATCGACATCGACCCGGCGGAGATCTCCAAGAACATCCCCGTCCACATCCCGATCGTCGGCGACGCCAAGCAGGTGCTGCCGAAGCTGACCCGCGAGTACCGGGCGCTGCAGACCGACCCCTCCCGGCTCGACGCCTGGCGGAAGCAGATCCACGCCTGGCAGGAGGAGTACCCGCTTCACTACGAGCCCGGCGAGGACGGCGAGATCAAGCCGCAGTTCATGATCGAGGCGATGCACCGGGCGACCGAGGGCGACGCGATCGTCACCTCCGACGTCGGCCAGCACCAGATGTGGGCGGCGCAGTACTACGGCTTCGACAGGCCCCGCCGCTGGATCAACTCCGGCGGGCTGGGGACGATGGGCTTCGGCCTTCCCGCCGCGATGGGCGCCAAGATCGCCTGCCCGGGCGAGGCGGTCGTCTGCCTGGCCGGCGACGGCAGCCTGATCATGAACTGCCAGGAGCTGGCCACCTGCGTCAACGAGGAGATCCCGGTCAAGGTCTTCCTGATGAACAACGGCTACATGGGCATGGTCCGCCAGTGGCAGGAGCTGTTCTGGGACCGTCGCTACAGCGCGGTCGAGATGGGCCCCAGTCCCGACTGGGTGAAGCTCGCCGAGGCGTTCGGCGCGACCGGGATGCGCTGCGAGGACGCCGCCGACCTGGAGGAGATGATGGCGAAGGCGCTGGAGACCGACGGGCCGGTGCTGCTCGACGTGCGCGTCTCCCCGGAGGAGAACTGCTTCCCGATGATCCCCGCGGGCGCTGCGGCCCGAGATATGGTCGGGTGAGGGTCGTGACCTTCACGACCAAGCAGATCAAGGACGCAGGGAGCGTGGCGTGCTCTGCACGCGAGCGACCGAGGACGCAGAGATGTGCAGCGTCGTGGGGGTCATGATGGAGGCCGGGACCCCGGAGCTGGTCAAATTGGAGGAGCTGCGCGTCCCCGGGCAGCTGAGTGGACGCAAGCACATCCTCTCGATCCTGGTCGAGAACAAGCCGGGCGTCCTGGCGCGGATCGCCGGGCTGTTCGCGCGGCGCGGCTTCAACATCGACACGCTCGCGGTCGGGCCGACCGATGACCCCGACATCTCGCGGGTGACGCTGACCCTGGACGGGGCGGTCCACCCGATCGGCCAGGTCACCAAGCAGCTCCACAAGCTGATCAACGTGCTGAAGATCCGCGACATGGAGCCGGAGGAGACGGTCGCCCGGGAGATGGCGATGTTCAAGGTCTCCTCGGCGGTCGAGAACCGGGCTGAGATCATCCAGTTCGCGGAGATCTTCCGCGCCAAAATCATCGACGTCTCGCGGCGCACGATGACGATCGAGGTGACCGGGTCGGCCGAGAAGATCGAGGCCTTCGAGCGGATGATCCGTCCCCACGGCCTGATCGAGATGGTCCGCACTGGCGAGATAGCAATAGTCCGCGGCAGCGCCTGAAATGACGGCCCCAGACGCTGCCATCCTAAATGACGGCCTTAGATCGCCGCCGTGCTGCGTCCTCGGTCGGCCTCCTCGGGTCACGCACTAGCAAGTGCGTTCCCCTCGTCGGCCTCCCTGTGTCCTTGCCTGGCGGCGCCTGGGTCTCGTCATTTTCCGGTCAGCACGGTGAGAGAGGGCACTAAGTGACTATCCGAAAACCCGCGTGTGTGGCTGGCGAGCGCCGGACCAAGCGGGGCGAGGACGCAGGGAGGCCGAATAGTCGTGCGCTATTCGGCCGACTGAGGACGACGCATCCGCGCAGCGTCCGCCGCCGCCAAGCGTGCGCGGGGGTTTTCGGATAGTCACTAAACCCGACAGCCTTCTCGCTCGGCTGCGCGAGGGGGCTGAGCGGGCGGCGGGTCGGGGGCGGCGGACGCTGGTCAGCGTCACGGTCCCGGTGGAGGGGGTGGATCCCTGCGCCGCCGTCTTCGCCTCGCGCCTGGCATCGGATCGCTGGTTCTGCTGGGAGCAGCCCGATCGCGACTTCGCCCTGGCGGCGCTCGGAGTGGCCCATGAGGCCATCTCGCGTGGCGAGGGCCGCTTCGGCGATGTCGCCCGCGAGTGCCTCGATCTCGGCTCGGACAGCGTCGCGAGAGAGCCGGCCGGCCTGCCGGCGGGCGCCGGCCCGGTCTGGACAGGGGGCTTCGCCTTCGACCCGGAGGGCGCCGCATCGCCCGCCTGGTCGTCCTTCGCACCGGCCTCGATGGCGCTGCCCGAGGTCTCGATCTGCCGCAACGGGGACGAGGCTTTCCTGACCGCCAACCTGGTCGTGCGGCCCGGCGAGGATGCCGCCGCGACGGGCGACCGCATCGCCGCCCGGCTCGCCGGCCTGCGGTTCGACCCGCTGCCGCTGCTCGACCCGCACCCCACCGACCGGCCCGAGATCCGCAACGTCCGCCCGCCCCGGGACTTCGAGCGAGCGGTCGCCGCGGCCACCGAGCGGATCGAGTCCGGCGAGCTGAGCAAGACGGTGCTCGCCCGCGAGATCGTGGTCGCGGCGGCCTCGGCGCACGAACCGGCGGCGATCTTCGGCGCCCTGCGGGAGCAGTTCCCCGCCTGCTTCTGCTTCTGCTGCGGCACGCCCGAGGCGGCATTCCTCGGCGCCAGCCCGGAGCTGCTGGTGCGGCGCTCCGGGGCCGGGGTCTCCACCGTGGCGCTGGCCGGGTCGACCAGACGCAGCTCCGACCCGACCGTCGACGACCACCTCGGCGAGCAGCTCCTGCGCAGCGACAAGGACCGGCACGAGCAGCGAATCGTCGCCGAGCGAATCGTCCGCGCCCTGCGCCCGCACGCGGTCTGGGTCGAGCGGTCGCCCGAGCCGGAGCTCGTCAAGGTCGCCAACATCCAGCACCTGGCGACGCCGGTGATCGCCCAGCTCGCCGAACCGCGCTCGGCGGTCGAGCTGGCCGGCCTCCTGCACCCGACCCCGGCGGTCGGCGGCGAGCCGTGGCCCGGCGCCGCGGCGGCGATCGCGGAGCTCGAGCGGATGGACCGCGGCTGGTACGCGGGACCGGTGGGCTGGATGGACGCGACCGAGGACGGCGAGTTCTGCGTCGCCCTGCGCAGCGCCCTGCTGCGTGACCGCGCGGCGCACCTCTACGCGGGCGTCGGGATCGTCGCCGGCTCCGACCCCGCCTCGGAGCTGGCCGAGACCGAGGTGAAGCTCGGCGCCCTGCTGCCGCTGCTGGCCGAGTAGCGACCTTTCGCGTCACTGAGCCCGGTCTGGCAACCCGGCCCCGGCCGCGAGGCGGGGCGCATCCGCTGTGGCGACTGAGCATCGTCCTTTCTGCCGAGACTGCATTTACCCACTCCCAGCGGGGGTAAATGCAGTTTCAGCAAGGTCTCAGCCTGGATCCACCGGGGTCGGCGAGTCTCTCCGCTTCGCAGGCCGAGTCGGGGGCCGATCCCCGCTCACCCAGGTAGTGGTACTACCTGGGTGAAGGGAATTGGCTCCCGGCGAAGGGATGCGGAGTGGAGAGGCCGGCGAGATCGGTGGATCCAGGCTCAGGCGACGGACTGGATTGCGTCGGCTACGCGGTCGGCCAGGCGGCGGTGCAGGTCTACGTTGGTTTGCCGGTCGACGGGGACCTCGATCAGGCCGGTGCCCGCATCGAGGGCGTTGGGGAGCTGGGAAAGCGAGTCGATCCGTTGGTGCGGCAGGTCGAAGAGGGCCGCCGCCCTGGCGACGTCTACCCCTTGCGGGGTGCCGAACAGCGCCTCGAACTCGCCGCCGTCGAGCGCCTCTGCCGGGGGGAGGAAGTGGAAGATGCCGCCGCCGTCGTTGTCGACGACGACGATCCGCACCGGCGTCGAGACCTCGCGCAGCGCGGCGAGGCCGCCGAGGTCGTGGAGGAGGCCGAGGTCGCCGGTGACGATCGTGGTCGGCCTGCCGGTGGCGTGGGCGGCGCCGATGCCCGAGGAGATCAGGCCGTCGATCCCGTTGGCGCCGCGGTTGCAGAGGAAGAGCGTGTCGGCCTCACCGGCCGGCAGGAAGGCCTCCTGGTCGCGGATCGGCATGCTCGACGCGGTGTAGACGAGGTCGCCGTCGCGGTGGGCGCGGCCGAGCGCAAGCTGCAGGCCCGGCTCGGTGGGCGCCTCGAGCCCTTCCAGCTCGGCCTCGATCGCCTCCCGCGCTGCCCGCTCGGCGTCGAGCCAGGCCGCGGGGGCCTCGCGGTCGCCAGCCTCGACCCGCGCCGCCCAGCCGGCCGCCAGCTCGACCGGGTCGGCGCGCAGCAGCGCCGCCGCCCGGCGGGTCGGCTCGTTCCAGCCGCCGAGCGGGTCGACGACGATCTGGTTGGCGCCCGACTCCGCCAGCCAGGCGCGCAGCGGCTTGCTGGTCGGCATCTCGCCAAAGCGCAGCACGAGGTCGGGCGCGACCCGCTCGCGGAACCCGCCGTCGCGCAGGAGCAGGTCGTAGGAGGCGATCACGTGGGAGCGATCGTGCGGCCCGCTGCGTAGCTGCGAGGTCGGCTCGGCGAGGATCGGGAAGCCGGCGGCGCGGGCGAGGCGGGCGAGCGGCTCGCGCAGCTCCGGGTCGAGCTGCCGTCCCGCGACGATCGCTCCGGAGCGGGCGCTGCCGATCTGCGCCGCGACCTCCTCGAGCAGGAGCTCGGAAGGCTCGGCGCCGTAGGGCGTGACCGCGGTCAGCGGGCGCGCGTCGCGGCCCTCCAGGGCGAGCGGGTCGGTCGCCGTCACCGCGCCCTCGACCGGTGCCGGAGCGAGCGGCTCGCGCCAGGGGAAGTTGAGGTGGACGGGGCCCGGCCGCGCCTCGCCGCGGGCCGCGGCAAAGGCCCGGCAGGCGAGCGAGCGGTAGTGGAGGAGGCCGTCGTCGTCGGCCTCGTGCGTGCCGACCTCGCAGAACCAACGGACCGCCGACCCGTAGAGCTTCACCTGGTCGATCGTCTGGCCGGCGCCGATCCCGCGCAGCTCGGGCGGCCGGTCGGCGGTCAGGGCGATCAGCGAGATCGCCGACTCGTCGGCCTCGCGGATCGCCGGGTGGAAGTTGGCGGCGGCGGTGCCGGAGGTGCAGAGCATCGCCACCGGCGCGCCGCTGGCCTGGGCGGCGCCGAGGGCGAAGAACGCGGCGCCGCGCTCGTCGACGAGCACCGTCACCTCGATCTCCGGCCGGCGCCACAGCGCTACGGCCAGGGGCGCCGAGCGCGAGCCGGGCGAGAGGACGGCGTGCCGCAGGCCGCAGCGCGCCAGCTCCTCGACGAAGGCGGAGGCGAGCGCGGTGTTGGCGTTGGCGCGGTCCACTAGATGGCTGATGCCATGGCCGCGTGTGGCTGGGGGCGCGCGTGGCCAAGCAGATCAAGGACGCAGGGCGCAGCCTTTGGTGGTGCCAAAGGCAAGCCCGAGGACGCAGAGATGCGCAGCGCCAGGCGCGTCATCCAGGTGTGCGGGGTCGTGGAATCAACCATCTAGAGCCGGTGGGCGTCCAGCGCCGCCTCGTCGATCTCCACCCCGAGGCCCGGGCCCTCGGGCAGGTGCAGCATGTCGCCGCGCAGCTCGCACTCGACGGAGGCGACGGTGGAGGAGAAGAGGCGCTGGGTGGCCAGCCCGTGCGCGAGGCCCGGGTCGCCGGGGCCGGCCGCCTCGCTCAGCGTCTGGGCAACCTGCGCGGACGCCGCGATCCCGATCGCCCCGTCCAGCGCGCTGGAGACGAAAGAGGGCAGGACCTCGGCGATCCCGATCGCCGCCTCCGGCCCGCCGACCTTGGAGAGCTTCAGCCCGACCAGCCCGCAGGCGCCGATCGCGACCGCGCGCTCCGCGTCGGCGCGGCTCTCGACGCTCTCGTCGGCGGCGATCGGGATCGAGGTCGTGCCGACCACCTCCGCGGCTTCCCCGAGAGTCGCGACCGGTTGCTCGGCGAGCTCGACGTCGAGCGGCTCCAGCTGCGCCAGCGTTCGCTTCGCCGTCGCCACGTCCCAGGCGCCGTTGGCGTCGACGCGGATCCGCGCCCCGGGTCCGAGCGCGCTGCGGACCGCTCGCACCTGGCCGACGTCGTCCCCGTCCCGGCTGCCCAGCTTCAGCTTGAAGCTGGAGAAGCCGTCCCCGGCCCAGCGTTCGGCGTCGGCGGCGACCGCGGTCGGCTCGCCCGCGACCAGGGTCGCGTTGCAACGCACCGGCTGGGGCGGATCGGCAGAGGGGGCGTCGCGCTCGGCTGCCGCCCGCCTGCTTCGCAGGTCCATCAGGGCGGTCAGCGCCGCACAGCGGGCCGGCGGCGAGAGGGCCGCGCCGGCGGCGCTCAGCGTCGCCTCGTCCAACGACTCCCAGTCGCCGAGCCGCTCCAGCTCATCGACCACGCGGGCCAGCGCCATCCCCCCGCGCAGCGAGAGCGGCACCGCTTCGCCGAGACCGGCCAGGCCGTCCTCGCAGCGCAGCCGCAGCAGCACCATCTCGCGCCGCTCCAGCCGTCCCGCCGCGGTCACGTACGGCTCGCGGAGGGGGAGCGCGTAGGGAGTGACCTCGACTGAGGCGATGCGCATGCGCAGAGCTTCCCACTTCGAAGCCGGCTCAGTGGCTATCCCGCCAGCACCAGCCCCGCGGCGACCAGCAGGCTGAAGGCGGCCAGCAGCGCGCCGGTGGCGGCCAGCGCCCTGTTCAGCGCCGGTCCGTCGGTCCGGTTCGACATCGTCCGCAGTGGGCCGATCGCGATCGGCAGCGAGGCGAGGCCGATCAGCGGCAGTAGGCTCGATTCGCCGGCGAGAAGGGCGATTGGCAGCGTCAGGTAGGCGCCGAGCACCAGCAGCCGGTAGAGCGCGACCGCGTTGGCGCGGCCCATCCGCACCGCGAGGGTCATCTTGCCGGCCCGGCGGTCGGTCTCGAGATCGCGGACGTTGTTGACGACGAGGATCGCCGTCGCCAGGAAGCCGACCGCGATCGAGAGGCCGAGCGGCAGCGCGTCGAGTTCCTCGACCTGCACATAGAATGAGCCGTTGACCGCGACCAGGCCGAAGAAGAGGAAGGCGAAGATCTCGCCCAGGCCCTCGTATCCGTAGGGTCGCGGCCCGCCGGTGTAGAGGATGCCGGCGGCGATCGAGAGCGCGCCGACCAGGAGGATCACGATTCCTGCGACGGCGGTTAGGTAGATCCCGCAGGCGACCGCAACGCCGAACGCGGCCCAGGTGGCGGTCAGCACCCGCCGTGGCGCAACCAAGCCGGTGGAGGTAACTCGCACTGGACCCAATCGATCGGCTGTGTCCGCCCCTCGCTTCGCATCGGAATAGTCATTCGCCAGGTTGGTCCCGACCTGGATGAACACCGATCCGATCAAGGCGGCGACAAACGCCCCAAACCGCGGCAACTTCCCAGCCCACTCAACGGCCGCAGCCGTCCCGACCAGCACCGGCGCCACTGCAACCGGCAGCGTCCGCGGCCTCGCGGCCATAACCCAGATCCGCAACGGACTCACCCCGACGCCAGGACCCACCCGCCCCGCGGTCATGGTCGGCGCGGGTACTTGGAGAAGTCCGGCTTGCGCCCTTCCTGGTAGGCGTTGCGGCCCTCCTGTCCCTCCTCGGACATGTAGAAGAGCAGCGTCGCGTCGTGGGAGAGCTGTTGGAGGCCGGTGAGGCCGTCCTCCTCGGCGTTGAAGCTGGCCTTCAGCAGCCGCAGCGAGAGGGGGGAGAGGTGGAGCATCTCCCGGCACCAGGCGACCGTCTCGCGCTCCAGGTCGTCGACCGGCACGACCGCGTTGACCAGGCCCATCTCCAACGCCTCCTCGGCGCCGTAGAGGCGGCAGAGGAACCAGATCTCCTTCGCCCGCTTCACCCCGACGTTGCGGGCCAGCAGGCTGGTGCCGAAGCCGCCGTCGAAGCTGCCGACCCGGGGGCCGGTCTGGCCGAAGCAGGCGTTGTCGGCGGCGATCGTCATGTCGCAGACCAGGTGCAGGATGTGGCCGCCGCCGACCGCGTAGCCGGCGACCATCGCGATCACCGGCTTCGGCAGGCGCCGGATCTGCACGTGCAGGTCGCCGACGTCGAGCCGGCCCACCCCGTGCCGGGCGACCTCGTCGTCGCCGATGTAGCCGTCGTCGCCGCGGATCCGCTGGTCGCCGCCGGAGCAGAATGCGTCCGTCCCGGCACCGGTGAAGACGATCGCCCCCACCTCGAGGTCGTCGCGGGCCCGCTCGAAGGCGTCGCGCAGCTCGGCCAGGGTCTGGGGGCGGAAGGCGTTCCGCACCTCGGGCCGGTCGATCGCGATCTTGGCGATTCCGTCCGCCGTCTCGTAGCGGATGTCACCGTACTCGGCGGCGACGCGCCACTCGATCGGCGCGTAGAGGTCCTGCTCGGGCGGGGCGTCCCTATGGCGTTGCGGCAAGCGTTCCTCCGGTCTGGGCTGGTCGCGGACCGCGCGCTGGCTGACGGCCCGCAAGAATGCGAAGGGCAACGATAGCCAGCGACGCCTGGTGAACGTCTCGATCCGATGAAACTCGACAACTGGCTCGCCCAGAGATCCCAGAGCCGCCCCGACCACACCGCCCTGGTGGCGGACGGTTCCGAGGTCAGCTACGCCGAGCTGGAGGCGGAGGCGACCTGGGTGGCGCGGCGTCTCGCCGCTCACGGCGTCCGCCGCGGCTCGACCGCTGCGCTGACCATGCACCCGCGCCGCGAGCAGGTGGTGCTGATCCACGCGCTGACGAAGGTCGGGGCGGTCCTGCTGCCGCTCAGCCCGCAGCTCTCCGCCGAGGAGCACGCTGCGGTGATCGCCGCCGAGGAGCCGACGGTCGACCTCGGCGATCCGGGCCAGCTCACCCAGACCGAGGCCGACCTGCCGTTGCTCGGCGAGCACGACATGGACGACGTCAGCTGCCGGGTGTTGACCAGCGGCAGCACCGGCGCCCCCCAGCCGGTCGGGCTCACCTACGGCAACTTCCTCTGGAGCGCCGTGGGGTCGGCGTTCAACATCGGGGTCGACCCGCAGGACCGCTGGCTCTGCTGCCTGCCGCTCAGCCACGTCGCCGGACTTGGGATCGCGATGCGCTCGGTGGTCTACGGCACCACCGCGGTGATCCACGACGGCTTCGACGTCGACCGGGTGGCCGCGGCGCTGAGCGAGGAAGGCATCACCGTCGCCTCCCTCGTCACCACGATGTTGACTCGGCTGCTGGAGGCCGATGCCGACCTCTCCGGTCCCCGGGCGATCCTGATCGGCGGCGGGCCGGTGCCGAAGGAGCCGCTCGAAGAGGCGATCGGCCGCGGCGCCACCGTGGTCCAAACCTACGGCCTGACCGAGGCCTGCTCGCAGGTGACGACGCTGGCCCCGGCCGACGCTCGCCGCAAGCTGGGCTCCGCCGGGCGGCCGCTGTTGACCACGCATCTGCGCATCCAGGACGGCGAGATCCTCGTCCAGGGGCCGACGGTGGCGCCCGGTTACGCCGACGCCGACGACTGGCTGCACACCGGCGACCTCGGCCGGATCGACGAGGAGGGGTTCCTCTACGTCGAAGACCGGATCGACGACATGATCGTCAGCGGCGGCGAGAACGTGGTCCCGGCCGAAGTCGAGCAGGTGCTGCTGCGCCACCCAGAGGTCGCCGACGCGGCGGTGGTCGGCCGCGAGGACCCCGAGTGGCAGCAGGCGGTGACCGCGATCGTCGTGCTCGAGGACGGCTCCGCGGCGACTCCCGACGAGCTTCGCCGCCACTGCGCCGCCGCGCTGGCCGGCTTCAAAGTCCCGAAACGGATCGAGCTGGCGGCGGCGCTGCCGCGAACCCCGTCGGGCAAGCTGATGCGCAGAGCGCTCCGGTAGCCTGCCCGGCCATGCGCACCGACGACATCTTCTACGACAAGGACGCCGACCTCTCCAAGCTGCAGGGCAAGACCGTCGCCGTCCTCGGCTACGGCTCGCAGGGCCACGCCCACGCGCTCAACCTGAAGGACTCCGGCGTCGACGTCGTCGTCGGCCTGCGCCCCGACTCGGCCAGCCGCGCCAAAGCCGAGGCGGCCGGGCTGGAGGTCCTCGAGATCGCCGACGCCGCCAGCCGCGGCGACGTCGTCATGGTCCTGCTGCCCGACGAGAAGCAGGCGGAGGTCTGGGAGGCGGAGATCGCCGACGGGATCGCCCCCGGAAGCCTGCTGCTCTTCGCGCACGGCTTCACGATTCACTTCGAGCAGATCCTGCCGCCGCCCGGGGTCGACGTCGGCATGGTCGCCCCCAAGGGTCCCGGCCACCTGGTCCGCCGCCAGTACGAGGAGGGGCGCGGCGTGCCCTGCCTGATGGCTGTCCACCAGGACGCCAGCGGCGACGCCCACGACCTCGTCCTCGCCTACGCCGCCGGGATCGGCGGCGGCCGCGCGGCGATCATCGAGACGACCTTCAAGGACGAGTGCGAGACCGACCTCTTCGGCGAGCAGGCGGTCCTCTGCGGCGGCGCCAGCGAGCTGGTCCGGGCCGGCTTCGAGACGCTGGTCGAGGCCGGCTACGACCCCCGCCTCGCCTACTTCGAGTGCCTGCACGAGCTGAAGCTGATCGCCGACCTGATGTACGAGAAGGGGATCCAGGGGATGCGCTACTCGATCTCCAACACGGCCGAGTACGGCGACATGACCCGCGGCAAGCGGGTGATCGGCAAGGAGTCGCGGGCGGCGATGAAGCAGATCCTCGACCAGATCCAGTCGGGTGAGTTCGCCAAGGAGTGGATCGCCGAGAACCGCGCCGGCGGCGAGAGCTTCGACCGTATGCGCGAGGAGGCCTCAGGGCATCAGGTCGAGGAGATCGGAGGCGAACTCCGCAAGACGATGCCCTGGCTCGACACCGACTTCTGAGGGCCTGCGACCGGCGCGTATCGGCTGGTCTCAGACCCTCAGCGGCTGGTCTCGTCGCCCTCGGGCAGTTTCCCGTCGCGGCCGACGTAGCCGTCCTTGCCGCCGACCACGACGTAGACGGCGTCCTCGGAGTCGCTGAGGTTGCGGACCTCGCGCACCGTCGAGGCGTCGACCCGGGCGAGCCCGCCCGGGCCCAGCTCGTGGATCGAGCCGTCGCCGAACTCCATCGCGATCCGCCCGCTGTGCAGGAAGTACAGCTCCTCCTGCTCCTCGTGGTAGTGACGACCGGTCTCGTAGGACGGCGGCAGCACGATCGCGTTGACGCCGAACGCAGTCACGCCCAGCTGCTTGCGGATCTTGCGGAACCCCGGCCCCTCGCCGAGGTCGGTGAGATTGGCGACCGTGTACCCGCCGCCCTTTGCAACGCCATGCTCCGTCGTCTCAGGCATGGCTTGCAGCCTACGCCGCGGCAGCGGGGGGAGGGGGCGGCGGCTGCGGAGCGGCCGGCGGGGCGGCGGCCGCAGACGGCTTCGCGGCCTCCAACCCGATCGGCGGGTAGTCGTCGGTCAGCAGCATGTAGTAACCCATGACTCGCGCGTAGAGGCTGTTGACGAAGGTCATTGCGTCGTTGACCCTCGCCGGCAGGTAGCCGCGGAAGACGATCGTCAGCCAGGCGAGGGCCGCCAGGCCCGAGTGGATGCCGCCGATCGCGTAGAGGACGACGAACATCGGCAGCGCGAGCACGATGCGGAAGAAGGCCTTGGGGCGGCTCTGCCGCTCGGCCGCGGGCGCCACGATCAGGCGGATCGGGTAGGACGGATCGTCGCTCAGCCCGAACGGGGGCCAGGCGTCGGTCTGAAAGTAGGCGAAGGCGTTGAACCTGACCATGTACCGCACCACTCCGGAGTTGAAGTCGTAGAGCCACTGCGGGTAGCGGCCGAGGACGACCACGGCCGCCCAGGCGAAGATGTAGGTGAAGAACGCGGCGATCATGTAGACGGAGCCGACGATCAGCCACGGGATGACCAGGATGATCCGGAAGAACGACGTCCACCGGTTTGGCGCCGGGTTGAAAACCGCCTCGTAAGTGACTGGGTACATGCTTCCCTCCTCCTTGGACTCTGCCTGCCTGGCAGCGCGGTCAGCCTACCCCGGCCCCCGGCCGGAGTCCACCCGCGCCTGTCACTAACCTGTCGCCGCGATGGCCCCTCCAACCTTCCCGGCGGGCAACGCCCGATGACCGCCGCTGTGACCGGGGCGGCCCAGATTCCCACCGGCCTGAAGCCCGCCGACGGGCGGTTCGGCTGCGGCCCCTCCAAGGTCCGGCCCGAGGCGTTGGCCAGGCTGGCGGAGCAGGTCGCCCTGATGGGCACGTCGCACCGGCAGCAGCCGGTCAGGGACCTGGTCGGGCGAATCCGGGGCGGGCTCGGCGATCTCTTCCGGATCCCCGACGGCTACGAGGTCGCGCTCGGCAACGGCGGCGCGACGGCGTTCTGGGACGCCGCCGCGGCCTGGCTGGTGCGCAGCCGAGCGCTCCATCTCAGCTACGGCGAGTTCTCGCAGAGGTTCGCCGAGGCAACTGCCGCCGCGCCCTTCCTCGCCGACCCGATCGTCCTCGAGGCCGAGCCCGGCGACGCGCCCGTCCCGGCGGCCGACCCCGGCGCCGACGCGCTCGCCTGGGCGCACAACGAGACCTCCACCGGCGTCATGGTCGAGGTCCGCCGCCCCGCCGGGTCCGAGCGGGCCCTGGTGCTGATCGACGCCACCTCGGGGGCTGGGGGCCTGCCGCTCGACGCGGGCCAGGTCGACGCCTACTACTTCGCGCCGCAGAAGGCGTTCGGAGCCGACGGCGGCCTCTGGCTGGCCCTGCTCAGCCCGGCGGCGATCGCCAGGATCGAGGAGCTCGACGGAGCCGGCGACCGCTGGCAGCCCGCCTTCCTCTCGCTGCAGACGGCGCTCGAGAGCTCGCGCAAGGACCAGACCTACAACACGCCCGCCCTGGCGACGCTCCTGCTCCTCGCCAACCAGGTCGAGTGGATGCTCGGCGGCGGCGGTCTCGACTGGTGCGTGCAGCGGACCACCGCGTCGTCGGGACACCTTTACGAGTGGGCGCAGCGCACCGGGTTCACGTCGCCCTTCGTCGCCGACCCCGCCAAGCGCTCGCTGGTCGTCGGCACGATCGACTTCGACGACTCCATCGATGCGGCTGCGGTCGCGGCGACGCTTCGCGCCAACGGCATCGTCGACGTCGAGCCCTACCGCAAGCTGGGGCGGAACCAGCTGCGCGTCGGCATGTTCCCGGCAGTTGAGCCCGCCGACATCGAGGCGCTCACCGCCTGCGTCGACTGGGTGGTCGAGAACGTCGGCGAGGTGGCTCGGTGAAGGTCCTGGTCAAGGAGAAGATCGCCGACGCCGGCGTCGACCTGCTGCGGCAGAGCTTCGATGTCGACCTTGGCCTGGAGATGTCCGACGAGGAGCTGCAGGAGGCGATCGCCTCCTACGACGCGATCCTGGTCCGCTCCGCAACCAAGCTGACCGCCGAGCTGATCGAGCGGGGCGAGCGCCTCAAGGTGATCGGCCGCGCCGGCACCGGGGTCGACAACGTCGACATCCCGGCCGCGACCCGCCGCGGCATCGTCGTCGCCAACGCGCCCGAATCGAACTCGGTCGCCGCCGCCGAGCACACCCTGGC
>VRUE01000005.1:18218-20245 GCA_019456285.1 Solirubrobacterales bacterium | reverse complement strand
GGAGCGCTTCCGGGAGCTCGGCGTCGAGGGCGCCGCCGGCGTCGAGGAGCTGCTCGGCCGGGCCGACATCGTCACCCTGCACGTGCCGAAGACGCCGGAGACCGTCGACCTGATCGACGCCGAGGCGATCGCCGCGATGAAGGACGGGGCGCAGTTGGTCAACTGCGCCCGCGGTGAGCTGGTCGACCTCGATGCCCTGGCCGCTGGCCTGGAGTCCGGCAAGCTGGCCGGTGCGGCGCTCGACGTCTTCCCCTCGGAGCCGTTCACCGAGCACCCGATCTTCGCTCGCGAGGACGTCGTCTTCACCCCGCACCTGGGCGCCTCCACCGCCGAGGCGCAGGACCGGGCCGGGGTCGTCACCGCCGAACAGGTGACCGCGGCTCTGACCGGCGGGGTCGTCACCAACGCGGTCAATATCGTCGCCGTGCGCCCGGAGGTGATGGAAGCCCTGGCGCCGTTCGTGCCGCTCTGCGAAAAGCTCGGTCGCCTCGCGCAGGGCCTCGGCGACGGCACGGTCGACCGCGTCACAGCCGAGTTCCGTGGCCGCATCGCCTCCCACGACACCCGCCTGCTCGGCATCGCGGTGCTGGTCGGGATCCTCTCCGGCCACACCGAGGAGCCCGTCAACCTGGTCAACGCGCCGCAGATGGCCGAGGAGCGGGGGATCGAGCTGGTCGAGACGAGGGACACCGGCGCCGAGGACTTCACCGAGCTGGTCACCGTGCGGCTCGGGTCCGGCGAGGACTGGGTCGAGGTCGCCGGGACGGGCGTCGGCCCCCACAACGAGCCCTACCTGGTCTCGGTCTGGGGCGAGAGCTTCTACCTGCCCTTCGCGGAGCATCTGGCGGTCTTCCGCTACGCCGACCGCCCGGGCATGATCGGCAGGGTCGGGACGATGCTCGGCGAGGAGTCGGTGAACATCATCTCCGCCGCGGTCGGCGCGGAGCCGGGAGGGGGGCGCGCCGTGATGGCGCTGACCGCCGACGCGCCGGTGCGCGAGGAGACGGTCGCCAGGATCCTCCAGCTCGACGGCTTCTCGGTCGGCCGCGCCGTCGACCTCTAGCCCACCAGCCGGTGCCTGGATAGGGTTCCGCCCGTGCGGGCGGTGGTCTTGACAGGTACGGGTGGGCCTGAGGTCTTGCGGGTGCAGGAGCGCCCCGACCCTCCGGTCGGCCCCGGCGAGGTGCGGATCGCGGTCAGGGCCGCCGGGATCAACTTCGCCGACACGATGGCCCGGGCCGGCCTCTACCCGGACGCGCCGAAGCCGCCCTGCGTGCTCGGCTACGAGGTCGCCGGCGAGGTCGAGTCGGTCGGAGAGGGGGTGAGCGACCGCGCGCTCGGCGGCCGCGTCGTCGCCGGCACCCGCTTCGGCGGCCAGGCGGAGCTGGTGACTGTGCCCGCGGAGCAGGCGCTACCGCTGCCGGAGAAGCTCAGCTTCGAGCAGGGCGCCGCCTTCACCGTCAACTACAGCACCGCCTACGCGGCGCTGGTCGTGATGGGCGGCCTGCGCGAGGGCGACCGCGTCCTGATCCACGCTGCCGCCGGCGGCGTCGGGATCGCCGCCACCCAGATCGCTCGCAACGCCGGCGCCGAGGTCTTCGGCACCGCCTCGCCCTCCAAGCACGACGCGATTCGCGCCCAGGGCGTTGCCCACGCGATCGACTACCGCAGCCGGGACTTCGAGGCGGAGACGATGCGGATCACCGGCGGCGAGGGGGTCGACCTGGTGATCGACGCCCTCGGCCCGACCTCCTTCCGCAAGGACTACCGGCTGCTGCGCCCCGGCGGGCGGCTGGTCATGTACGGGTTCTCGGAGGCCACGAATGAGGGCCGGCGTGACCTTGCGGCGGCCCTGGGAGGCCTCGCGAAGATGCCGCTGGCGACGCTGCCCTGGTGGAAGAGCCTGGCGACGATGAACGAGAACAAAGGGGTCTTCGGCCTCAACATGCTGAAGTGGTGGGACCGCGAGGGCAGCCTTGACCGGCTGACGGGGCCGCTGATGGCGGACCTCGAGCAGGGGCGCCTGG
>VRUE01000005.1:0-18118 GCA_019456285.1 Solirubrobacterales bacterium | reverse complement strand
TCGACTCGATCGTCCCGCTCGAGGTCGGGGGCACTGTCTGCGCGAACCCGCCCGGGAACCTGCACCAGCTGATCTGCCAGGCGCCACTGGTCAGCAGCTTCGAGGTCAACGCGGGGGCGGGCGACGACCGGGTCAAGGTCGCCAGGAACGTGCCGATCCCGGTGACGATGCGGGGAGGCGCGGGACGAGACGCGCTGATCGGCGGGGCGGGCGCGGACAAGCTGATCGGCGGCAACGGCAACGACCGGCTGGCGGGGCAAGGCGGCCCCGACCTCCTCTACGGCGGCCGCGGCCGCGACAAGCTGATCGGCGGCCGGGGGAACGACGTGCTGCGGGGCGGCCCGGGCAGGGACGTGCTGCGGGGCGGCCCGGGTGACGACGACGAGCTCCAGGACCGCCGCGCCCGGAAGCGCCGCCACCGCTAGACACCGCTAGGCCGGGACGCCCCCGGCCTGCCGCGGGTGCAGCAGTCTGCCGCCGATGAAGAACAAGACGATCAGGAAGCCGACCAGCGCCAGCGCCGCGTCGAGGCGAAAGGCGGCTCGGAACCCCTCGACGAACGAGCCCTGGGCCGAGAAGACGGCGGTCGTCAGCCCCAACCCGATCGAGCCGCCGGCGATCTGGCACATGTAGACGATGCCGCCCGCGAGGCTGGTCTGGGACTTGTCGACCGAGGTGACGCCGGCGGTGGTCGCGGTCGGGTAGAAGCTGCCGATCCCGACCCCGAGGATGACCATCCCGGCGACCAGCGAGCCATACCCGGAGCCCTCCCCGACCCGGGAGAAGACGAACGGGGCGATCGCGATGCAGACGGCTCCCAGCGAAGCCAGCGGCTTCGCGCCGACCCGGTTGTAGAGCGGCCCGGCCGCGAAGGAGACGAGCGCGAACGTCGCCAGGAAGGGCAGCAGCCCGACCCCCGCCTCCAGCGGTGAGTAGCCGAGATGCTTCTGCATGAACTGCGGCAGGTAGAGCAGCGCCGCGAAGAAGGTCGCGGACATGAAGAGGATCGCCAGGCAGGAGGCCCGGAAGCTCTCGTTGCGCATCACCGCGCGCGGCACCAGCGCGCTGATCCCGGCCCGTCGCTCGATCGGCACGAAGACCGCGATCAGCGCGACCGCCAGCGCCAGCAGGCCGATCACCCGCGGGTCGCCCCAGCCCCAGTCGTCGACCTGGTCGAGCGCGACCAGCAGCGCGACGAGGCCGACCGAGAGCGCCGCTATCCCCGCGTAGTCGATCTTCTGCTCGCCGGCGTCCGGCTCCTTGACCCGCACCAGGTAGTAGGTGACGAGGACGGCGAAGACCGAGATCGGCACGTTGAGGAAGAAGATCCAGCGCCAGCTCAACAGGTCGGTGAGGACGCCGCCTACCAGCGGCCCGACCGCGTTGCCCAGCCCGGCGGCGCCGAGGATGATCCCGCCCGCCAGCCCGGCCTTCTCTGCGGGCAGCAGGGCGTAGGTCATACCGAGGATCGCCGGCCACATCAGCGCCCCGCCGATCCCCATCGCGACCCGCGTCGCGATCAGCCACGCCTCGGTCTGAGCGGCGCCTCCCAGCGCCGACATCGAGGCGAAGATCGCGGTGCCGAGGAAGAAGGCCCGCCGCCGCCCGAACATGTCGGCCAGCCGCCCGCCGGTGACGATCATCACCCCGAAGGTGAGCGCGTAGGCGTTGATCACCCACTGGATCGTGTTGATGTTGGTGGAGAAGTCCTTCTCCATCGTCGAGAGCGCCACGTTGACCGCCGAGAAGTCGTTGGCGATCACGACGACGCTGACGCCCATCGCGAACAGCGCCAGGCCGGTGCTCCGGTCCACCCTTGCGATGCGGGCAGCCTACGCTAAGCTGCGAAGGCGAATGACGCACCGGCCCCACAGCCCGGCGCTTCTCCTTCTCCTCCCCCCTCGGGGGGAGTAGCGCTGGGCGGCGCGAGAGCCGCAAGAGACAAGGTCATTCAGGTGAAGCGGAGAAGGAGGTAGGCCCAGTGGGACCCGTAGCCGACGCGAACCGCGTCCACATTTTCGACACCACCCTGCGCGACGGCGAGCAGTCGCCCGGCATCTCGCTCAACACGGCGGAAAAGGTGGAGATCGCCCGCCAGCTCGCCCGGCTCGGCGTCGACGTGATCGAGGCCGGCTTCCCGGTCACCTCGCCCGGGGACTTCGAGGCGGTCGAGACGATCGCCCGCAGCGTCGAGGGGCCGGTCGTCTGCGGCCTCGCCCGCACCCACAAGGCCGACATCGACGTCGCCTGGGGGGCGATCCGCGACTCACAGCGCCCCCGCATCCACACCTTCATCTCGACCTCCGACATCCACATCGAGCACCAGCTTCAGACCGACCGCGAGGACGTCAAGGGCCAGGCACGCGCCGCGGTGGCGCTGGCCAAGTCCTACTGCGACGACGTCGAGTTCTCGCCGATGGACGCTACGCGCGCCGAGATCGAGTTCACGGCCGAGGTCTGCGCGATCGCGGTCGAGGAGGGGGCCACCGTGGTCAACATCCCCGACACGGTCGGCTACACGACGCCCGAGGAGTACGCCGCCTACTTCCGGCGCCTCTACGAGCTGGTCCCGGCGTTGCGCGGGGCCGAGATGTCGGTGCACTGCCATGACGACCTCGGGCTGGCCGTCGCCAACTCCTACGCCGGGGTGCTGGCGGGCGCCCGCCAGGTCGAGTGCGCGGTGAACGGGATCGGCGAGCGGGCCGGGAACTGCGCGCTGGAGGAGATCGTGATGCTGGTCCGCACCCGCGAGGACGCGCACGGCCTCGGCACCGGTATCGAGACTCGCGAGCTGGCCCGCACCAGCCGTATGGTCTCCCGCCTCACCGGCTACCCGATCCAGCCCAACAAGGCGGTGGTGGGGCGCAACGCCTTCGCCCACGAGTCCGGCATCCACCAGGACGGCGTGCTGAAGGAGCGCACCACCTACGAGATCATGGACGCGACCGAGGTCGGGTTGGAGTCGAACTCGATCGTGCTCGGCAAGCACTCCGGTCGCCACGCCCTGCGCGACGCGCTGGAGCAGCTCGGCTTCAAGGTCGAGGGCAATGCCCTCAACGCGGCCTTCAAGCGCTTCAAGGAGGTCGCCGATCGCAAGAAGCAGGTGACGGCGCTCGATCTGGAGGCGCTTGTCTCCGACGAGATGCGCGAGCGGGCCGACGCCCACGAGCTGGCCTGGTTCGAGGTCGAGGCGGGCTCGCGCCGCGAGCCGCTCGCCCGGGTCGCCGTGAAGATGCCCTCCGGTGAGGAGGTGGTCGCCGAGGCGGGGGGCGACGGCCCCGTCGACGCGATCTTCGACGCGATCCAGCGCGCGACCGGAGCCGAGTGCGAGCTGCGGCAGTACGCGGTCGAGGCGGTGACCGGGGGGGAGGACGCCCTCGGCCAGGTGACCGTGATGCTGCGCACCGCCGGCCGTCTTGCCACCGGCCAGGGCGTCGCGACGGACATCCTCGAGGCCTCGGCGCGCGCCTACGTGCGCGCCCTGTCCAACGCGCTGGAGGGCGCCGCGATCCGCGAGGCCGAGGCGGAGGGCGCGGAGGCGGCCACCGAGCGCACGCCCGGCCCCTGAGGATCCCCCTCGAGGCGGAGGCGGGCGCCGCCCTCCGTCCCGTCCGTCCTATCGGCGAGCCTCGCGCTCCTCGTCGATACGGTGAGCGAAGACGATCTCGATGCTGGCGACCGAGAGGTACAGCGCCGTTGCCGCGAAGGAGCCCAGCGCCCAGGCGATCGCCCCAGGGATCAGCGCGATCAGGGCCGCCGCCCCGAAGGCGATCCCGATCGCGACGACGTGGACGGCGCCGGCGCGGATCAGGTCGCCGCGGGCCGGCCGCAGCGGCTGCGGGGAAAGCCTCTCCGCGATTGTTCCGAGCAGGGCGAAGGCAGTGACGGCGCCGAGGATGAACAGCATCACGTCGAAGACGTCTGGATTGCCGTGCTCGTTGGTCAGCACCCCGTGGGCCGCCCAGACGGTCAGCGCGTAGCCGTAGGGAACGGCGCTGCCGCGCAGCACCGTGGTCAGGGCACCTGTGGGCTGGCTCATCGGCCGGCCGGACGATACGGGTCGGATATGACGACTACGCGCGGCTCGTCGAACAGAATCGTCACACCGGCGCGCCACGTGTACGAGCGGCCCCGGCAACCTGACAGTCGATGTCGGCCGAATCTGCATCTACCCCTTCCCAGCGGGGGCAAATGCAGATTCGCGCTCTGGATGCGCTGGTTGCCGAGCTGGCGGAACGCCAGCACGGGGTCGTTGCCCGCGGGCAGCTGCTCAACCGGGGCATTGCAGGGAACGCGATCGACAACCGAGTGCGGCTCGGTCGCCTGCACCGCCTGCACCCCGGCGTCTACGCGGTCGGACACCGAATGCTGACGCGGGAGGGGAGGTGGATGGGTGCAGTATTGGCGGGCGGGGAGGGAGCTGCCCTGAGCCACCGCTCGGCGGCGGCCCTTTGGAGCCTGCGAACGACGGTGCGGGGAATCGAGATCACGACACGTCGCTCGACTCGGTCTCGCGGATCGATCCAGCGGCATTGCGCGAACCTTCCGGCCGACGAGGTCACCGTGAGGCGGGGGATACCGGTCACCACCGTGCCTCGCACGCTCTTCGACCTCGCTGCCGTTCTCCCGCCAGACGGCCTCAAGCGCCCGATTCGCGAGGCTGAAGTCCTGCAACTGCGCGATCGGCTGTCGCTCCCAGCCCTCCTTGCTCGATACCCCGGCCATCGCGGCAACCGGGCCCTCCGGTTCTGCCTTCGCCCGGGACAGACCGCCGACTTCACCCGCAGTGAGCTCGAGGATCGCTTCGTGGAGTTCCTGAGGAAGGCGGGGCTGCCGCGGCCAGATCTCAACGCTTGGCTCGAGATCGACGGGAGGTGGGTCCAGGTCGACTGCCTCTGGCGCCGTCACGGCCTGATCGTCGAGCTGGACGGCCATGCCGTGCACGGCACCCGCTCCGCCTTCGAGGGCGACCGCGACAGGGATCGCCGTCTGCAGGCCGCCGGGTGGCGGGTGGTGCGGGTTACATGGCGCCAGCTGCACGACGAAGGCGATGCGGTCGGGCGCGACTTGCGAGAGTTGCTCGAGCGGCGGTAATACAAGCGTATGCGATAACGTACGTGTCGATGGCCACCGCGAAAATCGCAGCCACCGCCGACCAGGCACCGGTCGGGGCGCATTCCGACGGCGACCCCACGGTCGGGCCGCGGATCCGAGCGCTGCGGGAGGCGATCGGGCTCTCGTTGCGCGACCTGGCCGAGCGCAGCGGCGTCAGCGCCCCGATGCTGTCGCAGGTCGAGCGGCGGGAGACGAGCCCGACCCTGGCGGTCGCCGCCAAGATCGCCGCCGGGCTGGACCTGACCCTCTCGCAGCTGCTGCGCCTCGACGAGGGTGAGCACGTGATCGTCAGCCGGGCGGGGGAGCGGCGCCGCTCCTCGCGCGGCGGTCACCAGTTCGAGGAGCTGACCCCGCCGCTGCCGGGCCAGCGCGCCGACGTCTCCCTGCACACGCTGAAGGCGGGCGCCGCCACCGGCGGCAGCGACGACCCGCCGATGCACGAGCCGGGCAGCCGCGAGACCGCCGTGGTGCTGAGCGGGACGCTGGCGCTGGTGGTCGACGGGACCCGCCACGAGCTGGGCGCGGGGGACAGCGTCACCTTCGACGCCGACCTTCCGCACCACTTCGAGAACGACGGCGAGGAGCCGACCCGCTTCGTCGCCGTGATCGCCGCCGGGCTGAGGCGCGGCTGACCGGGAGGACCGAGATGCCCAGGACCATGTTCGACAAGCTCTGGGAGGCGCACGAGGTCTCCGGCGGCCTGCTCTACATCGACCTGCACCTGGTCCACGAGGTGACCTCGCCGCAGGCCTTCGACGGCCTCCGCCTGGCGGGGCGCGGCGTGCGCCGCCCGGACAAGACGATCGCGACGGCCGACCACAACGTGCCGACCGACGGCACCAAGGCGACCCGCCTGATCGCCGACCGGCTCTCGCGGATCCAGGTCGAGACGCTGGAGCGCAACTGCGAGGAGTTCGGCATCCCGGTCTACTCGCTCGGCTCCGACCGGCAGGGCATCGTCCACGTGATCGGGCCGGAGCTGGGTGTGACCCAGCCGGGGATGACGATCGTCTGCGGCGACAGCCACACCTCGACCCACGGCGCCTTCGGGGCGCTGGCCTTCGGCATCGGCACCTCCGAGGTCGAGCACGTGCTCGCCACCCAGTGCCTGGTCCAGAAGCGGCCGAAGACGATGCGCATCTCCTACGCCGGGGAGCTGGGCGCCGGGGTCACCCCCAAGGACCTGATCCTGGCGACGATCGGCCGGCTCGGCACCGGCGGCATGGTCGGCCACGCGGTCGAGTACGCGGGCTCGGCGGTCGAGTCGCTCTCGATGCCGGGGCGGATGACCGTATGCAACATGACGATCGAGGCCGGCGGCCGGGCCGGGATGATCGCCCCCGACGAGACCACCTTCGAGTGGGTGCGGGGGCGCGCCGCGGCCCCGGCCGACTTCGACGCGGCCGTCGAGCGCTGGCGCCGGCTGCCGACCGAGCCCGGCGCCGGCTTCGACACCGAGGTCGAGGTCGACGCCGCCAGCCTCTCGCCGATGGTCACCTGGGGGACGACCCCCGGGATGGTGGTCGAGGTCACCGACTCGGTGCCCGACCCGGCGGCGATCGAATCCCCGGCCGACCGCGAGTCGGCGGAGCGGGCGCTCGCCTACATGGCGCTGGAGCCCGGCACGCCGATCGTCGATCTGACCTTGGACTGCGTCTTCATCGGCTCCTGCGCCAACTCGCGGGTCGAGGACCTGCGCGAGGCGGCCGCCGTCCTCGACGGGCGCCGGGTCGCCGGCTCGGTGCGGGGGATGGTCGTCCCCGGCTCGCAGAAGGTGAAGGCGACGGCCGAGGCGGAGGGGCTCGACGAGGTCTTCCGCGCCGCCGGCTTCGAGTGGCGCGAGGCGGGCTGCTCGATGTGTCTGGGGATGAATCCGGACATCCTCGCGGAGGGCGAGCGCTGTGCCTCGACCTCGAACCGCAACTTCGAGGGCCGCCAGGGCAAGGGCGGCAGGACTCACCTGGTCAGCCCGAGGATGGCCGCGGCGGCCGCGATCGAGGGACACTTCGTCGACATCAGGGATTGGAGCTGAAGATGAGGCCGATCGACGTGATCGAGGGCAAGGTGTCGGTGCTGGACCGAGCCGATGTGGACACCGACCAGATCATCCCCAAGCAGTTCCTGAAGCGGGTCGAGCGGACCGGCTTCGGCGAGTTTCTCTTCTACGACTGGATCCGCTCGGGGGAGATCGAGCTGGAGCCCAACCCGATCCTCGTCGTCGGCCGCAACTTCGGCTGCGGATCGTCGCGCGAGCACGCGCCCTGGGCGCTGGAGGACTTCGGCTTCGAGGCGATTGTCGCGCCGTCCTTCGCGGACATCTTCTACGTCAACTGCACGAAGGTCGGGTTGCTGCCGGTGATCCTCGACGCGGAGCACTGCCGCGCCGTGGCCGAGGCGGGGGAGGCGCGGATCGACATCGACGACGAGACGGTGACCTGCGCCGCCGGCGTCTTCGAGTTCGAGGTCGAGCCCGGCGTCAAGCACCGCCTCCTCAACGGCCTCGACGAGATTGGCATCACCCTGGAGAGCGTCGCCGCGATCGACGCCTTCGAGCAGTCGGGCGGCGCCGACCGCGGCCCGGTCACGACCGCGCTCTGACGGGCTCGGCTACACATATCGGCTACACGTAGAGTGCCGTTCGTGGCGAGAGCGCCCCGCATAGTCGTGTTGCCCGGCGACGGGATCGGGCCGGAGATCGTCGCCGCGGCGCGGCGGCTGCTGGAGGCGCTCGGCGAGTTCGAGCTCGACGAGCGGTCGATCGGCGGCGCCTCGATAGACGCCCACGGCGTCGCCCTCACCGGCGAGATCCTCGACGCCTGCCGCGCATCCGACGCGGTCCTGCTGGGGGCGGTCGGTGGCCCGAGATGGGACACCACCACCCCCGACGCACCCCGCCCCGAGCAGGGCCTGCTCGGGCTGCGCAAGGGAATGGGGCTCTACGCCAACCTGCGACCGGTGCGGCCCAGCCCGGCGCTGGTCGCCTCCAGCCCGCTGCGGGAGGAGCGAATCGCCGGCACCGACCTGCTGGTCGTGCGCGAGCTGACCGGCGGAATCTACTTCGGCGACAGCGGTCGGGCCGGGGACACAGCCCACGACACCTGCGAGTACTCGGAAGGCGAGATCGAGCGGATCGCGAGCACCGCGTTCGAGGCGGCGCGGCGGCGTGCCGAGAGCTCGGGCCGTGCCGCTCGCGTCACCTCCGTCGACAAGGCCAACGTGCTGGAGACCTCGCGCCTCTGGCGGGAGGTGGTCAGCCGGGTCGCGCCGGACTACCCGGACGTCGAGCTGGAACACCTGCTGGTCGACAACGCGGCGATGCAGCTCGTCTCGCGGCCGGCCGACTTCGACGTGATCGTCACCGAGAACCTGTTCGGCGACATCCTCAGCGACGAGGCGGCGATGCTGACCGGCTCGCTGGGGATGCTGCCCTCGGCCAGCCTCGGCGCCAAGGGCGAGCCGGGCCTCTTCGAGCCCGTCCACGGCTCCGCCCCGGATATCGCCGGGCAGGGGATCGCCAACCCGCTCGCCACCTTCCTCTCGGCGGCGATGATGCTGCGCCACGGCTTCGACAGACCCGGCGACGCGGCCCGGGTCGAGGCCGCCGTCGACGCCGTGCTGGAGCGTGGCCTCCGCACTCCCGACCTCCTTCGGGGCACGCTTGCCCCGCCGCCCCTTGCGGGGAACCCCGTGCCGGAGGTAGAGGTGGGTACCGAGGAGATGACCGACGCCGTCTTGGCGGCGCTCTTCGCGTAGGGCCTATCCCGGTAGGGAGCGCGCCTCTGGGGTGTGGGCCCTATCGAGGGGGGCTCTTAGGGCATACTTCTGCCCCATGGAGACCGCCGAGCTGATCTGGCAGAACGGTGAGTTCGTGCCCTGGCAGGAGGCCAAGGTCCACGTGCTCAGCCACGGCTTGCACTACGGCACCGGGGTCTTCGAGGGGATTCGCTGCTACGAGACCGAGCGTGGCCCGGCGGTCTTCCGCCACCGCGAGCACCTGGAGCGGCTGGAGAGGTCGGCGGAGCTGTACTACATGGAGCTGCCCTACTCGGCCGCGGAGCTGCGCAAGGCGACCCACGAGCTGATCCGTCGCAATGGGCTGCGCTCCTGCTACATCCGCCCGCTCGCCTTCCGCGGCTACGGTGAGATGGGGCTGTTCGCGCAGAGCGCCCCGATCGAGGTGATCGTCGCCGCCTGGCCCTGGGGCGCCTACCTCGGCGAGGACGGCAAGAAGCACGGCATCCGCACCAAGGTCTCCTCCTGGCGGACGATCTCCGGCGACAGCCTGATCCCGCACGCGAAGGCCTCGGGCCAGTACCTCAACTCGATCCTCGCCAAGACCGAGTCGGCCAACTCCGGCTACGACGAGGCGATCCTGCTCGACCAGCACGGCTGCGTCTCGGAGGGCTCCGGCGAGAACGTCTTCCTGGTCCGCGACGGGGTGCTCTGCACGCCGCCGCACACCGCGGCGATCCTCGACGGGATCACCCGCGACTCGGTGGTGCAGATCGCCCGCGACCTCGGCTACAGGGTCGAGGAGCGCGACATCGCTCGCTCCGAGCTCTACCTGGCCGACGAGATGTTCCTGACCGGGACCGCCGCCGAGCTGGTCCCGGTGCGCGAGGTCGACGACCACCCGCTCGGCGAGCCGGGTGAGATCACCGGTGTGATCCAGGCCCGCTTCGAGGACGCCCTGCACGGCCGCGCCGAGGAGTACCTGGAGTGGCTCGACTTCGTCGAGGTCCCGGCCGGCGCGGACGAACCGAGTAAGGTGAACTCCTGATGCACAGCCGTTTCGAGGCAATCGGGCGAATTACCGCAGCCGCCTAGCGGCTGGCGCGGCGTTGCCGCGCAGGCGGGCCGGAAGGTCCTCTCCCCGAGACTCGGACGAAAGGCATCGGATGGAACAGGTGAAGCTCTACGACACGACCTTGCGTGACGGCATGGGCGGCCAGGGCATGTCGCTGTCCGTCGGCGAGAAGCTGAACGTGGTGCGGGCGCTGGACACCCTCGGCATCCAGTTCATCGAGGCAGGCTTTCCCAGCTCCAACCCGAAGGAGGCGGAGCTGTTCGAACAGCTCTCCGGGCTGAAGCTGGAGCGGGCGGCGATCGCCGCCTTCGGGATGACCCGGCGCCGCGACCTGCGGGCCGAGGACGACGAGACGCTGGCCGTCCTCGTCGGCTGCTTCGCCCCGGTCGTCTGCCTGGTCGGCAAGAGCTGGGGGCTGCACCTGGAGAAGGTGATCAAGGTCTCCGCCGAGGAGAACCTGGCGATGATCGCCGATTCGATCTCCTTCTGCCGCGGCGAGGGCAAGCGCGCGGTCTTCGACGCCGAGCACTTCTTCGACGGCTACCGGGACGATCCCGGGTACGCGCTGGAATGCCTGCGCGCCGCCGCCGAGGCGGGGGCGGAGAACGTCACTCTCTGCGACACCAACGGCGGCAGCCTTCCCGACTTCGTCGGCGAGACGACGGCCGCCGTGGTGGCCGCGCTCGGCGGCGAGGTCGAGGTCGGCATCCACACCCACAACGACGCCGAGTGCGCGGTCGCGAACTCGCTGGCAGCCGTGCGCGCCGGGGCACGGCTGGTCCAGGGAACCGTGAACGGCTACGGAGAGCGCTGTGGCAACGCCAACCTGGCCTCGATCCTGCCGGCGCTGCAGCTGAAGATGGGCTTCGACGTGGTCTCCGAGGAACGGCTGGCGAGCCTCACCCCGACCGCCCACTACCTCGACGAAGTCTGCAACATGGCGGCCGATCCCGACCAGGCCTACGTCGGGCGCAACGCCTTCGCCCACAAGGCGGGGATGCACGCGGCCGGGGTGGCCGCCGACGCCCGCACCTTCGAGCACCTCGACCCGGCGCAGGTCGGCAACGAGCGCGACATCCTCCCCTCCGAGCTCTCGGGCAAGGCGACGATCCGCAGCCAGGCCGAGCGGGCGGGGCTGGAGCTCGACGACGAGGCGGCGGTGCGTGCGGTCGAAAGGCTGAAGGAGCGCGAGCACCGCGGCTACCACTACGAGGCGGCGCCGGCCTCCTTCGAGCTGCTGCTGCGGCGCGAGGCGGGCAGCTACGAGCCGCTGTTCAAGCTGGAGAGCTTCCGGGTCACCACCGAGAAGCGCGCCGACGGCAGGGTTGAGACCGAGGCGACGATCAAAGTTGAGGTCGACGGCGAGCGCTACGTGCGGGTGGCCGAGGGGAACGGGCCGGTCAACGCCCTCGACCTCGCCCTGCGCACAGCGATAGTCGACCGCCACCCGCACCTGGCGGACATCGAGCTGACCAACTACAAGGTGCGGATCCTCGACGAGACCCACGGCACCGAGGCCGTGACCCGGGTTCTGCTCGACTCCGCCGACGGCGAGCGGGAGTGGGGGACGATCGGGGTCTCGGAGAACATCATCGAGGCCTCCTGGGAGGCGTTGGTCGACTCGCTCGAGTACGCGTTCCAGCCGCGGGGGGAGGCGGGCGGCGGGTAGGGTGAGCCGTCGATGGACGGCGCTTCCGACACCGAGCCGATCCCCCTCGCACGACCCGAGGTCGGCGAGCGCGAGGAGGAGTTGGTGCTGCAGGTGCTGCGCTCCGGGCGGCTCTCGCTGGGCCCGATGGGGGAGCGCTTCGAGCGCCAGCTCGCCGCCTGGCTGGGAGTCGAGGACGCGGTCGCCGTCTCCAGCGGCACGGCGGCGCTCCACCTCGGTGTGCGGGCGCTCGGCTGGGGGCCGGGCGACGAGGTCCTGACCAGCCCCTTCAGCTTCGTCGCCTCGGCCAACTGCCTGCTCTACGAGGGCGCCAGGCCGGTCTTCTGCGACGTCGACCCGGAAACGCTCGAGATCGACCCCGCGGCGGCGGGCGCGGCGGCCGGGGAGCGCACGGCCGGCGTCCTGCCCGTCCACATCTTCGGCTACCCAGCGGCGATGGCGGAGCTGGAGGAGGTCGCGGCGCGGGGCGGGCTCGGCGTCCTCGAGGACGCCTGCGAGGCGCTCGGCGCCGTCGACTCCGAGGGCCGCCGGGTCGGCGCCCGCGGCAACCTCGCCAGCTTCGCCTTCTATGCCAACAAGCAGGTGACGACGGGGGAGGGAGGGATGATCGTCCCCCCCGGCCCGGAGGCCGCCGCCCGGCTGCGGTCCGAGCGCAACCAGGGGCGCGCCGCCGACATGGGCTGGCTCGACCACGGCGGGCTGGGCTTCAACTACCGGCTCTCCGATGTCGCCGCGGCGCTCGGTGTCGCCCAGCTCGAGAAGCTCGACGGGATGCTGGAGCGCCGTTCGCGGGTCGCCTCCCTCTATGAGGAGGGCCTGGCCGGGATCGGGGGCCTGGAGGCGCCGGTCGCGCGGCGCGGGAAGGAGCGGCGCAGCTGGTTCGTCTACGTCGTCCGCCTCCCCGGCGGCGCCGATCGCGACGCGACGATCGCCCGCCTCGGCGAGCGCGGCGTCGCCAGCAAGGCCTACCTGCCCTGCATACACCTCTTTCCGCACCTGCGCGAGCTTGGCTACCGCGAGGGCCAGTTCCCGGTGGCGGAAGAGGCCTCGGCCCGCTCCCTGGCCCTGCCCTTCTTCCCCTCGATGACCGAGCCCCAGGTGGCGCGGGTGTGCGAGGAGCTGGGCGCGGCGCTCGGCCAGCCGGTGCGGCAGGGATAATCGCGCCCGATGTCTCGCTTCCGCAAGGACCCCGACCCCCGCTTCTGGCGGCTCAACCGCTCGATCGAGTTCGATTGGCGGCTGGCGCCTTACGACATCGACCAGTCGCAGGCCCACGCCCGCGGCCTGCTGGAGGTTGGCGTGCTCAGCGAAGAGGAGTTGGAGCGGATCGACGCCGGCCTCGAGCAGGTCCGCGCCCGGATGGCCGAGCCCGGCTTCGAGTTCGTCGACGCCGACGAGGACATCCACATGGCGGTCGAGCGCCTGCTCGGCGAGGCGATCGGCCCGCTCGCCGGCAAGCTCCCAACCGGGCGGTCCCGCAACGACCAGGTCGCCACCGACGTGGCGATGGTCGTCCAGGCGCACTCGCTGCGGGCGATCGAGCTGGCCGGGGCGACGATGGAGCGCCTGCTCGGCCTCGCGGAGCGCCACCGCGACTGGCCGATGCCCGGCTACACGCACCTGCAACGGGCCCAGCCGGTCTACCTCGGCCACCACCTGCTCGCCTACTTCTGGATGCTGGCCCGCGACGTGCTCCGCTTCCAGTTCGCGCTCGACAGCGCCAGCGTGATGCCGCTCGGCTCCGGCGCCCTGGCCGGGGTCAACTGGGAGATCGACCGCCGCGCCGTCGCCGACGACCTCGGCTTCGAGCACGTCAGCGCCAACTCGATCGACGGCGCCTCCAACCGCGACTTCGTCCTCGACTACCTGGCCGCCGCCTCGGCCTGCTCGATGCACCTCTCGCGGCTCGGCTCGGAGATCGTGCTCTGGTCGAGCAGCGAGTTCGGCTTCTGCGAGCTCGACGAGTCCTTCTCCTCGGGGTCGAGCATCATGCCCCAGAAGAAGAATCCCGACTCGGCCGAGTTGCTGCGCGCCAAGAGCCCGCGCGTCGCCGCCGACTACGCTGCCGTGATCGGGATGATGCACGCGCTGCCGCTCACCTACGGCAAGGACATGCAGGAGGACAAGGAGCCGCTGTTCGACGCGATCGACACGGTCGAGCTCTGCCTCGACGCGACCGGGGGGATGCTGGCCGGGATCGAGTTCGACCGCGAGCGGCTGGAGGCGGCCTCCGGCGACGAGATGCTGGCGGCGACCGAGATCGCCGACCTTCTGGTGCGCAAGGGCGTGCCCTTTCGCGAGGCGCACGGGATCGTCGGCGGCCTGGTCCGCGACGCGATCGAGCGGGGCAGGTCCCTCTCCGAGCTGACGCCAGAGGAGCTGCGGGAGCGCTCCGAGCACCTCGACGAGGCCTTTTACGAGGTCCTGCGGCGTGAGAGCTGGTTGGAGTCGAAGCGGATCGAGGGCGGGACGGGGTCGGAGGCCCTCACGGATCAGGTCGAGCTGGCCCACGCGACCCTCGCCGCGGTCAGGGCGCGGGTGCTCGAAGAGCGCTCGTGAGCGCGACCGCGACAACGGCCGAGCAGCGGCTGGACGCCGGCTTCTTCGAGCGCTCCGTTCACCTCGTGGCGCGCGAGCTGATCGGCTGCCGCCTCTTCTACAACGGCTGCGGCGGCACGATCGTCGAGACCGAGAGCTACGAGCGGGACGACCCCGCCTGCCACGCCTACGCCGGGCTGACCAGGCGGACCGAGGTGCTGTTCGGCCCGCCGGGGTGTGCCTACGTCTACCTCTCCTATGGCGTTCACAGCCTGCTGAACGCGGTCGCCGAGCCCGAGGGCGAGGCGGCAGCGGTGCTGATCCGGGCGCTGGAGCCGACCACCGGCCTGGAGGAGATGCGGGCGCGGCGCGGCGGGCGGGCGGCCCGGGACCTCTGCTCGGGCCCGGGCAGGTTGACCGAGGCGCTCGGCGTCGGCCTCGACGACAACGGCGCCGACCTGGCCAGCGAGCCGTTCCTGCTGCAGCCGCGCCAGGGGGGCTGGGGTGGCGAGATCGTCGCCGGGCGCCGGGTCGGGATCACCAAAGCCGTCGAGCGGCCTTGGCGCTTCAGCGTCGCCGGCAGCCCGTTCGTGTCCCGCCCGAGGCCCTAACCGGGCGCGATGGCGCCGCCGGTCCCGCTGCTGACGCCCCCGCTGGGGGCGGAGGAGGGGCTTGGCGACGGTTTGGGCGCGGGCCTCGAGGGAGCAGAGCGGGTCGGCGGCGCCGGCGGCACGTAGGTCGACTCCGGCGACCCCCCTTCGCCCTTGCTCTTGCCGTCCGACTTCGCGGCGGCCCGCTCGGCGGCGATCCGCTTCCAGGCGGAGATCACGCCAGCCCAGATCAGCGCCGGGAAGGTGCCGCCGTCGACCGGTGAGCCGGCGAACTCGGTGGTCATCGGGGTCGTCGTGTCGACATAGCCAACCCAGACGCAGGCGGTGACCTCTTCGATCGCCCCGCAGAACCAGGCGTCGCCGTTGTTCTCGGTCGTCCCCGTCTTCCCCCACTGCGAGGAATCGCCGATGCCGGCCCGCACCCCGGTGCCGCTGGTCACCACGGAGTGGAGGATCGTCTTCGCTTCCTTGGCGACGTCCTCGCGAACCACCTGCCTGTGGGTGGAATCGTTGTCGCCGCCTTTGATCAGGTCGCCCTCGTTGTCGGTGACCCGGGTGTAGGCGACCGGGCTGTCGCCGGGTACCGGGGCGAGCGTGCCGCTGACCCGGTCGCCGTCGTTGGCCAGGGTGGAGAAGGCGTAGGTCCACTCCAGCGGCGTAACGCCGACCTTGAGGCCGCCCAGCACCATCGCCGGGTTGGTCGAGAGGTGGGTCTGCACGCCCATCCTGTGGGCGGTGCGGGCGATCGCGCGGGTGCCGCCCCTGACGCTCTCCAGGCCCACCTGGGCGTAGACCGCGTTGTCGGAGTAGGTGGTCGCCGTCGCCAGCGAAGCCGAGCCCAGGTAGTTGTCCTCGTAGTTGTTGACGGGGAAGAGTTCCTTGCCGCGCTTGCCGAAGTGGAATACCTGGGGTGCCGATTCGTAGACCGAGCTCAAGGGGATCCCCTGCTGGAGGGCCGTGGTCAGGATGAACGGCTTGATCGAGGAGCCGGGCTGGCGGTGTCCCAGCGCCGCCAGGTTGAACGGCTTCTCGTCGAAGTCCAGCCCGGCGACCATCGCCTTGACGCCGGCGTTGCGGTTGTCGATCACCACCACCGCAGCGGTGGGGGGGATGCCGCCCAGGTAGGAGTCGACCACTTCCTCCGCCGCGTCCTGGAGCCGCAGGTCGAGCGTCGCCTTGATCTTCAGGCCGCCGAAGAAGGTCTTCGCCGCGCCGTAGCGGTCGACCAGCTGCTGCCGCACCCAGGCGGTTAGGTAGGGCGCCTTGGAGTCGACCGTCGGCGGGGAGATGTCGCCGGGGGCGGGCAGCGCCTGCCTGGTCCCGTCCAGGTACTGCTCGCGAGTGATATAGCCCTGGTCGTACATCTTGCCCAGCACCAGGTTGCGCCGCTGCAGCGCGTTGTCGGGGGAGAACTTGGGGTTATAGGCGGAGGGCGAAGCGATGAGCCCCGCCAGGGTCGCCGCCTCCCACGGCTCCAGCACCAAGGCGCATGGATCGGCCGCGGTCCCGCAGCTTGGGTGCGCAGCGCCGAAGAAGGTCCGCGCCGCAGCCTCGATCCCGTAGGCGCCCTCGCCGAAGTAGATCGTGTTGAGGTACTCGGTGAGGATCTTGTCCTTGCGCCAGTGCCGCTCCAAGCGGTAGGCGAGCGCCGCCTCGCGGAACTTCTGGAACACCGTGCGGCTGTCCTGGGCGGCAAGCGCGTTCTTGACGAACTGCTCGGTGATCGTCGAGGCGCCCTGCCTCGTGCTCTGGCTGAGGATGTCCTTGATCAGCGCCCGGCCGATGCCCTGGAAGTCGACTCCGTCGTGCTCGTAGAAGCGCCTGTCCTCGATCGAGACCACGGCGTTCTTCAGGTTCGGCGAGATCTGCCCGGAGTCGAGCAGGATCTTGTTCTGGTTGCTGGTCAGGGTGCCGATCGGCTCGCCGGCGGAGTCGAAGATCTGACTGTTCTTCGAGGCTTTGTACCGGGCGAAGTTGTAGATCGCCGGCAGATCCTGGGAGACCGCCGTGGTCATCCCAAAGACCATCGAGACGACCGCGAGCACGCCGAGCCCGAGCAGCACGAAGAGGACGCGCAGCTTCTTGAGGCGCGGCTTGGCGCGCTTGGCGGGGGGTGTCGGCGGCGGAACTGCGCCACCGGGCCGGCGGGGCTTTGTTCCAAGGGCCGTCATCTAAATTCTCACGGCTCGGCGTGGCGCGGCCCGCCGAACGGGGGCGGCAGTCTAGCATTCGCCCGATGGCGGACCTGACGCGCAATGCGGTCGACGTGCTGCCTGCGGGGATGCTCGTGGAGCAGCTTGCAGGCGGTCGGCCGCTGCGCGTCAAGCTCGGAATCGACCCGACCACGGCCGACATCCACCTCGGCCACACGGTCGTGCTGGAGAAGCTGCGCGAGTTCCAGCAGGCAGGCCACACGGTCGTGCTGATCGTCGGCGACTTCACGGCCCGGGTCGGGGACCCCAGCGGGCGCTCGACACAGCGGCCGCTGCCCTCCGCCGAGGAGATCGCCGCCAACGCCGCCACCTACCAGGAGCAGGCATTCAAGGTTCTGGACCGCGAGCGCACCGAGGTCCGCTTCAACAGCGAGTGGCTGAGGATGGAGCCGGAGGCCCTGCTCGGGCTGCTCTCCCAGACCACCGTGGCGCGTCTGCTGGAGCGCGACGACTTCCAGAGGCGGATGGCGGCGGGGGTGCCGATCGCGGCGCTGGAGCTGCTCTACCCGCTGCTGCAGGGCTACGACTCGGTCGCGGTCGAAGCCGACGTCGAGCTGGGGGGGACCGACCAGAAGTTCAACCTGCTCTTCGGCCGCGACGTCCAGGCCGCCTACGGCCAGAAGTCCCAGTCGATCCTCACGATGCCGATCCTGGTCGGGATCGAGGGGGCCCGGAAGATGAGCAAGTCGCTGGGCAACTACGTCGGCGTCACCGACCCCCCAGAGGAGATGTTCGGGCGACTGATGAGGGTTCCCGACAAGACGATGCCCGACTACTTCCAGCTGTTGCTGGGCGAGGCGCTCCCCGCGGGGCGGCCCCCCAACGAGGCGAAGCGGGAGCTGGCGCGGCGGATCGTCGAGCGCTTCCACGACGCCGGCGCCGCGCCGGCGGCCGAGCAGCACTTCGACCGGCTCTTCGTGCAGCGCCAGGCGCCCGACGAGATCGAGGAGATCGAGCTGACGCCCTACCTGGGGGAGGACGGGGGGCTGGTCCACATCCCGCTTCTGATCGCCGCGGCGTTCGAGATCAGCTCCAGCGAGGCCCGCCGCCTGATCAAGCAGGGGGGCGTGAAGCTGGACGGCGAGGCGCTCCCCACCGGCAGCCTCGACCTGGAGCCGGCCGAGCTCGACGGCCGGGTCCTGCAGGTCGGCAAGCGCCGCTTTCG
>VRUE01000052.1 GCA_019456285.1 Solirubrobacterales bacterium | reverse complement strand
GCGCCGACATGGTGATCGCCGTGACCGGCGACGACGAGGACAACATGCTGATCTGCCAGGTCGCCCGCGAGAAGTACCTGGTCGAGCGGATCATCGCCCGCGTCAACAACCCGCGCAATCGCCAGCACTTCGACCTGCTGGGGGTCAAACCCTCGGTTTGCGCGACCGACCTGATCCTGCGCCTGCTCGAGCACGAGGTGCCCGAGCACGGCCTCGTCCACCTGCTCGACCTGCAGGAGGAGCAGCTGGAGATCATCGAGATGCTGCTCGGCGAGGGCTCGGAGACGATCGGACGGCGAGTCGGCGATCTGCAGATGCCCGCGGGCAGCCTGCTGATCTCGATCCTGCGAAACGGCAAGGGCTTCGTGCCCGGCCCCGACACCGTGCTGGAGGCCGGCGACGAGGTGCTGGCGGTCCTCAACCCGGGCCGGGAGAACGATCTGAAGGCGCTCTTCGGCCCCGGTGACAACGGCGCCGGCTGATGGCCGGCCGCGAGGTCGACTTCCTGCTGGTCGGCGGCGGCATGGCCTCCGCCCACTGCGCGGCGGAGCTGCGCCGGCGCGGGGCGGAGGGGTCGATCCTGCTGGTCGGCCGCGAGCCTGAACCTCCCTACGAGCGCCCGCCGCTCTCCAAGGAGTACCTGCGCGGCGAGGCGGGGCGGGAGGACGCCCACGTCAACCCGGCGGGCTGGTACGCGGAGAACGGGGTCGAGCTGCTGACCAGCCTCAACGTGATGTCGCTCGATCCGGCGGCGCGGACCGCGAAGCTGCAGGGCGGGGAGGAGGTGGGCTTCGGCAGGGCGCTGCTCGGCACCGGGGCGATGGTCAACATCCTGCGGGTCGAGGGCGCCGAGAACGAGGGGATCCACTACCTGCGCGCCTTCGGCAACTCCGACGCGATCCGCGCCGACGCCGAGGCCGCCGAGCACATGGTGCTGATCGGCGGCAGCTACATCGGCACCGAGGTCGCCGCCTCGCTGACCGCGAGGGGGACGAAGTGCACGATCGTGATGATGGAGGAGACGGTGCTCTCGAGGACCTTCGGGGCCGATGCCGGGCGCTGGTTCGGAGAGCTGATCGAGTCGAAGGGCGTCACCGTCCACGGTGGCGAGGAGCTGGATGCCTTCGAGGGCGACGGCCGGGTCAGGGCGGTGGTGACGAAGAGCGGGCTGGCGATCGAGTGCGACGCGGTCGTGATCGGCGCCGGGGTGCGAGCCGACGCGATGCTCGCCCAGCGGGCCGGCCTGGAGGTCGACGACGGGATCGTCTGCGACTCGAAGCTGCGTACCTCGGCCGAGGGCATCTACGCCGCCGGCGACTGCTGCTCCTACGACAGCGTCGTCCACGGCCGGCGGCTGCGGGTCGAGCACTGGGACGTGGCGATGCAGCAGGGCATCCATGCCGCCCGCAACATGCTCGGCGACGATCGCGACTACGACGTCGTCCCCTACTTCTTCAGCGACCTCGCCGACTGGGCCAGCCTCGAGTACGTCGGCCCGGCGCAGGACTGGGACGAGGAGGTCTGGCGGGGCGACCGCGAGTCCGGCGAGTTCTCGGTCTGGTACCTGAAGGACGGCCGCGTCGCCGGCGCCCTCAGTGTCGAGCGCTCCGAGGACCTGGCCGAGGCTCGCCGCCTCCTCGCCGACGGCGTCGACGTCTCCACCGCCAAGGACCGGATCGCCGACCCGGACAGCGACCTGGCCCGGATCGCCTAGAGATCGAGCCGAGTGCGGCTGGCCATGGACACCCTTCTTCAAGCCCACAGCCTGGCGAACTCTTCCCCTCCGGCGGCGGTATTCTGCGGTTTCACCTTTGCGCCCTGGTGTAATGGCAACACGCCAGTCTCTGGAACTGGAATTCGGGGTTCGAATCCCTGGGGCGCAGTCCCACGCTGAGAAACGCTTGGAGCGTCTAATCGCCCTGCTAACTTCACTCGTCGCATGAAGGCTCGGATCTGCCTGCCGGTTGCACTGGCGCTTACGATGCTGGTGATCGCCGGTTGCGGCGGGGGCGACGACTCGACCGCCTCGGCGCCTGTCGCGACAACCGCGACGACGACCGCGCTCAGCAAGGAGGATCTGATCGCCCAGGGAGACGCGATCTGCGCCGAGGTCAACGCGGCGGTCGGCACGGTCTCCTCGACCGGCGCCGACTCGGCCGGTCAGGTCGCCCAGGAAGCCGCCCTCTACACCGGCATGGTCGGGCGGCTGAAGGGGCTGGGCACGCCCGACGACAGCGCCGGCTACTCGGAGGTCATCTCGACCGCCGACGAGCTGGCCCAGGCCGAGGGCGACGCCAGGCTGGCCGCCGAGCGCGGCGACAGCAGCGGGCTCGCCGCGGCCGAATCGAGCGCCTCCACGGCGCTTGTCTCCTTCCAGTCGGCCGCGCAGGCCTACGGCTTCGAAGACTGCGGTGAGAGGCCGAGCGCGCCGGTCAGCTCGACGGCCACGACCCCGTCGTCGACGACGCCGGCCGAAGTCGCGCCGGAAGAACCCACTGCCGCCCCCGCCCCCGAAACTTCGCCCAACACCGGTGGCGCCGGAAGCGCTGAAGGGGGCGGCGGCTCGACCGGCGGCGGAACCTCCGGAGGCGGCACGGAAAGCGGTGGCGGCAGCGGCTCGGGCGGAATCGGCCCCGGCTGATCTAGATCTCGGGGCCAACGAGCGTGCGTTCGCGAACGCACTCGCCCCGCTCGCATTCGGTGCTACGCCGCCGAGGAGTCCGCCCAGGCGCCGTGGAGGCGCGAGTAGGGCCCGCCCACCTCGATCAGCTCGTCGTGGGTCCCGGCCTCGGCGATCCGGCCGCCCTCCAGCACGACGATCTTGCCGGCGCGGCGGATCGTCGAGAGGCGGTGGGCGATGACGATCGCGGTGCGCCCGGCCAGCAGCCGCTCCAGGCCCCGCTCGATCGTCTTCTCGGTCCGCACGTCGACGTTCGAGGTCGCCTCGTCGAGGATCAGGATGCGCGGCTCGGCCAGCAGCGCCCGGGCGAAGGCGACCAGCTGGCGCTGCCCGGCCGATAGCTGGACGCCGCGCTCGCCGATCTCCGTCTCGATTCCCTCGGGCAGCGCCGCGATGAACGCGGTCGCCCCCACCGCGGCCGCCGTCGCCTCGATCTCCTCCAGCGGCGCCTCGGGCCGCCCGAAGGCGATGTTCTCGCGCACGCTGCCGGAGAACAGGAACCCCTCCTGCGGGACGATCCCGAGCTGGCGCCGCAGCGCCTGCTGCGCCACGCCGCGCAGGTCGTGGCCGTCGATCGATACCCGTCCCAGCTGCGGGTCGTAGAAGCGCGCCACCAGCTTCGCGAAGGTCGACTTGCCGGCCCCGGTCGCGCCGACCAGCGCCAGCGTCTGCCCCGGCGGCACTCGCAGGTCGATGTCGCGCAGCGCCCACTCGACCCGCTTGCCGCGCCTCTCCCTCTCCAGCGCGTCGTCGGCATAGGCGAAGTAGACCCCCTCCATCTCGATCTCGCCGCGCAGCGTCCCCGGGTCGATCGCGTCCGGCGCGTCGACCATGTCGGGCTCGGTGTCGAGCAGGTCGAAGATCTTGTCCAGCGCCGCCATCCCCTGCTGGTAGGTGGTGTAGAGCTGGGAGAGCTGCTGGATCGGGTCGAAGAAGACCTGCAGGTAGCCGACGAAGGCGATGATCACGCCGATCTGGATCGCCCCGTCGATCGCCTGGACGCCGCCGTAGAGCAGGATCACCGCGGTGCCGACCGCGGCCAGCAGCTCGACCGCCGGGAAGTAGGAGGCGTTGAGGTAGACGGTCTTCATGTTGGCCTCGCGGTTGGCCGCGTTCAGCTCGGTCATCGCCGTCGCGTGGCGCGGCTCCTGGCCGAAGCTGCGCACCACCCGCACCCCGCTCAGCGTCTCCTGCAGGTAGGCGGTGACCGCGGCGATCCGCTCCCGGGTCGCCCGGTAGGCGCCGTGGGAGACGATCCGGAAGACGACGCTGGCGACGGCGAGCAGCGGGAAGGTGAGGAAGGTGACCAGGGCCAGCTTCAGGTCGAGCACGAGCATGATCGCGACCACGCCGACCAGGGTCAGGGTGCTGGAGAACATCGTCACGACGCCGCTGGTGACGAGCTGGTTGAGCGCCTCGATGTCGTTGGTCATGCGGCTGATCAGCACCCCGGTGCTGCGCCGGGTGAAGAAGCCGATCGACATCGACTGGAGGTGGGCGAAGATCCGCTCGCGCAGGTCCTGCAGGGCGCGCGTGCCGACCCAGCCGACCAGGTAGGTCTGCAGGTAGGTGGCGCCGGCGTAGAGGATCGCGACGACGACGAAGGCGGCGACGATCAGGTCGAGCGCGCCGATGTCGCCGGCGACGATCCCGGCGTCGACCACCTGGCCGGCGAGGTAGGGGGGGGCGAGGCCGGCCCCGGTGGCGAGCAGCATCGCCACGAACATCAGCGCGACCCTGCCGCGGTAGGGTCGCAGCAGGCCGATCATCCAGCGCACCTTGCGGCCGCGCTGGTCCTGGCCGCGGATCAGCCGCCAGAGCGAGGCGAGGAGGAGGAAGGCCTCCCGGAGGCGGTTGCGCTCGGGGGTCACAGCCGCGCCATCTCCCCGCGAGCCTCCAGGTCTCGCTGCAGGAAGACCGTGTCGGCGAGGCCGTGCTCGGCGATCTCCGCGTAGAAGCCACAGCGCTCGAGCAGCTCCTCGTGGCCGCCGCGGTCGACGATCCGCCCCGCGTCCATCACCACGACCTCGTCGGCGAGGGAGACGGTGGAGAGGCGGTGGGCGATGATGAAGGTGGTGCGGCCGGCCATCGCCTCGCGCAGGCCCGCCTTGATTGCCGCCTCGGTGCGGGCGTCGACCGAGGAGGTGGCGTCGTCGAGGATCAGGATGCGGGGGTCGGCGAGCAGCGCCCGGGCGATCGCGACTCGCTGGCGCTGCCCGCCCGACAGGGTCAGTCCGCGCTCGCCCACCATCGCCTCGTAGCCGCCGGGCAGGTCGCGGATGAACTCGTCGGCCTGGGCGCGCCGCGCCGCCGCTTCGATCTCCTCGCGGCTCGCATCCGGTCGCGCGTAGGCGATGTTCTCGGCGACGCTGGCCGTGAACAGGAAGCTGTCGTCGGCGACGAGAGCGATCTCGGAGCGCAGCGAGCCGACCTCGACGCTGCGCACGTCGGCGCCGTCGACCAGGACCGCCCCCTCGCTCGGGTCGTACAGCCGCGCGATCAGCGCCACCAGGCTGGTCTTGCCCGCCCCCGACGGCCCGACCAGGGCGACCGTGCGCCCCGCCTCGACCTCGAGGTCGAGGCCGCTCAACGCCGGCGTCGCGCTGTCGTAGCGCAGCGTCACCCCCTCCAGCCGCACCCGGCCGTCGCCGGCCGGCAGCGGCGGCGCGCCGGGCGGGCTCTGGATCGACGGTTCGCGGTCGAGGATCTCGAACAGCCGGTTGCCGGAGGCGATCGCCCGCTGCGCCATCCCCATCGCCATCCCCAGCATCCGCATCGGCACCGCCAGCATCACCAGGTAGATGTAGAAGGCGGTGAAGTCGCCGAGGCTGAGGTTGCCGGCGATCACCTGGCGGCCGCCGATCAGCAGCACCAGGACGATCCCGAGCTGCGGCAGCAGCCCGATCAGCGGCGAGAAGAAGGCCTGCAGCTTGATCGAGTAGACGCTCTGGTCGAAGACGCGGGAGACGGTGCCGCGGAAGCGGCGCAGCTGGTGCTCCTCGCGCGCGAAGGCCTTGACGATGCGGATCCCGGAGACGCTCTCCTCGGCCGCCGCGGTCAGTTCGGCGAGGCGCTGCTGCACCTCCTGCAGGGCCGGCCGCGAGACGCGGTTGTAGCGGGAGGCGGTGTAGACGATCAGCGGCGCCGGCGCCAGCGCGATCAGCGCCAGCCACGGCTCGATCGCGATCATCACCAGGCTGGCGAGGAAGATCGTCAGCAGGTTCTGGGTGATGAAGATCAGCCCGTAGCCGAGGAAGAAGCGGATCGACTGCAGGTCGACGGTCGCCCGCGACATCAGCTGCCCGGTCTGCTGGGAGTCGAAGAAGCCCAGCTCCAGCCGCTGCAGGTGCGCGTAGAAGTGCTGGCGCAGGTCGAATTCGACCGCCAGGGAGACCCTGCCGGCGACCAGGCGCCGCACCACGGTCAGCCCCAGCCGTAGCAGCCCCGCCCCGGCGATCGCCAGGGCCAGCGGCAGCAGGTCGGGCCGGGCGCCGCTCTCGATCGCGTTGACGGCCCGCCCGATCAGCCACGGGATCAGCACCGTCATCCCCATCGCCGCCCAGGCGAAGACGAGCGAGCCCCAAAGCTGACGGCGATAGGGGCGCAGGAAGCCGATCAGGCGGCGGTAGGTCCGCATTGAACTCACTATACGAAGTGAAGTAAAGGCCGCCGGGCACTCCCTCCCGCTGTTCCTCGATCAGCGGGCGGCGGGGTCTATTTGAGGGCCTCCGCTTTGGCGCTGGAGACCTTGCCGCCGGTGCATGCCGGGGGACCGTGGCCGGGGAGGATCTGGAAGTTGGTGGCCGTGTGGTGGGGCGTGGCGGCGCCGTTGTTCTGGGCCAGGTTGATGACCAGCCGGTAGAGGCCGGCGGGGAGGCCGTGGTAGTAGATCTCCGGCCGGGTCGCCGGCGAGTAGCTGCCGCTGGAGCCGATCCGCTCGGCCAGCACCCCGTTCGGCCCGGCGTAGCGCGGGAAGTCGAAGGAGGCCCCGACCAGGCGCCCCCTGCCGAGCGGGCTGTCGAGCGCCCGCTGCAGCTTTACCGGATCGACGCAGTCGGGGACCCGGTTGAGGGCGAAGCGGATGTGCCCTTCGCCGAGCTCGGGCTCGCCGCCGAAGTGGAGCGGAGCGAGCCGGAAGTTCTCCACCTCGACCTTGACGACGACCGCTCGGCCGGCCTGGCGCGCCCCGTTGCGCGGGGAGACGACATCGACGCTCGGCTGGCCGGGAACAGCGTGCTGTCGCGAGGGGCTTGTCCCCCCGCCGTTCGCGGGGACCAAGACCAGCGCCAGCGCGGCGGCAGCCGCCACGGCGGCTGCGAGGATGGCGATTCTGCCCCGCATACGGGTGGGAACATTACGCCTAAGTGACTATCCGAAAACCCGCGTGTGTGGTTGGCGAGCACCGGACCAAGCGGGGCCAGGACGCAGGGAGGCCGAATAGTCGTGCGCTATTTGGCCGACTGAGGACGGAGCCCCGCGCAGCGTCCGCCGCCGCCAGGCGTGCGCGGGGGTTTTCGAATAGTCACTAAGCGCATAGCCTTTCGCCGCGATGAGCCGCCTGGGGATCGGTGGGTTCAGGTTTATATGCTGCTCGCTTGAACCAAGTAATGCCTCGATAAGCACGGGGAGGCGACAGTTCGCCCCCGGCTGCGGCGCTCGTTATGTCCGACGGGGAATGAGAGGGTTGCGGAGTGCGACTCGTCGACTAAAGGGAGGAAGCAGATGGAGAACGAGAACCGCCAGCCCTGGCTGCTGATCGCGATCGCCGCGCTGGGCCTCGCGCTCGGCGTCGTTGCGTTGATCGTCGCCTTCAACGCGAAGAGCGCCGGCAACGACGCGGCGAGCGAGCAGTCGGTGGAGCAGGTTTCCGCCAAGCTGTCGAGCCTGGTCGACCGGCTCGGGATCGCCGAGGCGAGCCTGACTGGTGAGAAGGCGGCGCTGCAGGGCCAGGTCAAGAAGGAGGCGCGACAGTCCCGCAGCGCGGTGAGCAACCTCTCCAACCGCCTCGACCGCCTGGAGCGCCAGATCGCGCCGCTGAGCGCGACGGCGAAGCAGACGACCTCGCTCGCCACGCAGGTCGGCTCGCTGGAAAATCAGATCGGCAGCATCAACTCCCGGATCGCCGCGCTGAACCAGCGGGTGACGAAGCTGAGCAGGCGCGTCAACTCGGGCTAGCCGCCGTAGGGGCCCCTACCAGTCGTCCTCCAGCCAGCGCTGCAGCTCGGGCAGGCGGCGGTGCAGGTCGGGGGCGGGGGAGGAGAGCTCGGCGCTGGCGAGCTGGATCGCGGCGCCGAGGGCGAGCGTCGCCCGCTCGGCGCCGCGATCCAGGCAGGCCTCGAGCCGGGCCAACTTCGCGTGATCGCCCCGCAGCTCCCAGAGCGCTGCCCGGGCGGCCTCGGGATCAGCCTCGGCGAAGGCGACCGCCGCCTCCAGCCCGGCCCGGACCCGGCCCTCTCGAGGCGCCTCCCCGGCGGCGGCGATCGCCCGCTCGGTCAGCCCTTCGTCCAGCCGCTCGTCGACGACCAGGGCGCTTCTCGTACCATCTCTCATGTTGGGACCTCCTCTTTGGGTCTCGGCCGGGCTCCGGGGTGTCGCGAGCACCGCCGGAGCTTTTTGTCGCCTCTTGCGTTTCACGCTAGGTCTGTCTCCGGACGACTCGGGGGTAAACACCTCCATTTTCGGCAATTTGTTCTACTTTTTTGACACTGTTGTCATAGCCGGGTGTTTCAAGCATCGATCTAAAATTTTTAGTGAATCTCCCGGGACGGCGGCCGCGGCTCGGCGGTCAATCGTCCATGACAGACTCAGGGAAATGAGCAGCGAGAAACCGCGCTACGACGCGGGCGCGATCGAGGCTGCCCGGCAGGCTGCCTGGCTCGAGGGTGGCGCCTTCGAGACGCCGACGCCCGCCGAGGGGCAGGCGGGGGTCTACGTCAAGCCCTCCAGTCCCTTCACCTCGGGCAACCTCCACATGGGCCACGTCCGCGACTACGCGATCGGCGACGTTTACGCGCGCTTTCGCCGCGCCCGCGGCGACGCGGTGCTGTTCGGCTTCGGCTTCGACGCCTTCGGCCTGCCGGCTGAGATGGCGGCGATCGAGCACCGGGTGCCGCCCGCCGACTGGGTGGCGCGCTGCGGCGAGCGGATGCTCACCCAGATGAAGCGGCTCGGCTTCTCCTTCGACTACGACCGCGTCTTCTACAGCTCCGACGAGGAGCAGTACCGCTGGTCGCAGTGGCTGTTCCTCACCCTGCTCGACGCCGGCCTGATCTACCGCGACGACGCCACGGTCGACTGGTGCGACACCTGCCGGACTACCCTGGCCGCGCTCCAGGTCGAGGACGGTCGCTGCTGGCGCTGCCACGACGAGGTGCGGCTGACCCGCCGCCCGACCTGGTTCCTGCGGATCGGGCCCCACCTCGAGGAGAACGACCGCCGCCTCGCCGACCTCACCGACTGGGACGAGCTTTCCCTCTCCACGCAGCGCTTCATCCTGGGGCGCACCGACGGGGTGGAGCTCGACCTGGAGGGCCTCGACGGGCCCGCCCTCACCGTCTTCACCCCCCACGGGGACTCGCTCGGCGAGGCCCGTTTCGTGCTGCTCTCGCCCCGCCACCCCGAGATCGAGCGGTGGGCCTCGGAGCCGGCCGCGCGGAAGCAGCTCGACGAGCTGCGCTCCGGCGGCTGGGAGCGCAGCGCCCGCGACGCCGCCTCGGTCCCGCTGATCGACACCGGCGCGTCGGTGGCCGCCCCCGCCGGGGACGGCCAGCTGCCGGTCTTCGTCTCGCCGCTCGTCGACGCCCGCTACGGCCCCACCGCGGTGCTCGGGATCCCCGCGGTCGACGAGGCCGACGAGGCGCTCGGACGGCGGATGCCGCGCTCGCCCGGCGAGCCGGCGGCGGGGGCACCCCGGGTTGACGCCGGGGTGAGGGAGGCGAAGCGGTACCGCGCCTTCGACTTCTCGGTCTCCCGGCAGCGCTACTGGGGCACGCCGATCCCGATCGTCCACTGCGAGCGGTGCGGTGCGGTGCCGGTCCCCGCCGAGGAGCTGCCGGTGCATCTGCCCCGCGACGTCGAGCCGACCGGCGAGGGCAACCCGCTCGCCGAGCGCTCCGACTTCGTCGACGCGCCCTGCCCGCGCTGCGGCGAGCCGGCCAAGCGCGAGACCGACACCCTCGACTGTCACTTCGACGCGCTCTGGCTGTGGATTCCCGCCGCCGTGCCGCCGCAGGACCGCGCCGAGGCGATGTTCACGCACCCGGAGCTGAAGCGGTGGCTGCCTGCCGAGCGCCTTGTCGCCGGCGCCGACAGCGGCAGCTTCGTCTTCGACCAGCGAGTCGTCACCAAGGCCTTGCGCGAGATCGGCCCGCTCTCCTTCCTCGCCGACGGCGAGCCCTTCGCCGGCTGCCTCTTCCACGAGATGGTGCTTGCCGGCGGGCGCAAGATGAGCAAGCACCTCGGCAACGTCGTCAACCCCGACGAGCTGGTCGAGCGCCACGGCGCCGACACGGTGCGCCTCGCCGTCCTCTACGCCGCCGGCCCGGCCAAGGCGCTGAACTGGAACGACGGGGCGCTGCGCTTCGCCAGCCGCTTCCTCAACAACGTCTGGGAGTACTCCCTGGATCGCTTCGCCGCCGTGGCGGAGGCGCCCGAGGACGAGGAGGCGGAAGCCGATACCCGGTTCATGCGCGACCGCCTGCGCAAATGGTGCGACAGCGGCCTCGCCCGGATCACCGCCGACCTCGAGCAGCTGCAGATGCACAAGGCGGTGCGCAACGTCACCCGCCTCTTCGAGCGGATCCAGGACTACGAGAAGCGGGTGGTCAAGCGGCGCGGCGAGCTGAGCCGGGAGGACATGGAGGCGCTCGCCGCCGCCCTCGTCCTGCTGGCCCGGGTCCTGGCCCCCCTCGCCCCCCACCTCGCCGAGCAGCTCCTCCTTGCCTCCGGACGTGAGGACGGCCCCGAGCTGGTCGGTCCCTGGCCGGATCGGGCCCCCGCCCCGGAGCCGGCGGCCCCGGGCCCGGTCGATGCCTGAAAGCCCAGATTGAAAAAAAGGACTTGACTACTGCGCGCGGCTGTGTTATGAATCGCCGCGCTGTCGGCCAAATGCAGCGAAGAGGCGGGGTCCCAGCGACGGGAGGCTCGTCTGGTAGGCAAGGGAAAGTCCAGTTATGAGCCACGATGGCGGTTGTTTCGGATCCACCGAAGAGGCGGCGGTGTTGCTGACACCCCGTCCTCTTACACGCCCGGTGCTCCCAAACGCAAAGGCCGCATCGTCCCCCCGCCTCTTCCTGCATCCATGTCTCCGGGTGAGGAGGATGCCCGTGCAGTTGCCGCAGTGCCCAGGCGCGCCGGGCTGACCCAACGTGAGCCCCGACGCAAACCGTAGTTCAACGTCGCGACCGCCTGCGCAAATGGTGCGACAGCGGCCTCGCCCGGATCACCGCCGACCTCGAGCAGCTGCAGATGCACAAGGCGGTGCGCAACGTCACCCGCCTCTTCGAGCGGATCCAGGACTACGAGAAGCGGGTCCTCAAGCGCCGTTGCCGGCTCGGCTGCGACGACTTCGAGGCGCTGATCGCCGCCCTCGCCTGCTGGTCCGGATCCTCGCTCCCTTCGCCCCCCACGTCGCCGAGGCGCTGCTGCTCGCCCTGGAGCGCGAGGACGGCCCCGAGCCGATCGTCCGACCAAGCGCAGAGAAGAGGCGGGATCCTCGGGTAGGAGGCTCGCCTGGCCTACGGGGCCGAACCGGTCAGGGGAGAGGGTCGAAGCGGGCCAGGCGCTCGATGATCTCGCTCAGCTCTTTGTCGTGAGCGCGGAGCAGCTCTGTGGCGGCGTCCGGGAGGCGCTTCTGCAACGTCTCCGGCCCGGCGTCGTCCATCGCGATCGAGGCGGGAAGCTGCACCTGGAGGCGGAAGAAGCGGGGACCGCGGCCGATCTCGGTCGGACTGGGCGGGCCGGCGCCGCGGGGGTGGTTGAGGAGCATGTGCGCCCAGTGGTCGGCGCCGTCCGAGGCCCCGCCGAGGACGGCGCCGAGAACGGGCGGGTCCTCGCCGTGAGGCATGATCCAGCCCAGCTTGCCCCAGCGCCGCACCTGGCTCTGGCTGAACCCCTCCTCATACAGGCCGGTGCCGACCGAGACCACCAGCAGGTCGTCGCGGGTCAGCTGCGCCGGCTTGTCGGTGCTGCGCTTCAGGGACTCGGCGATCGCGGCGATCACCGGGTTGGCGGCGAAGACGCCGCCGTCGACCAGGGCGCGGCCGTCGACCTCGTGCGGCGGGAAGTAGGTCGGGGCGGCTGAGGTGGCCAGAGCGGCGTCGACCAGCGAGTGATCGCGGTGCTCCGATTCCAGCGCCCGCCAGCGCTTGAAGAAGTAGGGATCGCGGTTGGTCATGTCGTAGGAGGTGACGACCAGGTCCCGCAGGGCTTCGGAGAGCTTGGCGTCGCCGAACACCTCCTCGACCACGGCCCGCAGGGCGGAGGCGCCGTACTTGGGCGCGATCAGCCCGCCGAGGGTCGCTACCCGCTGAAACGGGGTGCGGTGGAAGATTGTCGGCCCGTCCTCGGTGTAGAGGTCGGACAGCCGGTCGGCGGTGACTTCGCGCCCCGGGGCGGTCAGGGCGAGGGCGATGAGCCCGCCCGTCGAGGTCCCGGCAAGGAGGTGGAAGTAGTCGGAGATCCGCGCCTCCGCGCCGACCCGGTCTTGCAGCCGGCTCTCCAGCTCGGCGATCACCAGAGCGGGAATCAGGCCCCGGATCCCGCCGCCGTCGATGCAGAGGATCCGAAACCGATCGTTGGGGGAATCGGCCGCGGAACTCACTCGACCACTCTAGACTGGCGCTGGCCTCCGATCAAGTCGTCCAGAGCGAACGCTGTCGAGGAGGCGGGCGCCGGCTTGATACAGTCAGTTGAAGGGAGCCGGGCCCAAGTATTGCGCTGAAAACCTTGATCGCTGGGACCGGATGTGTTATACCAAACGGCTGATGATCAGGCGACAGCACGGAAAGCGCAGGGGGCGGTTCGCGAAGGCCGGGGGCCTGGCTTCGCTATGCCGGGGTGGCGAGCGGCGATGAGCCTCTCGGCCGACCAGCGCACCCGCTCCTGCGCGACGGAGCTGGTCTGCCACGACTGCGGGAGGCGCCTGCCGCTTCTCGACACCACCTTCAAGTGCCTCGGCTGCGGCCAGGGCCTCGACATCGACTACGACTACGAGCTGGCGACCGCCCGCCTCGCGGAGCGCCAGTTGGCCGAGCGTCCGCTCAGCATCTGGCGCTTCGAGGAGCTCTTGCCGATCCTCGACGCGCGGGCGCAGGCCCGGGTCGGGATCGACAGCGGCCGCACGCCGCTGATCCACGCCGACCGCCTCGGCGCCGAGCTGGGCCTGCGCAACCTCTACCTAAAGGACGACAGCACCGCCCGCCCCAGCCTCTCCTACAAGGACCGGGTCGTCTCGATGGCGGTCGCCCGCCTCCTGGAGCTGGGCGGGGAGGAGATCGGCTGTGTGTCGACCGGCAACGTCGGCACCGCGGTCGCCTCGCTGGCGGCGAAGGCGGGGGTGACCGCCTACGTCTTCTACCCCAGCAACCTGGAGCGCGGCAAGGCTCGCGCCTGCCGGGCGCTGGGCGCCGCGGTGATCCAGCTCGACGGCAACTACGACGAGGCCAACCGTGCCTGCCGCGCGCTGGCCCTGGCCAGCGGCATCCAGTTCGCCAACATCACCCTGCGGCCCTTCTACGCCGAGGGGGCGAAGACGGTGGCCTACGAGACGGTCGAGCAGCTCGGCTGGCGCTCCCCGGACCACTTCGTGATGCCCGCCGCGGGAGGGACGCTCTCCTCCCGCGTCCACAAGGGCCTCGGCGAGTTGGAGAAGGTCGGCCTGGCGGAGACCGCCGCGACCAAAATCCACATCGCCCAGCCCGAGGGCTGCGGGCCGATCGCCACCACCATCCTTGCGGAGAGCGAGGAGATCGAGCCCCAGACTCCCCACACCGCCGCCCACTCGCTGGCGATCGGCGCCCCCGGTGACGGCCCGCTCGTCATCGATGCGGTGCGCTCCCGCGGCGGCTCGGCGGCCACCGCCACCGACCCCGAGATCTTCGAGGCGATCGACCTGCTCGGCGCCACCGAGGGCATCCTCACCGAGCCCGCCGGCGGCACCACCGTCGCGGCGACGATGAAGCTGGCCGCCGAGGGCAAGCTCGGCCCCGACGACACGGTGGTCGCGGTGATCAGCGGCAACGGCCTGAAGACCCTCGACGAGCACCCCGAGAAGTCCTGGCCGGCGATGGTCGCCTGCGAGGCCGAGGTTATGGGGGAGATGCTGACGGACTTTCGCCAGAACGGGCTGGGCGCGGCGCTGAGCTGAGGCAAGCTCTTTACCGTCCTGGCGATCCACGCGTGACCGAGCCTCCGCACGTCGACGGCATCAGCCACCGTTGGGTGCGGGCGCGCGGGCACCGCTTCCACGTCGCCGAGGCGGGGTCGGGGAAGGACGCGGTGCTGTGCCTGCACGGCTGGCCGCAGCACTGGTACGAGTGGCGGCACCTGCTGCCGGCGCTGGCCGACCGCCACCGGGTGCTGGCGCTCGACCTGCGCGGCTTCGGCTGGTCCGATGCGCCGCGGCGACGGGTACGAGAAGGAGAACCTGGCGAGCGACGTGCTGGCCGTCCTCGACGAGCTGGGGCTGGAGCGGGTGAAGCTGGTCGGCCACGACTGGGGCGGCTGGATCGGCTTCCTGCTCTGCCTGCGGGCGCCGCAGCGCTTCAGCCGCTACCTGGCGCTCAACATCCTCCACCCCTGGCTCGACCTGCGGAAGGCGCTCCCGCACGCCTGGCGCTTCTGGTACCAGCAGCTGATCCTGGCGCCCGGGATCGGCTACGAGCTGCACCGCCGCGGCAAGTTCGTGCCCCGCGTCCTGGTCGGCGCCTCCACCAACCGCGGCGTCTGGGACAAGGAGACGCTGCGCGCCTTCGCCGACAACCTCGCCGAGCCGGACCGGGCCCGGGCGGCGGTGCAGATGTACCGGGTCTTCAATCTGAAGGAGGCGGTGCCGATGCTGCGGGGCCGCTACGCGGACAGGCGCCTCACCGTGCCGACCCGCCTCCTCTTCGGCGTCGACGACGCGGCGCTGAGACCCGAGCTCCTCGCCGGCTACGAGCGCCATGCCGACGAGATGCGGGTCGAGCTGGTCCACGACTGCGGCCACTTCATCGCCGACGAGCGCCCCGAGCTGGTCGCCGAGCGGGCCCGCGACTTCTTCGCGGAGTAGGTCAGCTCACGAGCTGGACGACGACGGTGCGCTGGCGCGGCCTGTCGTCGAAGTCGATCAGCACCAGTTGCTGCCATGTCCCGAGCGCGAGGCGGCCGGCGATCACCGGCACCGCCTCCGAGGGGCCGACCACCGAGGCGCGCTGGTGGGCGTGGGAGTTGCTGTCGCGGTTGAGGCGGTTGTGCTCGTAGTCGCCGTGCGTCGGGATCAGCCGCTCGAGCATCTGGCGCAGATCGTGGACGCCGCCGGGCTCGTACTCCATCGTCGCGATCGCCGCGGTCGAGCCGTGCACGAAGGCGAGCGCCTGCGCCTCGCCGACGCCGGCCTCCTCGACCACCCCCTGCACCTCGCCGGTGATGTCGACGACATCGGCGTCGCCACTTGTCGAGAACCGCAGCTCGGCGGTGTGGACTGCCATGGTCACCAAGCTACCGAACGGGGCGCGACTGAAGAAACGATGCCGGAGGAGGGACTCGAACCCCCGACACGCGGATTATGATGGGCGACACGCAGGGTCCTGACGGCTCTGCAGAGCGCTCTCAGGCACGGAAAGCCGATCCCAGTTCGCCCGCAAGTCGCGAGTTGGGTGCGCGGTCGGGTGCGCGG
>VRUE01000051.1:2430-15620 GCA_019456285.1 Solirubrobacterales bacterium | reverse complement strand
CGAGCGGTTCGCCGTGGATGTCGGCTTCACCGATCCGATCGCGTGGACCCCCGACACGATCAGGACATCCGATTTCCTCTCATTTGCCGATATCGCGCCCATTGACCTTCCGGCAATACCCCTCCCGCAGCACATCGCCGAGAAGGTCCACGCCTACACCGGCACCTACGGCCCGTCCGACCAACCGAGCACGAGACCCAAGGACCTCGTCGACATCCTCCTCATCGCAGATTCGGAGGCAATCGAGGCGTCCGACTTGCGCACGGCGCTGACCACGACCTTTGAAGCCCGCGGCCACCAGCCTCTGCCGGCAAAGCTCCCACCACCGCCACCCAAATGGGAGGAGCCATACCGCCGGCTGGCCGAAGAGATCGGAATCGAGCCGGGCCTCGATGCGGCGTTCTCCCACGCCGCTGCCTTCCTCGACCCGGTGCTCGCCCACCAGACCCAGGGCCAGTGGGATGTGGAAGCCGGAATGTGGACGGCAACGGGGAACAGGTAGCTGGCGAAGACCTTTAGGTTTCATCCTCGTCATCGCCCGTCTGGAAGCGACGCATCGCCTTCCTTCTCGTTGTCTTCTTCCATCGAGATTCGATAAAGCCGGGGAGGCGAAGTCATACGCCGAGCGGCTGTTCAAGTTCCCACAGCACCGTGGCCGACGTCAAGGACGCGCGCGAAGCGGTGGAGGCAAAGCTCGACAGCGGCTTCTTTCGCGTCCGCGCGGAGCGCACGACCGAACTCGAGCTTCGCTACAGTCGCGATCCGGTGAGACACTTGAGGAGATCGAGCCACTGCAATGACCGGACTCACGCCTGACATCACAGAAGTCGCCATCGTCCGCCACGGCGTCCTCAAGCTGACCTTCGCCGACGGGTTGAGCAGCAAGGTCGACGTGCTGGGCCGCATGCGCGGTCCCGTGTTCGACGATGCCCGCACCCCGGAGGGCTTCGCCAAGGTCGCGGTCGACCCAGAGACCGGAACGGTGGTCTGGCCCGGGGGCGCGGACTTGGCCCCCGACACGCTCTATGAGCGCGTGCGCTCGGGGGCCTGGCCGGGGTCCCGCGCAGCGGCCTGACGCGCGCAATTGGACGGCTCAAGCGGAGGAGCGGAGGAGCGGGTAAACGGCTGCGCGCCGCGTCCGGCATGCCCCTCCCTCTCCATCAACGACATCACGTGCTCCGATCTCGCCCTCAGGGCTCAGTAATTCCCTGGTCATGAGCGTCTCACGTGACGCCGGCAGAGAGGGTGTCGACTGCCTTGCACAATTCCCTGATCGGCGCATCGCGCGCCGCCTTGAGTCCTGGGAGGCTCCGGCGGAGCACCAATCTCGCGCGTCCATTCGCGGATTGCCTGGAGCCCGATTAGGGAACGATTAGGGAACGACGGGGTCAAAAACAGGGCTTTCGCTGACCTTCGTTGACCTCGGTTCAACCCCCAGCGAGAGGGCGGCAAAGCAACGCAAATCCAGTTGTGATGCGGGAATGCGGCTCTACAAGCGGAGGGGGTGGGATTCGAACCCACGAGGCGCCTTGCGACGCCTAACGGTTTTCGAGACCGCCCCGTTCAACCACTCCGGCACCCCTCCGGGAAGTCGGTCCAGCCGCTGATTCTACGGGGGGGGGCGCCGCTCGCCCGTCGGCGGGGCGTCCCAGCGCTCAAGGCCGGCGCGCGGCGCGCCGATCAGGGAATCGTGCAAGGCAGCCGACAGACCAGGATGGGGCGATTCTTCGACCGGCGGGCGCTGCTGCTGCGCGCGCTTGCCGTGGCGGCGCTGCTCTGGGGGCTCGCCTACCTGACCTGGCGGATCGGCTGGAGCGGCGAGGGCGCCAGCCCGCTCGCCTTCACGATGCTGCTGGTCACCGAGGTGTACGGGCTCTGGGCGCTGGGGACGCTGACCTGGTACTCGTGGTCGCGCCCGCCGGCGGTGCGGCCGCCGGCGAGGGCCGGGCGCAAGGTCGACGTATACGTCTGCACCTACGACGAGTCGACCGAGGTGGTGGCGGCAACGCTGTCCGGCTGCCGCGCCCTCACCTATCCCCACACGACCTGGCTGCTCGACGACGGGCGGCGGCCGGAGATGGAGGAGTTGGCGAAGCTGGCGGGCGCCCGCTACCTGACCCGCCCCGACAACTCGCACGCCAAGGCCGGCAACATCAACGCGGCGCTGCCGTGCACCGACGGCGAGCTGGTGCTGATGCTCGACGCCGATCACGTGCCGATGCCGGACGCGCTCGACGCCCTGGTCGGCTACTTCGACGACGAGCGGGTCGCCCTGGTGCAAACCCCGCACGACTTCTTCAACCACGACTCGGTCCAGCACTACGTGGTCGGCCGCCACGAGCAGTCGTTCTTCTACCGGGTGGTCTGCCCCGGCAAGAACCGCCACGGCGCCGCCTACTGGTGCGGCTCGGCGGCGCTGATCCGCCGCGAGGCGCTGCTCGACATCGGCGGCGTCGCCACCGAGACGATCGCCGAGGATTTCCACACCACGATCCGCATACAGCGCCACGGCTGGGAGAGCCGCTACCACGACGAGGTCCTGGTGCAGGGGCTGGCGCCGCACGACCTCGACGGCTACCTGCTTCAGCGCGACCGCTGGGCGCGCGGCAACCTCGCCGTCTTCACCCTGCCGGAGTCGCCGCTGCGCGCCCGCGAGCTGCGGCCGCTGCAGCGCCTCTCCTACTTCGCCAGCCTCGCCGCCTACCTCGCCCCGCCGATGCGCTTCCTGCTGCTGCTCACCCTGGGGCTGGTGCTGTGGACCGGCGAGCTGCCGATGAAGGTCAGCGTGGGGGCGCTGGCGGCGCTCTGGCTGCCCGCGGTGACGCTCAACCTCTTCGCCGGGTCGGCGCTGGCGCGCGGCTTCATGCGCATCCGCGAGACCGCCCACTACGAGCTGCTGACGATGGAGATCTACACGCGGGCGCTTCGCTGCGTCGTGCGCCCCGGCCGCACCGCCTTCAAGGTGACGCCGAAGCAGGGACGTGACGGCGGCGGCATCAAGGCTGTGCGCAAGCTGCCCCTGGTGGTGGCCGCCGCGGTCATCCTGGCCGGCGGAACCGCCTTGCGCCTGCTTGACCTCGCCGGCGCCGGGCCGCTGCCCGACCTGCCCGGGATCGCCGCGATCATCGTCCCGCTGCTCGGCCTGATCGAACTGCGCCGCGTGCTGCGCACCCTGCTCACGGTCGGCCGTCGCCGGCAGCGGCGTCAGACCTACCGGCTCGAGGGCGACGCCCCGGCGCACTGCTTCACCAACGCGGGGCACGTCGGCGGACGGCTGGTCGACGCCAGCCCGGCCGGCGTCGGACTGGCCATGGACGCGCCGCTGGAGGTCGGCTCGCGCCCCTCGGTCCTGCTCGGGCTCCGAGACGCGAGCGGCATGGTGCACGAGGTCGCCACCCGGGTGGAGGTCCGCTCCTGCCGCAAGGCCGAGGGTCGCTTCTTTATCGGCGCCACGGTCGCCGAGATCGACCCGAGCTCGCGGATGCGCTTGATGGAGTGGTGCTACGTGGTGTGCAGCCGCGAGCGGCTGCGCGGCCGACGGCCGGCGGCCACACTGCCGGAGCGCGAGCCGATCGCGATGGACCTGGGCGCGCCCGCGGGAGCAGCCCGCGGCCACCCGTAACGGAGAGGGTGGGATTCGAACCCACGAGGCGGGTTAACCCCGCCCACGCGATTTCCAGTCGCGCTCCTTAAGCCACTCGGACACCTCTCCGGGTTCCCCCAAGGATATTGGCTCAGATCAGCGGCGGGCCGCGAAGAAGGCCGCCAGCAGGGCCGCGCACTCGTCCCCCATCACACCGCCGATCACGGCCGGGCGATGGTTGAGGGCCGGCTCGCCGAGGACGTCGAGGACGCTGCCGGCGGCGCCGGCCTTCGGGTCGGGAGCGCCGAAGACGAGCGCGGCGATGCGGGCGAGGACGATCGCCCCGGCGCACATCGCGCAAGGCTCGAGGGTGACGTAGAGGGTCGTGCCCGGCAGGCGCCAGCCGCCCAGCGCTTCGGCGGCGGCGCGGATCGCGAGGATCTCGGCGTGGGCGGTGGGGTCGCGGCGCAGCTCGCGCTCGTTGCCGGCGACGGCGAGCGGCTCGCCGTCACGGGCGACGACGGCGCCGATCGGCACGTCGCCGTGGCCCTCGGCCTCGCGGGCGCGCTCGATCGCCAGCGCCATCAGGCGCTCGTGCTGGGATCTGGAAGCGTCGCCCGGCATCGATCCGGAAGTATGTGCGACGAACAACTTCGCCGGCTGGCTCGTGTTAGGTGAAAGTTGTTCGATCGCAGGGATTCCACGAGCCGAGACCCAGATGAGCCGACGCCTTCCAACCCTCACCGCCCTGACGCTGCTCGTGGCGCTCGCCGCCAGCCCGGCGCCGGCCGGCGCGGCGACGGGGATCGCCTCGGCGCGGGAGTTCGCCCCGCGCCAGGTCGTGGTCAAGTTCGAGGGGCAGCGGTTCGGACGGGCGGTGGTGCTGCCGCGCCGGGTCGGCGTGCGGAGGGCCGCGGCGGCGCTGCGGCGCAGCCCGCGCGTCGCTTACGCGGAGCCGAACTACATCGCCACCGCCTCGGTGGCGCCGTTCCCACCCTCGGGCATCCCCAACGACCCGGGCGCACTGACCGGCGCTCCCGCGCCCGGCGGCTGGGTCTCGAAACAGTGGAACTTCCTGCCCTGGGAAGGCGCCGGCACGGCGGAGCTGCCCACCTCGCCCGGTGGCATCGACGCGGTCGGCGCCTGGAGGAACCTGGCCGCCGCGAAGCGCCCGGGCGCCAGGGGCATCACGATCGCCGTCCTCGACACCGGGATCGCCTATCGCTCGAAGGGCCGGCGCTACCGGCGCAGCCCCGACTTCACGTCCGGGCAGTTCACCAAGGGCTACGACTTCGTCGGCGGCTCCCGGCTGCCGCTCGACCGCAACGGCCACGGCACCCACATCGCCGGGACGATCGCCGGGAAGACCAACAACGGCGTTGGGCTGACCGGCCTCGCCTACCGCGCCAAGCTGATGCCCGTCCGCGTCCTCGACCGGCACGGCAGCGGCCAGGCGGACGACATCGCCCGGGGCATCCACCTCGCGGTCGCCCGCGGCGCCGACGTGATCAACATGAGCTTCAACTTCGGCTGCGGCAAGCGGGTGCCGGGGATCAACGCCGCCCTGCGCCGCGCCTACGCCAGGGGGATCGTCACCGTGGCGTCGATCGGCAACCTGGGCTCGGAGACCTGCGTCTCCCCGCCCGCCACCGGCCCGCGGGTGATCGGCGTCGGGGGCACGACCCAGGGCGGCTGCCTGGGCAGCTACTCGCTGGGGGGCAAGGGCGTCGACCTCGTCGCCCCCGGCGGCGGCACGGCGGCGGCCGGCTGCCCGTCGGTCTCGGCAAACCCGATCTACCAGGTCACCCTGAAGGGCGGCAACACGCGGCGCTTCGGCGAGCCGGGCAACTACATCGGCACCTCGATGGCGGCCGCTCACGTCTCCGCCGTCGCGGCGATGGTCCTCGCCGCCGGGACGGTCGACCCGAAGGCGAAGCGGCGGGGGAAGGTGAACCGCGTCGCGCGGCGGCTGAGGCTGACCGCCCGCAGCCTCGGCCTGCCGCCGACCCGGCAGGGAGCGGGCTTGATCGACGCCGGAAAGGCGACCGACCCGGCGTTCAAGTGACTACGTAGTGCGGACGATGATCACGCTGCAGGGAGCGTGATGGGAGACGTTGTTGGGAACGCTGCCGAGCAGGAAGCGGCGCGCCCCGGCCATCCCCTTGTTGCCGACCACGATCAGGTCGGCGCCGGTATCTTCGGCGACGTTGAGGATGGCGTCGGCCGGGTTGCCCTCGACCGGGTGGGTCTGGACCTCCAGCCCCTCCTTCCTGGCGACCGCGGCAGCGGCGTCGAGGACCAGATTGACGTCCTCGCGGGGACCGATCTCGTGCTGGACGTCCGCCGGGGCCCCCTGCTGCTCCCCTTCGACCCGCCGCTTCGGGACCGGCTCGTAGGCGCTGACGATGCTGAGCTGGGCGCCGGACAGCTTGGCGAGGTCAACGGCCTGGCTGACGGCCTCGGCGGCGGTTTCCGATCCGTCGGTTCCAACCACGATGCGAGTGAACACGCCCCGCCTCCTCTGCTCGGTCGCTGAACCCGGCGGATACTAACGCGGAGCCTGGCGGGCCGGAAGGCCGCGGAAGCCGTCGCCGAGGATCTCGGTCGGCGTCGTCGCGAGGCGAACCGCCGCAATCGCCATCGAGGCGACGAGGCAGACGATCAGCACCGCCATCCCGGCTTTCCAGAGCGTCGGCATGGCCGGAACCCTAGCCGCCCCGAACTCTCCGCCGACGGGCCGAAAGCGTCCGCATATTGGACGGAATCGGCCCATCGGCGGCGAGGGTGCAGATAGGCTGGCTGTCATGGAGAGGGTGGCCGACGGGGTCTGGCTGTTGCGAGGGGACCTGCGGCGGTCGATGAACATCTACTTCCTCAAGGACGAGGGAGGCGTGGTGCAGTTCGACGCCGGCAGCAAGGCGATGACGAAGGCCGCCCGGGCGGCGGCGGAGCGGCTGGGCGGGCTGAAGCGGGTCGTGCTCGGGCACGCGCACGCCGATCACCGCGGCACGGCGCCCTCGATGGGCGCTCCCGTCCACTGCCATCCCGACGAGGTCGCCGACGCCGAAAGCAGCGCCTCGATCACTCCATACATGGACCTCTCCCAGCTCCCGGTCGCCCCGGTGCGCTGGATCTACCCGCTGCTGCTGCGGCGTTGGGACGGCGGCGCGGTGAGGATCGCGGGCAGCGTCGCCGACGGCGACGAGGTCGCCGGCTTCCGCGTCGTCCACCTCCCCGGCCACGCGCCGGGGCTGATCGGACTGTGGCGGGAGAGCGACCGGCTGGCGATCGTCAGCGACGTCGTCTACTTCGTCGACTCGGCGCGGCTGCGGCCGCTGCCCGCCGGGGAGGCGAGCGTCCCCCACCCCGCCTGGGCCTGGGACCACGCCAAGGCGAAGGAGTCGGTGCGCAAGCTGGCGGCGCTGGAGCCGGCGGTCGTCTGCGCTGGGCACGGCGAGCCGCTGCGCGGGGAGAACCTGCGCGAGACGCTGGAGCGCGCGGCCGAGAAGCACTGAGTCACTGAGCCGGTAGTTTCCGGCCCTCAATGCTCGAGACCTACGCCTCGGCGGCGTTGATCTGCGCCGCCTCACTGCTCGTCGGGCGCGCGTTGCTTGCCGTGGCGGGGCGCGACTCCTGGTCGTGGCTGGAGCCGGCGATCGGCTTCGGCGCCGTCCTAACGGTGACCGGCGCGCTGGCCCGGGGGCCCGGGCACGGCACCTCGGCGACGCTGGGCCTGGTCCTGCTGATCGTCGCCGCGGCCGTCGTGGTGGCGCGGGCGCCCCACCGTGCGAGCGGCGCCCTGCGGCGCGGACTGCCGGTCGCGCTGGTCGTCGCGCTGGTTCTCTCGATCCCCTTCGCGATGAGCGGGCGCTGGGGCCTGCTCGGGGTCGGCTTCAACAACGACCTCGGGCTTCATCTCGCCTGGGCCGAGTGGCTGCGCAGCGGCTTCGGGCCGACGCCCGACGCCGGCTACCCGCTCGGGCCGCACGGACTGGCGGTCGCCGCCGCAGCCGTGCCGGGGATCGAGCTCGGCAAGGCCTTCGTGGGTGAGATCTTCGCGATCGGGGTGCTCACCGCGCTGACCGCGCTGGCGGCGCTGCCGGGGCTCGGCCCGGTGCGACGGGTGGCCGCGGCGACCCTGGTCGCGGTCCCCTACCTTGTCGCCTCCTACTTCGCCCAGGCCGCCTTCAAGGAGATGACCGAGGCGCTCTTCGTGCTCGCCTTTGCGGTGGCGCTGCGCAACCCCAGCCGCCCGCCGGCCGGGGCCTGGGCGCGGCTGCGCTTCACCCTCCCCTACCTCGCCCTCGCCGGCGGCATCTTCTTCTCATACAGCTTCGCCGGGCTCGCCTGGCCGATCGCGATCGTCGCACTCTGGAGCCTGACGCTGCCCGAGGTGCGACGGACGCTGGCGCCGCGGGCGCTGCTGCGCTTCCTGCTGCGGCCGGTGACCCTGGCCGCGATCGCCGTCCTGGCCGCGCTCGGCGCGGCGGTCACGCTGGTCGGCCCCTTCGGCTTCGCCCACGGCTTCAACAAGGTGGCCGGAAGCAACACCTACGGGCCGGTCTCGCCGGTCGAGGCGCTGGGGATCTGGCCGGCGTCCAACTACCGCCTCGACGCGGTCGGCGGCGCCCAGCTGACCGGTCTCGCCGGCACGGTCGCGGCGCTGGCCCTGCTGGTGGGAACCGTCTGGTGGGTGCGGCGGCGCGAGCTCGCGGTCCCGATCGCGCTGGGCGCCTGCGCCGTCCTCTACCTCCTCTCGCTGCCGTTCAGCGGCGACTACCCGCAGGCCAAGGCGCTGATGATCGCGGCGCCGCTGGCGATGCTGGTCGCGATCCGGCCACTGCTCGCCGAGCTGGCCCCCTCCCCGTCGGCGGGGATGCCGGGGGTTGCGCGGCGGCTCGCCTGGGGGGCGCTGGCGGTCGCCTTCGTCGGCGGCGCCGCCTACTCGAGCTTCCTGGCGCTGCGCGACGCGCCGGTCGGGCCTCCCGGCCACGGCGCCGAGCTGCGCGCCTTCTTGCCGACCCTGCACGGCGAGCCGGTCCTTTACGCCGGCCAGGACCGCTACGCCGCCTACGAGCTGCTCAGCGCCGACACCCATGTGCCGCTGGTCGAGTTCCCCGACTCCGAGGTCGCCCAGAACCTCGAGAAGCCCTTCGACACCGGCGACGCCTACAGCCCGATCGACTTCGACTCCTTCTCGCGCGGCACCCTCGACCGCTTCCCCTACGTGGTGACCGGGCGGGCGGCTTGGGACAGCCAGGCGCCGCCCAACTTCCGGCGCATCGCGGCCACCCCCTCCTACCTGCTGTGGGAACGGACCGGGCCGACGCCGGCAGACCGACACGTGTTGCTGGAGGGGACGGCGCCCGCGGCGCTGGCCGGCTGCGCCGCGCCGGAGATCCGCATCCTCACCTCCAACCCGGGCCGCGCCTCGCTCTTCCCGGCGCCGGAGATCGGCCCGAAGAGGCGCTGGGACGAGGGCAGCGTGCTGGGCACGGGTGAGCGAACGTCGCAGACGCTGCGCCTGCCGGCGGGGCGCTGGCGCCTCTCGCTGCAGTACTTCTCCCCCTTCGGCCTGACCCTGACCGCGCCGGGCTTCCGCGAGCCGCTGAAACCCGCCCTCGACGGCCAGCGCCCCGACACGATCAGCCTCTCCAACAACGGCCAGTTCTGGCCGGCGGGCGAGATCGTCAGCGTCGGCGGCCGGGTTCGCTTCACGCTCCACACCGCGGAGGCGACCGCCCTCCAGAGCCTCACCGGCTACGACGGCAAAGCGTACGTGGGAGAGTTGGCTGCAGTTCCCGCCGAACCGCACCGGACAGTGGCGCTTCGCGACGCTTGCGGAAGATGGATCGATTGGTATGAGTCCGAAGAAGCTCCCTAGCGGATAATCACTTAGCAGCCATGCGCTCCGGGCTGACCCGGACCACGTCCCAGATCAGGCCGAGGCGCTCAAGGGCGTTGATCACCGCGGCCGATGGGTCGAGCTGCCAGCGGCGGAGGCCATGGACGGCGGAGGTCGGGAAGGCGTGGTGGTTGTTGTGCCAAGCCTCGCCCAGAGTCGGCAGGGCGATCAGGGCGAGGTTGCGCGACTCGTCGCCCGTCTCGTAGTCGCGACGACCGAAGACGTGGCAGAGCGAGTTGATGCTGTAGGTGGTGTGGTGTAGGACGAAGACCCTGACCAGGCCGCCCCAGAGCAGGGCGGTGAGGGCCGCGAAGAAGGTGCCGCCGATCACCCAGCCGAGCGCGAAGGGAATGAAGAGGCCGAGGAGCGTCCAGAGCACGAAGGTGCGGTCGACCCAGCTGATCACCGGGTCCTTGAGCAGGTCCGGCGCGAAGCGCTCCTTGTTGCCGCGCTGGGTGTGGATGAAGAGCCATCCCACGTGGGCGTGGAGGAGGCCGCGCAGGGCGCCGCGCAGGCCGACCCCGTGGTCGACGTGGGGGCTGTGCGGGTCTCCCTCCTTGTCGGAGAAGGCGTGGTGCTTGCGGTGGTCGGCGACCCAGGAGACGACAGGCCCCTCGATCGCGACCGAGCCGAGGATCCCCAGCAGGCCGCGCAGCCACGGGTGGGTCTTGAAGGCGCGATGGGTGAGGTGGCGGTGGAAGCCGACCGTGATCCCCAGCCCGGTCGGGATGTAGAGCGCGACGAAGAGCATCACGTCCCGCCAGTGCAGCGCTTTGTCCCAGACCTGCCAGCCGGCGAGGCCGATCGCCACGAACGGGATCAGCGTGACCAGGCCGGTGACGATCCGGTCGCGGGTCTCGTTTGCGACCGGCTGGATGTCTGAGGGAAGGGGACCAGCGGCTGCCATGCCACGGCGATCATACGCCCGCGTGCCTCGGCCTCACGGCCAGGGAGCGGATCGAGATAGGCTCAGCTAAATGCCCTTTGCCAGCACCGCGAGACTGCGGCGGGAGATCGAGGGACGCATCCCCGAGCGACCGTTCACGGTCGAGTTCTGGGACGGCACGCGCCTGCCCGCCAGCGACGACGGCGAGCCTACCCTCTACGTGCGCTCGCCGCGGGCCGCCGCCCACGTGCTGCGGGCGCCGGGCCAGCTCGGGCTCGGCCGCGCCTACGTCAGCGGCGAGATCGAGGTCGACGACATCGACGCGGTGATCGAGGTGCTCGACAGCTGGAAGCCGCCGCCCCTGGAAGGGGGCGACAAGGCGCGGCTGCTGCTCGGCGCGGCTCGCGCCGCAGGGCTGACCCGGCCGCCGCGCCGCCCCGCCTCCGAGCTACGCCCCAGCGGCCGCCGCCACAGCAAGGAACGCGACGCCGAGGCGGTCCGCCACCACTACGACGTCTCCAACGAGTTCTTCTCGCTCTTCCTCGACGACTCGATGACCTACAGCTGCGCGATCTTCTCACCCGGGGCGGAAACGCTGGAGGCGGCGCAGGAGGAGAAGCTGGAGATAGTCTGCCGCAAGCTGGCGCTGCAGGAGGGCGAGCGGGTGCTGGACGTCGGCTGCGGCTGGGGCAGCTTCCCGCTGTGGGCGGCGACGCGCCACGGCGCGCGGGTGGTCGGCATCACCCTCTCGCCCCCACAGGCCGAGAAGGCCCGGCGGCGGGCCGAGGCGGCGGGCGTCTCCGACCGGGTCGAGATCCGCGTCATGGACTACCGCGACCTGGCCGGCGAGCGCTTCGACGCGATCGCCAGCATCGGCATGGTCGAGCACGTCGGCGCCGAGCAGATCGACGTCTACGCGCGCACCCTCGCCGGCCTGCTCGAGCCGGGCGGGCGGCTGCTCAACCACGGCATCGCCCGCCTCCGCCACACCGACCCCGAAGCGGGGCCGTTCTCGCAGCGCTACGTCTTCCCCGACGCCGACCCGCTTCACCTCTCGCGGGTGCTGCTGGCGCTGGAACGGGCCGGCTTCGTCACCCGCCACGTCGAGGAGTTCGGCGCCGAGTACGCGGAGACGCTGCGCCACTGGGCACGCCGCCTCGATCAGAACCTCGACGAGGCGGTCCGCCTCGCCGGCCCCGAACGGGTCCGCGTCTGGCGCCTCTACCTGCGCGCCGCCCGCAACGGCTTCGAGAGCGACTTCACCTCCATCTACCAGGCGAGGTCCACCCTCGCCTAGATTAGCTAGGGGGTGTGTGAGTTTGACCATCTATATCGCGGTCAAACTCACACACCCCAGGGACTAGACGACCGAATTCCGATTCCGCGGGGGGTGCCGGAACAAGACCCACCCCATAGGGGGAAAAACGTAGGGCACGTCCGGGGAGTTCAGGCGGGGAAGTCTCTCTCGAGCGTCGGGAGAGCCCAATCGGCGCCGGCGTCCTGGAGCTGCTCGACGCTGTAGCTGCCGGTGGCGACACCGACCACCTTGATGCCGGCGCCGTGGCCCGCCTCGACGTCGCGGGGGGTGTCGCCGACCGCGATGCAGGCGCCGCCGGCGAGGGCGCCGCCGGAGACCAGCTCGCCGCGCCGCAGCGCCTGCTTGGTGACCTCGGTGCGGTCGGGGGAGTCGGAGCCGTAGCCGCCGAAGCTGAAGAAGCCGTTGAGCCGGCCGCGGGCGAGCTTGATGTGGGCGGCGGCCTCGATGTTGCCGGTGACCAGCCCGAGCAGGACGCCTTTCTCGATCAGCTGCGGCAGCAGCTCCTCGACCCCCGGCATCACCCGGTAGCCCTCCGACTCGGCGACGGTGTCGGAGAGGTGGCTGAGGTAGCCGGCGATCGCCTTGGCGCGCTCCGCCGGGCTGCCCTCGCGGCCGATCACCTCGCGGAAGACGATCGCGGCGATCTCGGGATCGGTCATGCCGGCGTCGGTGTGCTCGGAGATGTTTGCTTCGACCCCGTAGAGCTCCTCGAAGGCGCGCTGCCAGGCGACGCCACCGGCGCCGCCGGTGGCCAGCAGGGTGCCGTCGACATCGAACAGGACCGCGTCGATCCCGGCCTCGCTCATCCCGCCGGACTAACTAACTCGAGTTTCGGGACTTTTCGGGCGCACGCACGCACGAGGCACCAATTTCCCCCGCAATGAGGGTGAGGGGGGGAACAGGGGGAAATTCGGAGGCGCCGCCCAGGCGTCGTATCGAGGCCGGGGCAAAATCCCGAAACTCGAGTAACTAAGTGACTATCCGAAAACCCGCGTGTGTGGCTGGCGAGCGCCGGACCAAGCGGGGCAAGGACGCAGGGAGGCCGAATAGTCATGCGCTATTTGGCCGACTGAGGACGACGCATCCGCGCAGCGTCCGTCGCCGCCAGGCGTGCGCGGGGGTTTTCGGATAGTCACTAACTGCGCTCGTCGCCCTCGCCCACCAGGTCGCGCTGGCTCAGCGTGTAGAGCAGGCCGAGGGCAGGCAGGATGGTCACGGCCGCAATGCCGAAGACAACCAGGACGGTGATCAGGGTCGGATCGGGGGCGGCCGCTGCGGAGATCTCCAGCGAGGTCGGCAGCAGGTAGGGATACTGGGCGACGCCCCAGCCCCAGATCACCGCAGTGACCGCAAGCCCCGCGAGCGGGCGCAGGCCGCGCCGCTCCCCCCGGACCAGCATCGCCAGCACGGCCAGGCCGCAAAGCGCCGAGAGGATCACCAGGGGCAGGCCCTCACCGGTCAGCCCGTCGAAGACGAAGCGCGCGTCGGCGCGCAGCGC
>VRUE01000051.1:0-2330 GCA_019456285.1 Solirubrobacterales bacterium | reverse complement strand
AGCGCCGAGAGGATCACCAGGGGCAGGCCCTCACCGGTCAGCCCGTCGAAGACGAAGCGCGCGTCGGCGCGCAGCGCGAAGATCCCGGCCACCGCGAAGGCGCCGGCGACGGTCGCCGCCGCCAGCGCCCGGCGGGCGAAGTAGTCCTCCATCTCGGCGTCTCCCGAGCGCCGCGAGTCGGCGATCAGGAAGACCGCCGCCAGGTAGGCGCCGCTGGCGGCGAACATCGCCCCGGTCAGCAGCGGCAGCGGCTCGATCCAGCTGGAGAAGGCATCGCCGTTGCCCGCCGCCGGGACGTTGCCGGCGGCGATCGCGCCGACGACCGTGCCCATGAAGAACGGGGTCATCACCGAGGAGACCGCGAAGGCGGCGCCGAGCGCGCGCTGCGCCGGCAGCGAGTCGACCGACTTGCGAAAGGCAAAGCCGGCGCCGCGCAGGACGATCCCCAGCGCGGCGAGCGACAGCGGCACGTAGAGCGTCGACATGACCGCGGCGAACGCCTCCGGGAAGGCCGTCCAGAGCACCACGAGGATGAAGATCAGCCAGACGTGGTTGGCCTCCCAGACGGGGGTCAGCGAGCGTTGGATCCGCGCCCGCGGCCGCCTGCCCTTCTCGGCGTCGCCGGCGATCAGGTCCCAGAGGCCGCCACCGAAGTCGGCGCCGCCGAAGATCGCGTACATGGTCGCCCCGACCCAGAGGATGACCACCGCAGCGTCGGCCTTGCTCACCGGACCGCTTCCTCGCTGGTCGCCGCCGGCCCGTAGGGCGTCTCCTTCTCGCCGCCCTCCCCCTGCTCGCGCCAGCGCCTCGCCATCCCCCGCAGGACGAGGATCGCCGCCGTGCCGAGCGCCGCGTAGAGGGCGAGGACTCCGGCGAAGGCGAACCAGATCCCCTCCGCCTCGGTCACCGCGTCTTCAGTCCGCATGAAGCCCTGCACGATCCAGGGCTGGCGCCCGACCTCGGTGACGATCCACCCCGCCCACATCGCGACGATCGCCGCCGCGCCGGAGACCGCGACGGCGCGCAGGAACCAGGGCGTCCGGGGGATGTCCCGCCGCCGCCGCCAGACGACGGCGAGCCAGACCGCCAGCCCGAGCAGGGCGGAGCCGATGCCGACCATCGCGTCGAAGGAGAGGTGCAGCAGGGTGTTGGCCGGGGGGCGCTCGTCGGCCGGGATGTCCTCGAGCCCGGTGACCACCGTGTCGGTGCTGAAGCCGACCAGCAGCGAGTCGAGGCCGGGGATGCCGATCGCGCCCTTCACCCCGTCGTCGGTACAGATGCCGCCGATGTACTCGGTCTGGTCGGGGCCGGTCTCCTGGATGCACTCGAAGCCGGCGAACTTGGCCGGCTGGTGGTCGGCGACGCCCCGCGCCGCAATGTCGCCGAAGAAGATCTGCACCGGCGTCGCGATGCAGGCGATCGTCAGCGGGATCAGCAGGCCGAGGCGGTGGTGGCGGTCGCGCCTGCCGCGCAGCATCCCGACCGCGTAGACCGAGGCGAAGAGGAAGCCGGCGACCATGTAGGCGGCGAGGATCATGTGCGGCACCTCGTAGCTCCAGGCCGGGCTGAAGAGGATGTCGAAGGGCGCCGTGTCGACTACCTTGCCGGCCGCGTCGAGGGTGAACCCCTGCGGCGTGTTCATCCAGGCGTTTGCCGCGACCACCGCGAAGGCGCCGCCGATGCCGGCAACGAGCATCGGCACCCCCGACCAGAAGTGCGCCCAGCCGCTCAGCCGCTTCCAGCCGTAGATGTAGATCGCCAGGAAGATCGCCTCGGTGAAGAAGAAGAGGCCCTCGATCGCGAAGGCGATCCCGAAGGCGGCGCCGAAGCGCTCCATGAACCCCGGCCAGAGCAGGCCGAACTCGAAACTGAGCACGGTGCCGGTGACCGCGCCGGTGGCGAAGGTGACGGCGGCGACCTTCGACCAGCGCCGCGCCAGCCGCATCGCGTCGGCGTCGTTGCGTTTGAGGCCGAGGTAGTTGGCGGTGAGGACGATCGCCGGGAAGGCGACCCCGATGCAGGCGAGGACGATGTGGAAGGCGAGCGTGAAGGCCATCAGCTCACGCGCGGCGAGCAGGTTGGACTCCGATGCCGCCAGCGGGAGGGCGTCGAGCAGGGGCATCGCTACTCCTCGCGCCTCGCCTGACGGTAGCGGCGGATCAGCGCCTTGGTGGAGCTGTCGTGAGCGAGCTTCGGCTCCTCCTCGGCCTGCAGCTCAGGGATGATTGCCACCGCCAGCGCCTTGCCCAGCTCGACCCCCCACTGGTCGAAGGAGTCGATCCCCCAGATCGCCCCCTGGGTGAAGACGCTGTGCTCGTAGAGGGCGACCA